>NZ_CP102578.1:337500-655576 GCF_042230915.1 Archangium gephyra | reverse complement strand
GACGGTCGCCAAGCTTCGGCTCCTCCTGGTGGAGCCGTCCGCGCGTGGGCTGGGCATCGGCTCGCGGCTGGTGGACGAGTGCGTGCGCTTCGCCCGTCAGGCCGGGTACCGCAAGGTGACGCTGTGGACGAACAGCGTGCTCCTCGCCGCCCGGCACCTCTACGCGGCAGCGGGTTTCCAGCTCGTCCACTCGGAGCCGGATCCGCTCTTCGGCGAAGGCCAGGTGGGCGAGACGTGGGAGCTGGCGCTCTGAGGCTCAGGCCCGGGCGAGCCGGTCTTCCACGTCCCGTAGGAGTGCTTCCGTCTCCGGGTCGGGCTTCGTTCTCCTGCGCTGCGCTTCCTGGAGCAGCGCGAGCGCGTGTCCGAGCCGGTGTGCCGCGCCCTCGGTGTCTCCGCGCTGCTGGAGGAGTTCCGCCTCCACACTCACCAGCTTCGCCAGGGCCTTGAGCTTCTCCGGATGCTCCAGCAGCCCCGCCACCGAGCCCGCGTCGATGGTGATGAGCATCCGATACTCCATCCCGAAGAGCGACAGGCTCGTCTGGTGCACCAGGTCGAGCGCCTCCTCCGTCTTCTGGCTCTTGCCCGCCTTGAGGATGGCCGCGAGCGCCGCCACCAGCCGCTCGATCATTCGCTCGATGTAGTCCTCGCGGATTCCAGCCATGGGCACCGGTCCTCTTGAGAGGCCCTCCGACTGGAAGGCTCCTCAACCTAAGAGGCCTTCGTGCCTTGGCAACCCCTGCACGGGTGGGAACCCGGTTGCCTCGATACCCTCACCCCGTCCCTCTCCCGGAGGGCGAGGGGATATTGGGGCCTCAGGGTTTCTGGAACCACGGCATCATCGCTCGCAGGCGGCGGCCTACTTCCTCGATGGGGTGATGCTTGCCCTCCTCGAGCAGCCTCTGGTGGTTCGGTCGGCCCGCCTCGTTCTCCGCGATCCACTCCTTCGCGAAACGGCCGTCCTGGATCTCCCGCAGCATCTCCTTCAGCCGCGCTCGCACCGCTCCGTCCACCACCCTCGGGCCCCGCGTCAGGTCCCCGTAGAGCGCCGTGTCGCTGATGCGCTCGCGCATCCCCGAGATGCCGTGCTCGTACATCAGGTCCACCACCAGCTTCAGTTCGTGCAGCACCTGGAAGTACGCCACCTCCGCCGAGTAGCCCGCCTCCACCAGCGTCTCGTAGCTCGCGTGCACCAGCGCCGTGATGCCTCCGCACAGCACCGCCTGCTCCCCGAAGAGGTCCGTCTCCGTCTCCTCCCGGAAGCTCGTCTCGAGGACCCCTGCCCGCGTCGCGCCCATCCCCTTCGCATACGCCAGCGCCCGCTCCAGCGCCTGTCCCGTCGCGTCCTGCTTCACCGCCACCAGGCACGGTACGCCCTGCCCTTCCACGTACGTCCGGCGCACGAGGTCCCCCGGGCCATTCGGCGCGATCATCGCCACGTCCACCCGCGCCGGCGGCCGCACCAGCCCGTAGTGGATGGCGAAGCCGTGGTAGTAGAGCAGCAGCTTCCCCGGCGTCAGGTTCGGCTCGATGGCCGTGCGGAACAGCTCCGCCTGCGCCAGGTCCGCCACCAGCAGCGCCAGCACGTCCCCGCGCCTCGCCGCTTCCACCGCGTCCACCAACTCGAAGCCGTCCGCCTCCGCGCGCGCCGCCGCCGGAGTCCCGGGGCGCTCGCACACCACCACGCGCACCCCCGAGTCCCTCAGGTTCAACGCCTGCGCCCGCCCCACGCTCCCATAGTCATACACGGACACCGTCAACCCGCTCAGCAGCCCCAGGTCCGCGTCCGCGTCGTAGAACACCCGCGCCATCCGTCTCCCCCCACGCTCAAATCGGGTACACGAGCAGCCCCGGAATCCGGAACGTCTCGTACACCACGTCCATCCGCTCGAAGCGCGGCTCCGGCTCCAGCGCCACCCGCGCCTCCACGTGCCCCACGCTCAGCAGCACCGTCTCGCCGTCCTCTGTCGTCCGGTACACCGCGTAGTTGGCCCGCGCCTCCACGTGCCCCGCTTCCACCTCGCCCACCCGCACGTTCGTGTGCAGGTGCCGGCACACGTGCGGCGTGTAGACACACGCCTTGCGGATGGCCACCACCCGGTCCTCCATCATCGCCCGGCTCGTGCACAGGATGAGGCTCACCGGCAGCCCCCGCTGGTGGTTCTCCCTCGGTATCAGCCGGTACTGCCCGCTCTCGAGGAACAGCGCCGGCCAGCGCTCCAGCTCGCCATCGTCCAGCGCCTCGGCGTAGCGGTAGAGCAGGTCTTCCACGGTGCAGCGGATGGTCGGGTCCCCCATGCTCATCACACTCCCATCAACGTGCGCCACGTCTTCCAGAAGCCTCGGATGGCCGTCTCGTTGGCCAGGTCCTTCTCCGGCTCGCCGTACTGCACCTGCGTCCCCCCAAGCGCCACGAAGGCCGCGGCCCCCCGCTCGCCCTGGATGCCCCGCTGCACGATTTCGAGCGCCTCCACGTCCTCCAGCGAGATGTAGCCCGAGGGCCCCACCAGGTTCGCCTGGAGGATGCGCTGGTTGCGCAGCTCCACCGTGTCGTCCTCGTACCCCAGCAGCGTCCAGATGAGGTCGAAGTCGTTCACGTCCCTCGGCAGCACGTGCCGCGTGGCGATGCTGTTGGAGATGCGGTGGACGACCAGGCTGGGGAAGATGGTCTGGATGGAGACGGCGATGTCGTCCTTGAAGTCCGGCAGCTTGCGCATGAGCTCGGGCGCGCGCAGCTGGTAGCCCTTCTGGTACGTCGAGATGCCCTGCTGCTCGTACTCCTCGCGGTGCTCCTCCGCTCCGCCCTTGTACGAGACGAGGTGCCCGCAGCCGCTCGGCTCCGCCAGCGTCTCGCCCCGCTGCGTCGAGCGGAACAGCCCGAAGGTCGCCACGAACAGGTGCAAGAGTCCCGCGTGGTACGGGTCCTTCACGTTCTCGAAGTACAGCTTCCAGTTGGCCCGCACCCGCTGGCGCAGGTAGCCGAGCACCTGCAGCTTCCGCCCATCGAAGACCCGCGTGAGCTGCGGCCAGACGCCTCCCAGGTACTCGCGCAAGGGCGGCGTGTCCTCGCGGAAGCTCGCGAAGACGAGCCCGTTGAGCACCTCCACGCGCAGCCTACGCAGGCTCAACGCCTTCATGTCCACGTCCACACCGCAGTAGCCGCCCTGCCCCTGCACTCCGTTCTTGAAGGGTACCGCGCGCAGCGTGCCGTCCGGGTCGTAGCCCCACTGGTGGTAGACGCAGTTGAAGCGTTTGTGCTGGCCGCACGCCTCGTGCAGCACCAGCGCGCCCCGGTGCGAGCAGCGGTTGATGAGCACGTGCACCTGCCCGTCCTTCGCGCGCGAGAGGATGACGGGCACGTCCCCGATGTGCGTGGTGCGGAAGCTGCCCTCCTCCGGCACCTCGGCCTCCAGCCCGACGTAGCTCCACGTGGGCCCCTGGAAGATGCGCTCCTGCTCGCGCTGGAACAGGTCCGCATCCGTGAAGACACGGTAGGGCACGTGCGCCGTGTTACCTTCGGGCCACGGCCAGAAGGATTCCGCGGAAGGGGGGATCGGCATGTGAGAGTCCCGGGCGCGGTGGCTCGGGCCCCGAGGGCCCGGGTGCTCACCACGGTGAAGGGGTCAGGTCTTCTCTGGGTCTCGGGGGAGGCGCAGACCCTCACCCCAGCCCTCTCCCAGGGGGAGAGGGTGCTCGCAACCCGAGTGCGCGAGAAACCCTCACCCCGTCCCTCTCCCGAGGGGAGAGGGGAGAGGGGAGAGGGGATGGTGGGGAAACTGATTAGCCGTTGTCCTTCAGCGGCGGCGACTCACGCTTGCTCACGTTCGAGTCGTCGGCCCCACGGCCGCCCACGCCCTTCTCCCGGATGCCGTCGATGCCCACGTCCGAGTCCGCCACGTCCCGGCGCTGCTCCCCTTCTTCCTCGTGCCGGGCTTCCTTCCGGAGTTTCTCCGCGTCCTGGTCCGCCCGTGGATTCATGATGCGCTTGTCCGGCCCACCCTGATTTTCCGCCATCGCTCGCTCCCATCGCAGAAGGACCCCGCGCGCGGCCGCACGAAGTCCGGTGATGAGGCAAAGGTCCGAAGCGTCCCGGCACCCGACAAGGGCCCACGCTCCGCTGCTCGCCCTCCGCTCGTCCGAGAGCCGGCTCAGGTCCGGGGGAATGCACGTGTGAGGCGCTGATTGCAGCGGGGGGCGTCTACTCCAGCGCCGGGGGCTTCGGCAGGAAGCCCCCCCGGCACGATGCAGTGGGCTCAACCCGTGGCGGTGTTCGAGAAACCCCGGCCCGCAGGCTGGTTCACGGCGTACTGCAGCTTCTCATCCCCGCCGATGTAGATGACCCGGGGGTCGGAAGGCAGGGTCGCGTCCTTGGCGAAGCCCGCCAGCGAGTCGTGAACGTAGGTCTCGAAGAACGCGATGATCTCCTGGTTGCGCAGCCCCTGCTTGCGCTCGAACTCGGCCTCGTAGGCGTCGAGCACCGCCTTGTAGTGAGGGCGCAGCTTGTCCCGCCCCTTCTTCTTCGCGAAAGCCTGGAGCATGCGCGCGTCCAGCAGAAGCTGGTTGTCGTAGATGGCCGAGTTGCGCGCGAACGAGCCATCCGAGCTCGGCAGCGTATCCAGGAAGGTCTTCTGCGTGAGGTACTCTTCCTCCTTCTGGTTCGCGAGCTTCAACTCCTGTTCGACCCGCTTCGCCCCGGCACCAAACATCCACGCGCCCGACTGGGCGAGATGACTGGCCATCTGCCTGTGTTCACTGGCCTCGCGCCGCAGCGACTTCGTGGCCTCGGTCAGCCGGCTCTCCTCCTTGGCCCAGCGCGGCTCGAGCTTCTGGAGAAGGAGTTGCTCCGGCGTGGGCTTGCCAGGAACACGGGTTGCCAGCCTGTAGAACCGCCACTGGTAGTAGAGATTCATGTGGGCCAGCATCGTCTCGCCCAACGACTTGGTACCGCCCCAACCCACGGTTCTCATGTAGAGATTGAAGCGGCGCTCGAGCGTATTCAGGGCGGCCTGGCTGGCCGGATCCTCCGCGAAATCCCCCTTCAGGGTCACCGAGGGCATTTGCGCCATCAGAGGGACCCCCGCCTTGATGGCCTCGGCGCGCATGGCCCTCAATGGCACCAGGCTCAAGAATGAGCCGGGGAACGTGCTTCGTGCGCCTTCGCCCTGGCGGTAGCCCCCGCCCACATCCGAGTGCGCGCCGGGATAGACGATCTCGCGGCAGCTCTTCGGGTAGCGGGAACCCTGGGCGACGCTGTCCAGCGGGAAGGAATTGCGGATCTCATGGGCCGCCACCATGTGGACGCAATCCTCGACCATCTCGGGGATGCGGAGGTTGGACGCCCAGCCCATATGGCCGTCGTACATGCCCGAGGACGGGTCCGCGCCAGGCGCGCCGCCATCCGCGAAGGCGATGTCATCGAGCGTGCTGCCGTAGGCGTGGCGGCTCTGCAGCACCTGCTCCAGATTCATCACGCCCGTCGTCAGGTCGAGGGATTGCAGATTGTTCGTGCCCATCGGCGCACCGACCGAAGCCACGGAATCGAACAGCCCCATGAAATACAGGCGGATCGGATAGCGGCCCGCCTTGTGCGTGAAGCGCCAGAGGCCATCGGGACAGCGTTCGCAACGGCCGGCGACCATTCGTGCGAAGGCGCGAGCCAGCGCCGCGCCCCGGGAGAAGCCGAACAGCGCCAGGTGGATCATGCGGCCCTTGCTCTGGGTAGCGCGCTCTTCGAACTGGCGCATCGCCCAGTCGAGTCGAGCCTGACCCTTTCCACCAAAGGCGAGTCCCAGGGTCTCTCCGCCGGTGTCGCCGATCTCCTTGAAGCGCGTGCCGATACCGGGGATGTATTCAGCGAAGATCCCCTGAACCGGATCCTTTCGGGGATGTGCCCGGAACAAGCGAGCCACATTGCTGTGCTCGCCGTTTCCAACATCCGCATCCAGGTTGTTGCCCGTGCCATCGAAGAAGAAGGAAACCCTGACCCCCTGCTGAGCGGAAGCGCTGGAGTCCTTGGCGGAGGCTTGGCTTGTCGGGGCGGGCACTCGCCCCGTCTTGTCGGCCGTCTTGCCCGCAAGTGATGCGGACCGGCACAGGACTCCTGGAGACTGCAGTTTGTTTGGCTCGTTATTGGTAGCCATCTTTGCACCTCGCGGTGTGCTCGTCCGCCACTGTGTTGCCCGACTCCTTGCGCCGCCCCGGGTCATAATCCTGCAACCGCAGTTTCGGCTCCGGGTCCTGCTCCGTGAGCTCGGCCTCGATGTGCCCGTCGGGAAAGAAATGCACTCCGAGGTAGCGGGGGTTGGCCGGTACCGGGCCCTTGAGCAGCGCTTCCTTCTCGCACCAGCGCTTGCGGTCCCGCGTCCACTTGATCCTCAGTTCCACCGGCAGCTTCGTGCCAGGACTGAAGCTCACACAGCACACGTCTTTTCCACCGCCCGAGGTTGGAGAGCTGACGAAAAGGTTTCCTCCGCCCTGGCCGTTCACCTCGAAGCTGTCGATGTACAGGTCGGTGTAGTTGAAGCCGTTGATCGTCAGTGAGACCGGCTGGGTGATGACGGGGACCTCATCCGCCTGCGCAGGCTGTGAGCCCGGCTTCTCCTCGGTCTTCGGCTTGTTGCAGGCCACCAGCATCGAGAGTCCCACCAGCAGCAGGCGCCCTCGCGCCGCACGCGGGAAACTCCGGGCCTGAGGTCGACTCTCGCATCCGGTTTCCATCACATGCCCCTGAGTTGGCTCGGCGTTAGTAGCCATCCTTGCACCTCGCGGTCTGCTCGTCCGCCACGGCGTTACCCGACTGCTTGCGTTTGCCTCGATCGACTCGCTCCAGCCGTAGCCTCGGCTCCGGATCATTCTCCGTAATCTCGGCCTCGATATGTCCATCGGGGAAGAAGTGCACCCCGAGGTAGCGGGGATTGGCTGGCACCGGGCCCGTGAGCAGCGCTTCCTTCTCGCACCAGCGTTTCCGCTCCCGCGTCCATTTGATTCTCAGTTGCACCGGAAGATTGGTGCCCGGACTGAAGCTCATACAGCACACCCCTCCACCACCTCCCGAGGTCGGAGAGCTGACGAAGAGATTTCCTCCGCCCTGGCCGTTCACCTCGAAGCTGTCGATGTACAGGTCGGTGTAGTTGAAGCCGTCGATCTCCAGCGAGACGGGCTCGGTGATGACGGGGGCTTCATCCGCCTGCGCGGGCCGTACGCCCGGCTTCTCCTCGGTCTTCGGCTTGTTGCAGGCCACCAGCATCGAGAGCCCCACGAGCAGCAGAAGCCCTGCGCGTCTTTCGAATGGCAGTCCAGTCGCGACAGTGGAGCGGATCAAAGGTCGTTACTCTGCGTTTCCGCGCCACACCCGCGCTGCTGAGCCCACATTTTCATGTCCCCCCGCTTCCTCGCCATCTTCAGTGGCGGGTCGCCCCACTGTCAACGCACGGGCCCTGGCGTATCCGAATGGACGCGGAGCTCGAAACCAACTCCTCCGGTCAACAGCGCCAGGCCCGCCGTGACAGTGCGCGGCCTCGAGTGTCCGTGGGATGGGACGTGCAGGGCCGGGAGGGACGGCACGCGCCGCGCTCCGTGCCGCGGTTCACTCGCAGCGGCATGCCTGTGTCATCTGGCCCACCGCTTGCTCACGGGTCGTCTCGGGGAGATTGACCGGACAGGTCATGTGCCGCACCGTGCGGGGCATGGCACGTGACGAAGAGCCGCGGGAGGACGCCTATCCCCGGGCGCCCTCGCGGGAAGAGTGGGCGAGGATGAGCGAGGTGGAGAGGGCCCGGGTGGTGGAGGAGCTGCCCGGGGAGGTGACGTGGGACGAGATGGCGATGCCCGAGGGAGACCTGCACTCCCAGGCGAAGATGGGCGCGTTGCAGGCTCTCAAGGGGTACTTCTCGCGGCAGCGGCGGCGGGTGTACGTGGGCTCGGAGCTGCCGGTGTACTACCCCGCCGAGCGCCGCTTCGCGCCAGACCTGGTGGTGGTGCTGGATGCGGAGAACCACCTGCGCAGCAAGTGGGTGGTGAGCCACGAAGGCAAGGGGCTGGACTGGGTGCTGGAGGTCCACGTCGGCGGCGACCGCAAGAAGGACGCCGAGTACAACGTGGAGCGCTATGCCCGGGTGGGCATTCCCGAATACTTCATCTACGACCGGGCCCGGCAGCGGCTGTACGGCTACCGGCTGCCCTCGCCCGAGGCGAGGGAGTACGTCTCCATCGCCTCGGAGCGGGGCCGATACAGCTCGGAGGTGCTGGGGCTGCAGCTGCAGGTGGAAGAGGGCCGGTTGCGCTTCTGGGCGGGGAGCGCGCTGCTGCTGGAGTACGAGGAGCTCATCGACCGGATGCAGGAGACGATGAAGGGGCTGCAACAGCGGGCGGACGCGGACGCCCGTCAACTGGAGGAAGCGGAGCGGCTGCGACAGGAGGCGGAGCAGCGGCTGGCGGAAGAAACACGGCGGCGCGAGGAGGAGGCTCGGCAGCGCGAGGAGTTGGAACGGCGCCTCGCGGAGTCCCAGGCCGAACTGGAGCGCCTCCGACAACGGAGGGAGTGACCTGCGAGATGAGGTGCGGCCTCCCGTTCCGAGAGGTGATAGAAGGGCTCACGGAAGGAGGCCGCACATGGCCGACGACACACCCTTCAAGGGCGGAAGACTGGGGCCGTTCCACCTCGGCAGGCGCTTCAAGCACAAGGACCTCGGGACGGGCCTCGGCCGCCTCTACGAGGCGCACAACGTCCACACCGGGGGCCCGGCCCTCGTGCTGATGCCCGACCGGCATGCGGACTGGGAGCCCATGGAGGACTGGCGGATCTCCGCCTCCTCGAACGTATCGCCACCCTACGTCGCGCTGGAGGTGCTGCACGCCCCGGCCTCGGGCCGGCTGTCCGCGCTGGCGGAGCTGCTCGACCTGCAGGCCTCCGCCGTCGAGCGCGTGGAGCAGAACGCCCAGGCCCGCGCCCACCTGACCCGCGAGCCCATCGGTCTGCTACGCAGGTGGCTCGGACGCTCGCGCCGCTGGCTGCGCTCGCGGCGGGGGCGCGTCATCACGGGCCTCGCCACGGTGGCCCTCGGCGTGGGCCTCTGGTTGGGATTCGCCGGATCCGGCAACAGCCCGACTCCCGGGACTCGTGTGGCCCATGCAGTGGGCGCGGAGGCCGCGGCCCGGCTCGATGCGCCCATCTTTACCGACGAGCACGGCCGAGGTTCGGCGGCCATCGCCTATCCCATGCCCGGGGGCCCCTTCCGCAACCAGGCCAAGGCCCCCTGCTTCCCCGACGAGGGCGAGGTGGAGATCAATGGCGGGTGCTGGGTGGCGCTGGAGAAGCGCCCGCCCTGTCTCAAGAACCAGGCCGAATACCAGGGCAAGTGCTACCTGCCGGTCGGCGCGTCCTCTCGGACGCCCCAGTCCATCCTTCCGTGAGCCAAGGCGCTTGCATGACCGGAAAAGTCATGTTCCTATGGGGACTCGTGAAGTAGTCCACGAAAGTCACTGACTGCCAGCAGTGGATTTCGTGGGCTCCCTCCCAAGAGCAGTACCGGCGTACCCGCGTCAGGGCGGGGCGCCACCTCAACGCTCCCCGAGGTGCCTGGCAGCCCGCGGTGGAGCGTTGTTCTTTTGGGAGGGGAAGTGACGACAGGAGCCCGTTCCCGGGGTGGGCCCGCCATGCGGCGCCGCCTCTCGAAGACACTGGGGAGCACGGCCCGCGAGGCCCGGATGCGCGCGGGCCTCACCCAGGAAGAGGTGGCCGAGCGCATCGACCTTTCCACCGAAGTGTACGGCCGTCTGGAGCGCGGGTTGTTGCTGCCCAGCATCCTCACCCTGCGGCGCCTGTGCCTGGTGCTCCATCTGCCTGCGGATCGGCTGCTCGGGTTGGCCTCCGCGCATCCTCCGCTGTGGACGCGCTCGCCGCCCTCCGAGCGGGATTCGCCCCAGGTGAGGCGCCTGATTCGCTCGGTGCGCGAGCTGAGTGCTTCCCGGCTCCGGATGCTGAGTCTCCTCATCGCCCACTTCCGGCGCCGGGCCTGACTGACTCGTTCACGTGTTCGCGTGTCCTTACGAGTCGTCTGACCCCCAAGGGCGGGCGACCCTGCCAGCAGGGACTCCTCAGGGTAGCAGAGGACTTGGGCCTGTTGGCTGTGACGGCTTGAGCCTCAACACCACGAGGATTGGGGTGGCCCCCACGCTGGGGCCAACCTCGCCCCTCCGCAGGCAACCTCAGATGCTACTGATTCTATACTCTAAGCACACCATCATGGCCGAAAGAACCTGCGCAACCTCGCCCAGATGCTGTCGGGTTCTTTGGGCCGATCCGAGTTGCTTGGCTCTGGCGAGCTGACGCTCGGTGGGGGTACAGGCTCGAAGTACTGCTTCTTGGCCTGTCGGTCGCGCTCACGACCGGCGGCGATCTGCTCGTCGGACCAGTAGCGTGCCCACTCCACCCGGTTCCGTTGAATCCAGTAGTGCGACCGGCACTTGAAGCTCCAGTTCCCAATGGAAGGGTCGAGCGAGATCGTCTCCCCATCGAATATCAGCTTCCAGTCCGTCGGCGTGAAGGGAGTGACGACCTTGTTGCCGCAGCCGCACGCGCACAAGTGTGCGGCCGTGGCGTACTCGATGGACACATAGACGGTGCCCTCCTTCATCTCACGAGGGACGAACTGGACGAACTCGTGAGTGACCGCTGTCCTACGCGTCATGCCGGACCCGGCCTATCCTCGTTCACGAGCGTATTTCCGTCCAAAGTGTATGTCGCGAAGTGCTCGCGTTCGAGGTCTCCGTAGAAGCCGAAGAGCTTCTTCCATCTCACGACGGCAAGAGAAGCATTCAGCGCATTGAGGTCCGCAACCTGAATGTTGCTGCTGTACGGATCATCGCCCCCGTCCGAAAACGGAATGCGGTTCTTCTGCCGCACATGGTCGCGCATCTCCGGAGTACTGGTCGTGACCCTAAGCACGCCGTACACGCTTCCCTTCGCGAGATAGAGGCCCATGCCCACGTCCACGAACGGTACGCCGAACTCTTCGAGCTTTTCAACGAGCGCGCGCTTCGATTCACCACGGTCCAAGCAAAGAAAGACGAAGTTCATGCCTCGCAGCTCTTCGACATTGGATAGGTCGACGTAGTAGCCGTGAGGAATGATGTGCCGGTGCATCTTCGAGTAGACGCCGTGCAGGTAGTTCACTTTCAGTGGCTGCGCCTTCAGCTCGTCCGTTGAAGGCGCGCCGGGGGACCGGAATGCATTGTGCTGCGAGAACTTGTCGCCATCGAACAGGTGGATCTCTTTGACCGGCGTCTTTGCCACTTGATCCAGCACGTAAGAGCCCGTCCCGCCGAGCCCCACAATGGCCACCTTCCCTAGTTCGAGCTTCTGAGTCGCGACGCCAATCCCTGCCCTGCTGGATGCGGTGTCCATGTAGTGGAACACGGAGTCCTCGGCCGCTTCCGCAATGACGGGGAATGTCTTCGCGGTCGCCTGCGGATCAATGACTTGAGCGGGGCCTGACAGGATGGCGACGTAGGTGGTCATCTTGTCGTAGTAGTCCTCGTAGCGCCCGCTCGTTGGCTTGGCGGAGAACGAGCGCTGTGCAAAAAGCTCGCGATCAATCTGCGCGACCGAACTCGAATGGGTGATCTGGGTGATCGCGCGCCCGTCTTGGTTGCAGGGCTCCTCCCCGGAGAACATAGCGACGTGGGTGGCCGGCGGGATGGTCACGTCACCGGCAAGGCTGAGTTCCGATATCAACGTGCCCCGCAGAACCTCCCGACGCGCGTTCACGTAGGGCACGTTCTTGATCACCAGATGATTCCCCCGGATCTCGATCTCGTAGCCCTCGTCGCGGAGCCGCCGGAGATCTGGACTACGACTTATCAGTCGCTGTGACATTGAAGATCATCCCGTTCTTGAGCTTGACGGACTCGCCCTTGACCAACGTGCCCTCGGGCTTGTTCCCTTCACCCCGCCGGTAGGTCACCGTGTAGAGCCGGGTCTCTCCTTGCGGTCCGCCCGGGAACGCGAGTTGGACGACTTGGTCGAACGTCAGCTCCTTACCTGTGACCCGCTTCTCCTCTGCGTTCACGATGATCGTGAACTCCTTGTCGGGCGCTTCGGCCGGGTTCTGCTTCGCGCCATTTGCTCCGGCCTGCGCTTCGTTTGGTGCCGTCATGAGGTACTCCCTTGTATTCACCACGAGTGAAATCTGCAAAATCTGCAAAACCACTTCGGACTTCCTTCCAGCCATCGCGAAGGAACTCCAATTGCCGCTACACCTGAACGCAGAAGCGTGTCCGCATGCCACCATCACCCACATCCACGTACTGAATCTAGAGAAGTCTTAGCGGACTTTGGATCAGGATGACGCACTGCTTCTTATGATCGGCATCCCTGCCTGTCAACCACTTGGGCACAACATGTTGTGGTGTGGCGATAAATCGCTTCAAGATCTAGTCGTTTCCTCTCCTCCCTCGAACTCGCGCTGATCCCAGGTCTCCGATCTAAGGCCCTTACTTGAAGAGATCAACCCTACAGGCCGGTATTTGGCATCACGTGACACTACATGCGTGATCATCCCCCCTGAGAACTACGGAGCCAGCCTAGGCAGTGATTTGCTATTAGTACGACCCCTTGTAACGGGGATGCCCCAATGAGCGAAGCCCTGCGCTCACTCAACGTGGGTCGTGAGGGTGTGTTCGTACGGACACCTTCTGGGACCCCTCCCGGGGGCATGAGGAGGCTCCGTACACGCTGGAACTCAGTCGAAGCAGAACCCCATCGTCGCCGCCACCTTCCCATCCTGCACCCACGCGGTGCAGGCGTATTTCCCGGGGACGCTCGAGCTGCCGCAACGGTCGCTGTAGTCGCCGCCCACGTCGTGGACGGTGGCGCGTAACGAGGGATCCGCGCCGTCCACCTAGTACCTGCTTTCGCAGGACTCGCAGTTGCCAGCGCCCCAGTCGCAGATGCTGCAGCACATCAGCGCATTGCCGGAGCCCTTGCCCTCGCCCCCATGTTCAACGACTTGTAGGAATCGAGGGCGTCGTCAGGGGTCGCCCCGGGTCGGTGTCCCGAGTTCGATGTCGCCGCATAGTTCGCGAAAATCCGCGCAACCAGCTAGGCCCAGCGCGCCCAACAGGAGGAGCGTCTTGAATCGCATGGCCGCGTCCCATCTATCGGGAACTCTATCCCGTGCACCGGGCCGACTCCCGCTGGGAAACGAGCGGACCGGCTTCCACCTCGTGAGGTCCAGAACCTATTCCAGGCTCCGAGTGACCTGCCACTTTGCCGGGCCCGCCTGCGGACCGTACGAAGTGTCTGACATCCTCACTGGGCTCCTATGAGGACTCGTGAAGTAGTCCACGAAAGTCACTGACTGCCAGCAGTGGATTTCGTGGGCTCCCTCCCAAGAGCAGTACCGGCGAACCCGCGTCAGGGCGGGGCGCCACCTCAACGCTCCCCGAGGTGCCTGGCAGCCCGCGGTGGAGCGTTGTTCTTTTGGGAGGGGAAGTGACGACAGGAGCCCGTTCCCGGGGTGGGCCCGCTATGCGGCGCCGCCTCTCGAAGACACTGGGGAGCACGGCCCGGAAGGCCCGGATGCGCGCGGGCCTCACCCAGGCGGAGCTGGCCGAGCGCCTCGGCCTTTCCTCCGAGGTGTATGGCCGGCTGGAGCGCGGGTTGCTGCTGCCCAGCGTCCTCACCCTGCGGCGCCTGTGTCTGGTGCTCCACCTGCCCTCGGATCGGCTGCTCGGGCTGGCCTCCGCGCATCCTCCGCAGTGGACGCGCTCGCCGCCCTCCGAGCGGGACTCGCCCCAGGTGAGGCGCCTCATCCGCTCGGTGCGCGAGCTGAGTGCTTCCCGGCTCCGGGCGCTGAGTCTCCTCATCGCCCACTTCCGGCGCCGGGCCTGACTCGTTCACGCCCGGCACTCCAAAAAGAAAGGCCCCGTCCCCTTCCGGGAACGAGGGCCTCGAGGCCAGGGCGTGGTGGCCTCAGCTCTTGTACTTCACCGAGCAACCATACGGCTCGGTGGTGGAGGCCGGCACCGGCTTGCCATTGAGGAGCGCGTCCACCGCCGTCTTCACGTGGTTGGTGGTGCCCTCCTTCTTGTTGCCGCGGGGGTCGTCGTCGATGGCGCCCGCGTAGCGCACCACGCCCTGCTCATCGATGACGTACATGTGCGGCGTCGTCTTGGCGCCATACGCCTTGCCCACCGTGCCGCTCGCGTCCTGCAGCACCGGGTAGCTGAAGCCCTCGGTCTTCTTCCAGGCCGCGGACTTCTCCGGCGTGTTGCTCGCCGTGGAGTCCACCGCCAGCCACACCACCTTCTTGGCATCCAGCCCCGAGAACGTCTTCTGCATGGTGTCGGCCGTGTAGTGGCGCTGCACGAAGGGGCAGCCCGGGTTGGTCCACTCCAGCACCACCACCTTGCCCTTGTACTGCGACAGCGAGTGCTCCTTGCCGGCCTCGTCCTTCAGGGTGAAGGCCGGGGCGGGCTTGCCCACCTGGGCGGTATCAGCGGCGAAGGCCGCCACGGGCAACATCACAGCGAGGGCCACTGCGGTGAAGAAAGGCTTCATTCGCTCTGCTCTCCTTGTGGGGGTACTGCGGAAGAAGCTCTGAACCAGTGCTCGGATGTGCCAGCGGGCGCTACGTCGCGTCGGCCACCCGCTCGGCCGCCCGGCGCACGGCATCCTTGACGGAGTCGGTGGTGAGCAGCTCGGAGAGCACCTCGGGCTTGTCGGGCGCGGCGGGGCTCACCACCAGGTACATGGGCACCCCGGCCCGGCCGAACTCGGCCAGCTTCGCGCTGATGCGCTCGTCCCGCCGCGTCCAGTCCGCCACGAAGAAGGCCACCTTGTGCTGCACGAAGGCGGCCCGCACCTCCTCGCGCGTCAGCACCGTGCGCTCGTTGAACTTGCACGTGAGGCACCAGTCCGCGGTGAAGTCGATGAACACCGGCTGCCCCGCCTTGAGCGCCGCGGCCACCGCCGCCTCGTCCCACGGCTGCGCCTCGGCCACCATCGACGCCTTGCGCACGGCCGGGCCCGTCTCGTCGAAGCGCAGCGAGAGGCCGCCGCCCACCGCCAGCACCGCCACCACCGCCGCCACGCCCGCCGCCTTGCGCCCGCCCGAGGCCCCCTGCACCAGGCCGTACAGCCACGCGCTCAGGCCCACCACGGCGAGGAAGGCGAGCAGCCGCGCCATGCCGTCCACGCCCGTGAGGCCGCCCATCACCCACGCCAGCCACACCGTGGTGCCCAGCAGCGCGAAGCCGAGCAGTTGCTTGCCGCGCTCCATCCACGCACCCGGCTTGGGGAGGAACTTCGTCAGCCCAGGCACCAGCACCAGCAGGCAGAAGGGCAGCGCCAGGCCGAGGCCCAGCATGAGGAAGGTGGCCAGCACCGTGACCGGGCCCGCCGCGAGCGCGAAGCCCACCGCGGTGCCCAGCAGCGGCGCCGAGCAGGGCGTGGCCAGCACCACCGCCAGCACGCCCTCGCCCGCGCTGCGCGCGAAGCCGTGGCTCGAGTCCACCTTCTCCACCAGCGCGGTGCCGTCCGTGCCCACGTTGAAGACGCCGAAGAGGTTGAGCGCGAAGGCCACCAGCACCGCGGCCACCGCGGCCACGAAGAGCGGCTCCTGGAACTGGAAGCCCCAGCCCACGCTGCTGCCGCCAGCGCGCAAGGCCAGCACCACGCCGGCCAGCACCATCAGCGAGCCCACGATGCCGCCCGCGTACGCCAGCGCGTGCAGCCCCACCTGGCCGCGCTCGGAGTGCACGGTGCGGGTGAAGCCGTACGCCTTGAGGGCCAGCACCGGGAAGACGCACGGCATGAGGTTGAGCAGCGCGCCCCCGAGGAAGGCGAAGAGCAGCACCAGCCCCAGCGACAGCGAGGACTCCGCCGCCACGGCCGGCTTCGACACGGCCACGGGCGCAGCGGGCGCGGTCACCACGGACGCCAGCGGCAGGCTCAGCGTCAGCGCGGTGGCACCCGCGGCCGGGCCCAGGCGCAGCACGCCCGCGAACCGAGGCTCCTGCGCGGGCACGTCCGGAGTGGCCTCGCCCTCCAGCTTGAAGGTGCCGGGCCTGCCCGCCACGGGCGACAGCGCCAGGCGCGCGATGCCGGGGATGCGCTCGGGGACGAAGAAGTCCTTCTCCACCTCGGGCACCGGCTGGCCCTGGGGGCCCGTCACGGTGAGCGTGCCGGTGAAGGGCTGGCCGGCGGTGAGCGGCTTCGCGTCGAGCGCGAGCGTCACCGCGTGGCCGGAGCGCTCGGGCGGCACGGGCACGCGCGCGCGGGCCGCGTCGAAACCGGGCTCGTGCGCCGCGTCCGGCCGCGTCTCGGGGCCCACGGGCAGGTTGCGGGTGAGCATGAGCTGCGCGGGCAGGCAGTGCACCTCGCACACCAGCACGTCCGCCGCGGCCGACAGCTGCAGCGAGCCCTCGGCCTTCTCGGAGGCACGGGCCTCGGCGAAGAGGAGCACCTCGTCCGCGTAGCCGTAGGTGGTGATGTAGCCGTCCGAGGTGCGGAAGGTGGACGGCGCGGGCCACTGCAGCGCGCCCACGGTGGTGCCCGGCGTGTCCCACGTCACCTCGGAGGCCAGCCCCGACTCGCCCGGGTTCTTCCAGTAGATGTGCCAGCCCGGGTCCATGCGGAAGCGCACGCCCACGCGGAAGGCGTCTCCCGCCTTCACCTGGGCCACGTCCGTCAAGAGGGCGGCTTCCACCCGATCATTGCCCTCGTCCGGCGCGCCACTGGCCACCGCCGTGGAGGGCAACTGTGCCCGGGCCCCACCCGCGCCGAGGCACAGCCCCAGCACCGCGGTGAAGAGAAGTCCCCCCCAGCTCGAACGTCGTACCCGCTGCTGCGTCATGCGCCTCCCGTTAACCCACCGGCCCGCCATCCGCCAGCCAGATGCCCGTGGATTGGTTCCCACCAACCCTCCAGGCGGGCAGGCATTCCCGGGCGGCCCTCCCCGGGGATAGGGGTGATACGTGGGCCTCGGCCCTTGAGTTACAGGTGATGAGGGTGGACACCTTCCATACCGCTCGAATGCTCGCCGAGCGGCCGCGTCCGGAGGACTTCCCGGAATGGTGCCAACTCCTCCAGGACCCCCGGGTCGCGGCCACGCTGGGAGGGCCACGCTCCGAGGCACGCCTCCGGCGGGACTTCGACGTGGCCCTGGAGCATTGGGCGCGGTACGGCTTCGGCGTCTGGATGTTCCGCGACCCGGCCGACGGACGGCTCATCGGCCGCTGCGGTCTCCGGCACGCCGAGGTGGAGGGCCACGCGGAGCGCGAGCTGCTCTACGCGCTGCGCTTCGAGTCCTGGGGGCAGGGGCTCGCCACGGAGATGGCCGCGGCCTCGCTGGAGGTGGGCCTCGAGCGGCTCGGCCTGGAGGACGTGGTGGCCTTCACGCTGACCACCAACAGCGCCTCGCGGCGCGTGATGGAGAAGGTGGGCATGCGCTACGAGCGGGACATCACCCACGCGGACCTGCCGCACGTCCTCTTCCGCCTCACCGCCGCGGAGTGGCACCGCGGTCCCGTGCGCGAGCGGTTTCCGCTCCGCTGAACCACCCGAGAGCGCCACCTCACCTGGGAGGACATGGTTCTCTCACGGCCGCTGGCCTCTACTGCTTCCTGACTTCGCGTCCGTCCAGGTGAGCGAAGCGGGAGGTGTCCATGAACACCGGAGTCTGTCGTCCGTCCAAGTCTCGGGCCGCGCGGTGTTGGGTGGCCCTGCTGCTTTCGTGGGTACTCGCTGGCTGTGCCACAACTCCCGTCACGCAGGCGCCGCATGCATGGAGCACGGGGGCACCACTGCGCAGCCCGGCATCCGTGCCCGCTCCGCCGCAGTTCCTGTTGGCCATGAGCGACGGGCCGCCACCGGCTGGAGAGTCGTCCAACCCGGCGGTGCGGGGCTACAACGTCCCCGGCCGGAAGCCGGATTCGCAGGTACCTTATGAGCTCTTCCTTGGCAACGCCGCGCACCGGCTGGTTGCCTTCATGTACGGCGTCAACCACCCGGACAACCGTATCTTCTACAACACGAAGACAATCCAGAATCTCCTCGCGGATGGGAACCTCGGAGACACGTCCCAGCTGCACGCTGATGAGCGCAACCTACGTCCAGACATCACCGATGTTTCCATGCTGGTCCTCTTCGAGATCAAACCCTGGACCGAGCAGGGCCTCCAGGATGGCCGCGAGGAGGCTCGAATCTATCTTGCAGCATTGAATCGAGCCCTTCTGGACGGCAAGCGCTTCATGGGAGGCACGGATTTCCACGGAGAAGTCCTGATTCGCTTCGCGAGAGGGCAATACATCTGGCGGCTTGAGTGGCGAACCAACGAGCCAGGGGTGATCCAGTACCGGTGGACACGCAGCCAGCAACGCTTCGAGTCGGAGGCAGCGGCCTATGAGGCCGGACAGTGGGTGGACCTCACCGAACAGGAGTTGCGGCAGTACGGCGGATGGGTAGCTCAGGCCGTGGAGGGGATGGTCCGCCGACGAGAGGCACTCGCCACCTTCAGCGGAGCCGTAGGTGTCGTCATCGAGGTCGCTGGCAACGTCGCGACGGGGTTCTTCTCGGGTGCGATTTTCGGCCGGATGGGTTCGAGTCCCGGAACCCAGCAGCCCCCATCCCAAGGAGGTGGACAAGTCATCCCCTTCCCCACGAGGCCGTCGCCCACGGCGCCCGCAGCCCGGGTGCCCGCAGCCGCGGGCATGTCCCTTCCCCGGTGATGACCCGCTTTGGTACGACTTCCTCATGGCATCCGGAAAGTCTTCTTCGCTGCAATTGCCGTCCTTCCTGCATGGCACCTTCCCCTTGGTGCATCAGAAGACGGCGAAAGAGGGCATGCAGTGCGGCGAGCAGTATCTGCGGGACGGCACCTTTCCCGTCCCCCAGCAGATGCGGGAGGTGCCCCCAGGCGAGGTGGTCGTGGCGCACGAGGTGATTGACTTTCAACGCGAGCGCCCGGCCTGGCGGCTGTATATGGTCTCCAACGTCAAGAACAGCTTGTACGAGGCCCTGGCTGGGCAGAACGCGATTCCCGCGAGGGATGCCTACGAGGCGTTCTTCCGTGAAACCGCTTGGGGCGCGCTGTACTTCGCCATTGACCCCTCCAGCCCGGAGAGCGCGGAGCGCACGGCGGTACGCCTCCAGGCGGTGCTACGTTTCTGGGAGCCGCTCCAGTCCGTGCGCTACCTCTTCAAGAACCCGGGGACGGAACACACCTTGGAGGAACTGATGGTGGCCGCCTGCGGCTGGGCCATGGAAGCGTGGTGTCCGGAGGGAGGGACCTCGACGCTCTCACGCCTGGAGACCGCAGCCGCTCGCATGGCACACGCGACGCGGGAGGACTGCATCGAGGCCATCCTCCGGAACATGCCCCGGGCCCTCACCTCTTCACGCAGTTTGAAGCACCGGAATGTGTTGGCCGATCCCATATTCCAACGCGAGCGCCTCGCAATGCTCAACCCACGTGCATTCGATCGGGTTTCCGGTGCGTGCACTGCGGATCTGATTGGACAGCTATATGACTGGGATCGCGAACTCGGGATGCATTGAGCGGAGCGGACACTCCGGGTAACCGCTCAGTTTCCCGCCTTCCGGATGGGCAGGGCGGGCTGGATGATGCTCAGGCCGGTGTGCGCGTCGGCAGCCCGGGCCCGGCGCACCACCAGCGCCGGCAGCTCGCCCGCGCGCCGCTCCACCGCGAGCTTCAGGTCCGCCAGCCGCTCCACGTGGCGCCTGGCCGGCACCGCCTCCACCGCCAGCCGCACCAGCTCGCGCAGCGCCTCCTCCGCCACCTTCAGCGACTGCTCGGCGGCAATCGGATTGCGCCGCACCAGCGACTTCCACGCCGCCGACTCGGCCGCCACCAGGTCCAGCTCCACGCCCACCGCGCGGATGAAGCGGCCCTCGGGGCTGTCGGGCAACACGCGCTGCACCGGCACCGACACCCGCCGCGTGTCCCCATTCTCCGTCCACGTCGTCGTCACCCCGAGCGACCAGTCCGCCAGCTCCAGCCGCCCCGTGAACAGCGCCCGCCGCGCGAAGGCGTGCGAGAGCGACCCCAGCCCCGCGCTCAGCGCGTCCCCCTCCACCCGCGCCGGGTAGCGGTGGCGGCACAACAGCTCGGTGAAGCCCATGGGCTTCACGTACAGGCGCGCGTCCGTCCCCACCTCGCCGAACAGCTCGGCCACCAGCGCCGCGGCCGCCACCGGCAGTCCCTCGGCGTCGTCCACGTGGGTGAAGCCCGTGCCCGAGGGGCCCGTCAGCGCCTCGAGAATCTCCGGCAGGTAGTGCCGCCCCAGCCCCAGCGCGTGCAGCGTAATTCCCGACTCGGCCACCCTGGCGCCCAGCGTGCGGAAGTCCGCCAGCGAGCGCGGGCCCACCGACGGCTCGCCGTCCGTGAGCATCAGCATCTTCGGCCTCGCCCCGGGGATGAATAGCCGGCGCACCGCCGCCGCTCCGGACTCCACCGCCTCGTGCAGCGCCGTGCCCTCGCCGGCCTGCAACCCCGAGAGGCTCCCGGCGAGCTCCGCGCGCGCCTCGGCGTCCATCAGCCGCAGCGGCACGAGCTGCTCCGGCACCCCGTCGAAGGCCAGCAGCCCCAGGTAGTCCTTGGGCCCCGCGCGCTCGACGAGCAACTGCGCG
Organism: Archangium gephyra; assembly: GCF_042230915.1. Taxonomy (GTDB): domain Bacteria; phylum Myxococcota; class Myxococcia; order Myxococcales; family Myxococcaceae; genus Archangium; species Archangium gephyra_B. Next base: position 634,929 of record NZ_CP102578.1, on the reverse strand, counting down.
GCCTCGATGGCGGCGGCCAGGGGCGCGCCCCGCATGGACGCGCTGCGGTCCAGCACCAGGTTCATCGCCACGGGTGCACGCGGCGCGTCCGACTCGGCCTCCACGGTGACGAGCAGATGTACATCCCGGCCGCGCTCACCATCGCGCTCGACCGCCCAGGCCGTCAGCTTCATCGCTTCATCCTCCGTGCGAGGCACCGGCATGCGCCCCGCGACCGCGTCCCCTCAGTATCGCCCCACTGGCCCCCACGGCCGCAACCCGAAGGCGGCCACATTCCGGATGCTCGTCCGCGGGACTTGCGGACACGCTCCCGGAATGCAGGACCCGGACGCTCCGCGAAACCCCCTACGAGCGGGTCCCATCCACCCCACCCGGCCCCCCGCCGGGCTCCACGCCCTTCTCCATCCGGAGCACCACCTCGGGCGGCAGCCCCGCCAGGAGCCCGGGCGACTGCGTGGCCACGAGCAGCTGGGCCTCGGTGGAAGAACGCCGGAGCAGCCCCGCGAGCACCGGCAGCACGCGCGGGTGCAGCCCCAGCTCGGGCCCGTCGAGCCCCACCAGCGCCGGCTTCCGAGGCGACAGGCACAGCGCCGCGAGGCACAGCAGGCGCAGCGTCCCGTCCGAGAGGTCCGCCAGCGTCAGCTCGTCCCGCACGCCGGCCTCGCGCCACACGCCGAGCACGGTGCCGGGCCCGCCCCGGGGCTTCACCGAGAGCGAGTCGAAGGAGGGATGGGCCGCGCGCAGGGTGGCCTCCAGCTCGCGCCAGCGCGCCGGGTCCTCCACCATCAGGTGGAAGAGCACGGCGCTCAGGTTGGAGCCATCGGGCGCCAGCAGGGGCTCGGGCTCCGAGGGCACGGGCCGCCGGAGCACCGCGCCGCGCGAGACGTCGAAGCCCGGGTAGAAGCGCCAGCCGGAGACGAACGCGCGGAAGCTGGTGGCGGAGCGCAGAGCGGGCTCCAGCTCCCCGCGCAGCGCGAGCACGTCCGGAGGCAGTGCATGGGGCGCCACCCGCACGCGGGGCCGGGCAGACGCCCAGCTCACCGTGCGGACCGTCCCCCGGCCATTCTCGAAATCCAAGAACGTGAACGCCTCCGACTCCTGGCCGCTCGCGTCCGTCCGCACGGAGGCGAAGCGCTCCGAGGTGACGCGGGGGGCGCGCTCGGGCCCGCCCAGGCCCACCGTGTACCGGAAGGCGCGGCCGGAGCCGCTGGTGACGTGCAGGGACAGGTGGAGGCGCTCGGGCCCTCCGGCACGGAACAGCCGCGGGCCCACGCCGCGCGCGTCCATGCCCGGAGGCAGCGGGTGCTCCACCGCGAAGGCGAGCAACGCCAGGCAGTCCAGCAGCGAGGACTTGCCCGAGCCCGGCTCCCCCGTGAGCACGGTGAGGGCGCCGAGCCGCGCGTCGAGGCCCTCGAGCACCCGGTACCCGTCCACGCCCAGCCGCGTGAGGCGGACAGGTGACTCCAGCGGGCCCTGCGCCTCGAGCCGCGCGCGCACGGCCGAGAAGGGCTCCGTCTCCAGCACGACCGGCGAGAGCTGGATAGCGTCGACGAGGCCCGCGTGCTCCCCGAAGAGCGCCTCCGCGAGCTCCAGCTCCGCGGCGAACAGCTCCAGCGTGCGGGCCACCTCCACCTCCGGCAGGCCCGACAGCTCCCCGAGCTCCCCGGCCGTCCACGCCTTGCCGCGCTGGCGCTGGTACGCCGCCTTCAGCGCGGGCAGCAGCCGATCGAAGCCCGCGAGCTCCTCCTCGGGACGCCCGGGCGGTGCCGCTTCACCTGCGCTCGATTCGCTTGGAGAACCCACGAGGGGTGGACGATACACGGAGCTGCGGATTCCATCCCCGGAACGGGTGCCAGGCACCGGCTCGACAGGGAGACGCGTCCCTCCGCGTCACACTCGCGCCCCCGCGTCTTGTCCCGTGGACGCGGGGGCCGTGGCACTACTCGGCGTCGTACCCGCCGTAGGCGTCGTCGGCTCCCCACAACCGTCCGCCGGTGGTGACCCGTACCGGCATGATGGTTCCCGACTCATCGTCCTCGCCGCCCGGAACCACGTAGGCCAGCCCCTCGTCGTCCAGGTACGTCGTGTCGTCGTGCACCATGGCTCCTCCTGGGCGCTTCTCCGTGCTGCTTCAGGTCGCCGGCCGACTGGCTCGCCGCCCTACACGGGCGCCCCCCGCTCGGTCTCCTGGAGCCCACCCCATGTGGTGCCCCTCGAAACGTCGTTGACCGATTTACCGTCCAGGTTGGGCATCGTCGGCCGCCTTGTAAAGCCCTTGGGCTTCAAAGCAGCCGGCCACGTCTCGTAGTGCACGCCTGCTTGATTTTACACAGCAGGTTGTGGAGGCCCGCCCGAGGAACCCCCTCGGAGCCCCCGGGCGGGCCCCGGCGTCCCCCCCGGCGCGTCCGGGCCCGGCCGAGGGACGGCCAGGCGAGCAGGAGCAACAACCCCAGCAGCCCCGCGGGAGAGCCTCCCGCCGCCGTGCAGCCGGAGCCCCCCTCGTCCTCGTCCTCGTTCTCGGTGCCCCCGGGCTTCACCGTGACGTGGAAGGTGCACGTGCCGGTGTTCCCGTCCGCGTCCTTCGCCGTTGCCGTCACCACCGTCTCCCCCACCGGGAAGGTGCCGCCCCGAGCGTGGCTGTACGTCACCGCGGCCTCACCCGCCGTGGCCTCCGCGAAGGTGACCGGGGCGCCCTCGGGGCTGGTGGCCTCCGTGGTCACGTCCGCCGGGCACACCACCGCGGGCACGCTGGCGTCGCGCACCCAGACGTCGAAGGTGCAGGAGGCCGCGTTGCCCGCCTCGTCCCTCGCCGTCACCGTCACCACCGTCTTCCCGAGCGGGAACGTGCTGCCCGGCACGTGGCTGTACGTCAGGGGAATGGACGCGGTGACATCATCGGAGACCCGGACCCCCAGCCAGGAGACGATGGCGCCCGCGCTCGAGGTGGGCTCGGCCGACAATCCCGCCGGACACACCACGACGGGCGGCGTGGTGTCGGGCGCCACCGGGGGCAGCGGCAGACGCCACAGCTCGGCGCCGTGCACCCCGTCGTCGGCGCTGAAGAACACGCTGTCCCCGCTGCGCGTGAACGAACGCGGATCACTTCCCGAGGGCCCCGGCGCGAGGTCCGCGACCAGGGAGGTCCCCGCCTCGGACCCATCCGAGGTCCACATCTCCACGCCGGTGGTGACCACCCAGGAGCGCAGCAGCACCTGGCCCCGGTCCGCGAGCCCCAGCAGGGAGGACGGGGAGACCTCCCCATCCTTCCAGGTCTGGCTCACCTCCTTCACCCTGGACGTGCCCGCGACCGTGCCATCCGAGCGCCACAGCTCCACGCCCCCCGGGCCACCGCGGGCCAGGAAGTAGAGCACCCTGCCCGCGGCCACCAGGTCCACGAGGGGAAAGAGGGGCAGGAGGCCCGGCCCGGAGAGCAGGGTCGCGTGCTCGGACGTCCCGTCATACACCCACAACTGGGACACGAATGGGTCGACGAAGACGAGCAGCGTGCCGTTGACGACCCTCAGCCGCGCCGGCTCTCCCACGCCCACTCCGGGCGCGGGCGCGGGGAAGGAGATCTTCCGCGGCTGCCCGTCCGGCCCCAGCCGCCACAGCACCTTCTTCTCCCACGGGTAGCCCCCACCGAGGTCGGTGAACTCGCTGGCGATGAAGACGAGCGTCCCGTTCAGGTTCTCCATGTCCATCGGGTTGGCGCCCATGGAGCCCGGGACGAGGTCCGTCACCAGCACCGTGCCCTCCACGGTCCCATCCGTCTTCCACAGCTCGGCGCCGTGCACGCCGTCATCCGCCGTGAAGTAGAGCGTCCCGCCCACGTTGAAGAGTCCCCGGGGAGAGGACGACGCCGAGCCCGGGCGGATGTCCTTCACCCGCACCGTGCCCTCGCGCGTGCCGTCGCTCGCCCACAGCTCCATGCCCTCGGTGGGCGTGGCCGCAGAGAAGAAGATGCGTCCCGCCCGCTCGGCCGTGATGGCACCCAGGCCCGAGGGGAAGTCCTGGAGGGCGAAGGTGCCCTCCGGCGTCCCATCGCTCCGCCACAGCGTGTTGGCGTACCAGTCCGTCGTGGACGCGGCGAAGTACCGCACGCCGCCCATGCGCCAGCTCTGGGTGCCGAGGGCCGACAGTCCCGCCAGGACCCGCCGGGTGCCCGCCTCCGTGCCATCGCTCGACCACAGCTCCTGGCGGCCGGAGACGGAGAGCGCGAAGAGGAGGCGCCCGCCGCCCAGGTCCATCATGTTCTGGGGACTGCTGCCATGCGCGCCCCGGTGGATGTCCCGCAGCAGGACGGTGCCCTCGGGGGTCCCGTCCGTCATCCACGGCTCGTCGCCTCTCACGTCATCACTCGCCACGAAGAGCAGGGAGCCATCCGCGAAGCCGAGTGAGTCGTAGAGCGAGGCGCTCGTCCGCGTGAAGCTCCGCACCCTGCGCGCCCCCGCCGGGGTGCCGTCGCTCGTCCACAGCTCGTAAGGGCTCGTGCTGGGATCCGTGAAGAAGTACACGCGCGAGCCGGCCACGGCGAACGGGCCCGACACGGAATCGGCCTCGCCCGGCCGGAGGTCGGTGAGGCGGACGGTGCCCTCGGCCGTCCCATCACTCCTCCACAGTTCCCTCCCGGTGCCGGGCTCCCGGGCCTCGAACACGAGGACCCCGTTGGCGTCGCGCGGGGACTGGGGGTAGGCATCTCCCGTGGGATGGATGTCCTTCACCCGCACGGTGCCCGCGGGCGTGCCATCGCTCTTCCACAGCTCCTGTCCGGCCAGGCCATCCTTCGCCGAGAAGAAGAGCGTCCCGCCCGAGAACATCAGCCAGTGCAGGTCCATGAGCCTGGGGCCGTCCGGGACGGCGATGGGCTCCCCGGGGACATTGGTGAGGGGCACGGTCCCCTCGGACGTTCCATCGCTCTTCCACAGCTGCGTCCCGGAGAAGGACACCCCGAGGGTGAAGTAGAACACGCTCCCCGCCACGGCGAACGACCGGAGCGAGCTGCTCGCGGACCCCGGAGCGAGGTCCTTCAGCATCACGGTGCCCGCGGCCGTCCCATCACTCACCCAGGGCTCGCTGCCGTGCACGCCGTCATCCGCGGTGAAGAAGAGCCTCTCCCCCATGCGGGACAGCCCCCAGGGCGCCCGTCCCGGGAGGAAGGTCTTCACGACAGTGGTGCCTTCGCGCGTCCCGTCACTCGTCCACAGGTGATAGCTCCGGCCGAAATCGCTGGACGCGACGAGGTAGAGCGTGCCCTTGAAGGCCACGGCGTCCGAGACAATCAGCGGGGAGGTGGGGTCGGTGAAGACAGGCCGGGTGCCCTCGGCCGTTCCATCGCTGCGCCACAGCCGTTCGTCGGCGCCGAAGCCATCCACGACGAAGTAGAGCACGCCATGGGCGAGCGTGAAATCGGAGAAGGAGGAGTCCTCGCGTCCCGGGGTGATGTCCGCCACCAGCACGGTGCCCGCGGGCGTCCCGTCGCTCTTCCACAGCTCCCTGCCGTGCATCGGGTCGCTCGCGGTGAAGAAGCGCGTCGTGCCCATCACCACGAAGTTCCGGGGATAACTGTGCGTCCGGTCCGGCGGCGGGGTGGGCTGGAGGTCGCTCACCAGCCCGGGCGTCCCCACCAGGTGCGCGCTCCGCTGCACCGGCGCCACCGGCCCCGTCTCCGGGGCCTCCTGGCCCGGGTCCGCACAACCGCTCATCGCCGCCAGCACCACGGCCAGGCAGCCCACGCTTCCTCGAAGTCTTCTCATGGAATGTCCCCCCCTCGGCCCCTGCAAGGGCCTCACTCGCTGGGAGGCTACCGGCCATGGGTGCGGTGGAGCGGGCACCGAGTGGGAAGCACGTTGGGCTGTCAACGTTGACCCGCCTGAGGTACGTGCAGGCTTCGGCCCGAGTAGAAACACTGCGGCGCCCCCCCCGGACAGGTGCTTGATTCGAGAATCAACCTTGTTAGGGTTGCTCAGTTACACGCGCGTCCCTTCGCGAGGTTCAACCGCACCGCCATGAGTCCCATCATTACAGGCCTCCTCCTCGCCGTCGGCGTCTCCGTCTTCGTCATGACCATGGCCGGGCGCATCGGCGTCCTGGTGGCGATGAAGCCGGAGAACCGGTTGGACAACCTCCCCCAGCGAGCCGCCGCGCTGCTGAGCTTCGGGCTGGGGCAGAAGCGCATGGTGGACCGGGAGGAGTTCACCCCGGGCCTCATGCACGTCTTCATCTTCGCGGCGTTCATGGTGCTGGCGCTGCGCACCATCATGATGTTCGTGATGGGCTTCTCCGAGACGGCCCTCGTGGTGCTCACGGACCTGACGGACCCCTTCTGGGGCGCGTACCCGGGGCTGCTCGGCCTCTACCGCGTCTACCTGCTCGTCAAGGACGTGGTGGCGGCCGGAGCGCTGCTGGGCTCGGCCTACTTCGTCTACATGCGCGCCAGCGTGAAGCCGGACCGCATGAGCCCCTCGTGGGAGGCCTTCCTCATCCTCGGCTTCATCTCGGGGCTGATGGTGACGGAGTTCCTCTTCGGCGGCAGCCACATGGTGCCCCGTGAGCAGACGATGCCGCTGGCCACGAGCAACTTCGTGTGGTGGGAGCCGGTCACCAGCGTGTTCGGCATGGCGATGAAGCCGCTGGGCTACCCCGTGGCGCACGCGCTGGGCGTGGCGGGCTTCTGGATCCACCTCACCATCATCCTGGCGTTCCTCAACTTCCTGCCCCTGGGCAAGCACTTCCACGTCATCACCGGCCTGTTCAACGTCTTCTTCCTCCGCCTGGGCCAGGGCCAGCGCAACACGCAGAGCGCGAAGCTGCCCACGCCCAACCTGGAGAAGGAGGAGTTCGGCACCGCGACGGTGAAGGACCTCACCTGGAAGCAGGGCCTGGACCTGTACTCCTGTACCGAGTGCGGCCGCTGCCAGACGCACTGCCCCACGTACATCACGGGCAAGCCGCTCACCCACAAGGGCGTGAACCAGGACCTGAAGCATTGGATCTGGGAGCACGAGATGTGGGTGGAGGAGGGCCGGGGCCCGTCGGGCACGGTGGAGGCGCTGCCGGAGATCATCGGGAGCGCGCTGAAAGCGGAGACGGTGTGGGCGTGCACGAGCTGCGGATGGTGCGAGACGGCGTGCCCGGTGTTCATCGAGAACGTGCCGCGGCTCATCGACATGCGCCGCTACCAGGTGCAGGTGAAGGCGGAGTTCCCGGCGGAAATCCAGCGCGTGTTCGAGGGCATCGAGCGCCAGGGCAACCCCTGGGGCCTGGGCCAGGACCGGCGCGACGAGTGGGCGGAGGACCTGGCGCTGCCCACGTGGGGTGATGGAGGCGGCCCGTACGAGTACCTCTTCTTCGTGGGCTGCGCGGGCAGCTACGACGACAAGCAGAAGAAGGTGAGCCGGGCGCTGGTGAAGATCCTGCGCGAGGCGGGGGTGAGCTTCGCGACGCTGTCCAAGCAGGAGATGTGCAACGGGGACACGGCGCGCCGGCTGGGCAACGAGTACCTGTACCAGACGATGGCGAAGACGAACGTCGAGACGTGGAACTCGATGGGCGTGAAGGCGGTCATCACCCAGTGCCCGCACTGCTTCAACACCATCAAGAACGAGTACCCGGAGTTCGGCGGCGAGTACAAGGTCATCAACCACACGCAGCTCATCAACGAGCTGCTGAAGGAGAAGCGCATCAAGCTCTCCGCGGTGATGAACCAGAAGCTGACGTACCACGACCCGTGCTACCTGGGCCGGCACAACGGGGTGTACGACGCGCCGCGCGAGGTGCTGAAGGCGATTCCGGGGCTCGAGGTGGTGGAGATGCAGCGCAGCCAGCGCGAAGGCTTCTGCTGCGGCGCGGGTGGCGGGCGGATGTGGATGGAGGAGCACATCGGCACGCGCATCAACCACAACCGGTTGAACGAGGCGGCGCTGACGCTCAAGCACGCGGAGGACCCGAGCACGCCGTTCCCGGACGCGACGGACAAGAAGAAGCCGGGCCTGGTGGGCGAGTACAAGGAGCCGGGAGGCAAGGGCATCGTCGCGGTGGCGTGTCCGTTCTGCTCGACGATGCTGAATGACGCGGTGAACGACACGGGCCGCGAGGAGCGCATCAAGGTGAAGGACATCACCGAGCTGGTGGCGGACGCGCTGGAGATGAAGACGGGCGCGGGCACGGTGGCGCCGAGCGCCGTGGTGAACGCCAAGCCCGAGTAGCAAGAACCCCACCCGCGCGACAACCCCGCGCGACAACCCCGCGCGACAACCCCTCTCCCCCCGGGAGAGGGACGGGGTGAGGGTATCGAGAATCCCAGGTTGAGCCCGGAGGCCCGGAGACCCGATATGAGGGTCCTCGGGCCTTCGTTCATCCCGGGTATGAGCCTGAACCTCTTCCCGCGCATCCCGCTCCCCTCGCTGTGCCGGACCGTGGCGCTCGCGGCCCTCACGTTGGGAGCACCGAGTGCCCTGGCCTCGGAGCCGTCTCCCCCCCCGGCCGAACCCCCTTCCGCCGAGTCCCCGCCCTCCCCCGCGGAGCCCGAGGACGACGATGCGCGGGAGACGGCGGCGCCCGAGCCCACCATCGAGGAGGCGGCCTTCACGGCGGCCATGAAGACGCCGTCGGCGGAGGCCGTGAAGCGCTGCGGCGCCGGGGTGGCGGGCATGGACGAGGTGCTGTCCCTGGGAGGGGTGCTGCTGCTGGGCGAGCTGCACGGCACGAAGGAGGTGCCGGCGTTCGTGCGGACGGTGGGCTGCCACGTGGCGAGCGCGGGGGTGCCGGTGGTGGTGGGGCTGGAGGTGCCGCGCGAGGAGCAGCGGGCACTGCGGCGCTACCTGAAGACCGACGGAGGCAAGCAGGCGCGCGCCTCGCTCACGGAGGGGGCCTTCTGGCGCCGGCCGCACCAGGACGGACGCGGGAGCGAGGCGATGGTGGCACTGGTGGAGGGGCTGCGCGTGCTGCGCACGCAGGGGCTGAACGTGTCGGTGTTCGCCTACGACGCGCCGGGCCAGGGCAGCGAGCGCGCGGCACACATGGCGAAGCGGGTGCTGGAGGTGCGCAAGGCGGCGCCGAAGAGCAACTTCGTGCTGCTGGGCGGCAACGTCAACGCGCGCACCGTGCGCGGCACCGAGTGGGACGAGACCTTCACGCCCATGGGCTGGCACCTGCTGCGGGCGAAGCAGCCGGTGCGCTCGCTGGACATCCGCTACGGCAAGGGCAGCGCGTGGAACTGCACCCTGGGCGAGGGGCAGAAGCTCTCCTGCGGTGTGACACCCGCCGTGCCTCCGGCGGCCCGCGGCAATGACAAGAACGTCTACCGGGGGCCCCGCGCCTTCGTGGAGCTCACCCCGGCGTTCAAGCACGAAGGCTTCGATGGCATCTTCTACGTGGGCCCGCTGACGGCCTCACCGCCAGCGGTGTCCTTCACGGCGGCGTCTCACTGAGCCGCGGGCGCCTCGAGCTGCCGGGCCTGCTCCGGGTCGAGGCGCCGCAACAGCTTCAGCTCCAGCTCCAGGTCCCGGGTGAAGACGCGGTTGACGCCCTTGGCGGGCGTCCCGCCGCCCGCGCCCGTCTTGTCGTGGAGTTGATGGGTGAGGAGGACGGGATCGTAGTCCATCGGGTTCTCGTCATCCGCGGTGAGGATCATCAGGGAGGAGCCGTTGGTCCGCTCCCGCTGGGTGAGGCGTCCCTTGTTCCCCGTCATGTGCGACTCGCGGAAGATGCGCACCTCGCTGTTGGCTCGGTTGAGCGGCACGCCGCGCACGTAGATGCGCTCGGCGCTGCTGGCCGAGCGGTTCTCGCCGAACGAGGTCACCCAGTCGGAGATCATCACGTACTGCCCGGGGCTCTCCAGGGGCGGGTAGCCCTGCTCGGCGACGAACGTGCGCACCTCGGGCCAGATCTCCTCCAGCGGGCGCGGATAGGCGTACTCGGACATCCGCTCGACGGCGGCCTGCTGCTTCACGGTGGCGCAGCCGGACAGCGCCAGCGAGGTGCCCAGCATGAGGCGGATGGCGGCTCTTCCCAGGGTCTTCAACTCGGTCTCCTCCTCGAGGTTTCACGGAGGAGAACGCCGCGCCCGCGCGCCCCATATCGCCACGGGCATCAGGGCTCGGCGGCGAGCGCCTCGAGGCGCTGGGCCTCCTGGGGCTCCAGCCACTTCAGCAGCTTCCACTCCAGCGCCACGTCCCGGGTGAAGACGCGGTTCTGGCCCCGGGGCGTGCCCATGTCGTAGCCGGCGCCCACGGAGCCATCGAGCGGATTGACCTCGTCGGCGGTGAGGACCATGAGGGAGGAGGCGTTGTTGCGCTCGCGAAAGGAGGGCTGGCCCTTGAGGCCCGTCATCCGCGTCTGGTGGTAGATGAGCACCTGGGTGTTGGCCCGGTTGAGCTGCACCCCGCGCACGAAGATGCGCTCGCCGGCACTGGCCACCCGGTTGTCGCCGAGCGCGCTCACCCAGTCGGAGATCATCACGTACTGCCCGGGGCTCTCCTGGAGCGGGTAGCCCTGCTCGGAGAGGAACGTGCGCACCTCGGGCCAGACCTCCTCCAGCGGGCGCGCGTAGGTGTACTCGTACATCTGCTCGAAGGCGGGCTGCTGCCGCACGGTGGCACAGCCGGACAGCGCCCCGCCGATTCCCAGCGCCAGACAGACGGTGAAGGCCTTGATGCGCACGGAGACGTCCCCCCTGCCGGAAGATACAGGGGGAACGTGCCTCCGTGCGCCGGCATATCGGCCGCCCGCGCCAACGGACGGCTAACCGCCGTAGGAGGGCTCCAGGGCGCCCGGGACCACCAGGGTGCCCGCGCCCGTGGAGGCGATGCTGATGCGGTAGATGTTGTCGTTACCGCCCGAGTCGGACAGGAAGGTCAGCTCGGTGTTGCCGCGCCAGCTCGGCCAGGTGTCCTGCACGCCGAACTCACCCGTGTGCGACGTCACCTGCCTCACGCTGGCGAGCGTCTGGCTCAGGTCCCCCACGAAGATCTGCGAACCATTGCTGGTGCGCCCATCGAAGGCCACCTTCGTGCCGTCCGGCGACACCACGGGGCGCGTCATCACCACCTGCGCGGTGTTGCCCAGGTTGAAGGAGATGACATCCTCGGAACCGGTGGCCACACCCACCTTCAGGAGGATGTTGAGCTGGCTGGAGGAGTAGCCGCCCGCGGCGAGCACGTACTGCCCATCCGGATAGAAGGAGGCCGCGCCGTAGACGTAGGAGCTGCCGCTGAGCAGGAACTGGAAGCCGCTGCCGTCCGTGTTCACCCGGGCCAGCTTCGAGGTGCCCCCCTGGTCCACGGTGAAGACGATGGTGCTGGCGCTGGGGTTGAAGGTGGGGAAGCGGAAGTTGCCGCAGCCCGAGCACGAGGTGCTCGTGTTGGCGAACACCGTGGAGGGCTGGCCCGTGCCCGTGGTGGGCACCGTGCGCAGCTCCCACGTGGTGCCCGAGCGGTACACGTAGGCCACCAGCCGGCCGTTGCGCGACACCGTGGGGTAGTACGCCCCGCCCTGGTTGGTCAGCTGCAGCGGGGAGTTGGGGTCCCCCGCGTTGTCCACCGCGTACACGTTGCGGCCGGCGGTGCCGTTGCGCACGAAGACGAAGCCGCTGCTGAAGGTGCCTCCCGCACCGCCACCGCCACCGCCATCCGGGTCGAAGCCATCGAGCTCACACCCCGACAGCCCCACCACCGCCGCCAACCCGAGAATCCGCAACAGCTTCATACGCTCGTGCTCCTGTTCCTTCCGGCCCCGCGCATGGAGACGTCCATGCGGGCGCGGCATTCAAACACGAGTGGGAGGCGGACGCGCGCGGACGGCCGGCGCGGCTAGCGGTTGAGCTTGTTCAGCTCGTTGCGGCAGTTGTTACACAGCGACTGCTGCTTGCGGTCGCAGTCCTGCGGCGTCTGGGCGAAGAACATCACGCACCGGGCGTCCTCGCAGTAGGAGAGCCCCAGCAGGTGGCCCGCCTGGTGCACGGCCTCCACCTGCAGCCGGCGCCGCACCTGCTCGCCATCGGCGCCCTGGCGCAGCCGGGCCAGGCTCAGCACCGCGCTCTTGGACTCCCGGTCCGCCTCGCCCAGCACGTACGGCGAGTCCGGCACGAAGAGGTCCACGTCCGTGACGCCCAGCACCATGGACTGCCCCGGCTCCAGCAGCCCCACCAGCCGGCGCATGATGGCGTTGCAGTGGTACTGGCCCCGGTCCTTGTTGAACGCGTAGGCGGGAGCCGGCAACGACGCCTTGCTCACCACCGAGGCGAGGCCGAGCTGCAGGGACAGGGGGCCCTCCAACTCCTTCAGGAGCACCGGGGTAGGGCTACCCAGGGGGACCAGCAGGAGCACCTTCTGCGGCTGCGGCATCGGTCCACCGTCCTCGAGAGAAGAAGGGTGGCTGGGGCGCAAGGATTCGAACCTTGATGATCAGATTCAAAGTCTGACGTCCTGCCTTTAGACGACGCCCCAGCAAGATCGCACGGTTACAGCTCGTCACCAGATTGTATGCCATCCAGTTGCAGGCGGAAACATTTCCGTACATCGGTCGGTTGGATGACAGCTGGGGGAGCTGGCAGGTAGGCGCCTTGTCCCCTCCCCTTCACGTCGGGTGGGAGTCGGTAGGGGCCTGGGGCCAGGACTCGGGGGAGGGCCTGGGCATGTAGGTGGCCCGGGAGGAGGCGGGCAGCTCCAGGACGAAGGTGGCGCCCTCGCCCGGCTGGCTGGTGGCGTGGATGGAGCCCCCATGGGCCTCGATGATCTGCCGGGTGAGGAAGAGGCCGAGCCCCAGGCCGCCATACTCCTGCGAGGGCACCGCCCGCTCGAAGCGGCCGAAGATGCGCTCCAGCGCCTCCGGGGAGACGCCGATGCCCTGGTCCTCCACGACGAGCCGGGCCGTGCAGCCCCACTGCTCCACCCGGAGCCCGATGGGCCGGCCCGCGCCGAACTTCAGGGCATTGCTCAGCAGGTGGGTGAGGGCCTCCTCCAGCCTTGTCCGGTCCCACAGGCCGGTGACGTGCGGCTGGAGGGACAGGCGCACCTCGCAGCCAGCGCGCCCCAGCTCCTCGGAGAAGCGCTCCACCACGTCGTGCACCAGCTCGCCCAGCTCCATCGGCTCGCGCTCCAGGGGCAGCCGGCCGGTGTTGAGGCGCCCCACGTCCAGCAGGCCCTCCACCAGCCGCCCCAGCCGCCCCACCTGCCGGGACACCGCCTGGAAGCGCGTGAGGAGCGACTCGCAGGAGGCGCCCTGCCGCAACGGCCGCTGCAGGCTCTGCAGCTGCAGCTTGAGCGCGGTGAGCGGGGTGCGCAGCTCGTGGGCCGCCACGGTGATGAACTCGTCGCGCACGTGGACGGCGGATTGGAACTGCCCGAGCAGACGCGCGTTCTCCAGCGCGAGCGCGCAGTGGTGGGCCAGGTCCTCGGCGAAGGCCATCGCCCGCGAGCGGGCCAGGTGGGTGTGTCCTTCCCGCACCAGCGCCATGCCTCCCAGCAGACGGCCGTGGTGCTGGATGCGCGCCAGGACCGAGGCGCCCTCCGGACCCAGGTGGCGCCGGCAGGCCTCGGACATCCGGCGGAGCTCCTCGCGCAGCCGCCCCTCGGCCTCCTCGGGCAGCCCCAGCCGCGCCGCCGGGACGAGCCGCCCGTCCTCGTCCGCCAGCCACACGGCATAACCGGAGACGAACTCCGGCGCGAGCAGCCGGGCCACGCGCGGCAGCGTCTCCCGGGGCTCGAGCGACTCGGCGAGCACGGCCCCGGCCTCCGCCAGCAGCCGCTGCTCCCGCTCCACCTGGCGGCGATCACTCGCCACGGCGGCCAGGATGAGCGTGGACAGGCCCGCCACCGCGAGGAAGAGCTGCACGGAGATGACGCGCTCGGGGAGCGTGGCCTCCATCGTCCCGAAGGGCCCGCGCAGGGCGGCGGTGTGCCAGACGGCGATCGTCCCCAGCACCATGGCGGCGGTGGCCGCGCCCCGAGGCCCCAGCCGCAGCGCCGACCAGAGGACGAAGGGCAGGCACAGGTAGGGCAGCGACATGAGGATGCCGCGGGGCTCGGGGAGGCCGAAGGAGACATGGGCCACGAGCGCCAGCAGCAGCATCGTCCCCACCAGCTCCACGTCCTCCAGCGGGCGCCAGGGCACGGACCGCCGGGCCCCCCAGGTGAGCAGCAGGGGAGCGAACAGCACCGTCCCCAACCCATCGGCGAGGTACCAGCTCAGCCAACCCCGCCAGAAGGCCTCGAGGCCCAGGGGCGCCGAGCCGAAGAGCGCCACCGCCCCCACGCCCAGCGTGGCACTGGGCAGGGGGCTGAGCAGGCCTCCGGCGAGGAGCAGCGCGCCCACGTCCCGGGGCCGGGAGAACGTCACCGGCCCGTCCAGCCAGCGCCGCATCAGCCCCGCTCCGACGACCGTCCTCAGACAGTTGCCCAGCCCCCAGAGGAGGGCCATGTCCCAGGGGTTGCCATGGACGAGCACCCCGACGAATTCCGCGGAGAAGACGGCGGCCAGGTACACGGGCCAGCGGCGCGGGGAAGCGCGCAGGAAGACGGCGAGCGTCAACCCGCCGGGCAGCCACACGGAGGCGCTCTCCAGGAGCCCGAAGACAAAGAGAGCGCTGAGGGCCTTCAGCCCGCAGAAGGCCCAGAAGAGAAGGAGGGCGCGCCACCACACCTCTCCCAGCGGCCCCTCCGTCCTGTCCCGCCCCATGTCCGCCATCGTGTTGTCCCCGGAAATAAAGGTATGCATGCGCAACATCCGCGCTGAACTTCCGAGGAATCCCACCGCATGAAGCCCGGCATCTATCTGGCCCACAAACCGGTAGGCACCACCAGCTTCTCCCTGGTGCACACCTTCATGGGCGACGTGGAAGCCGCGGGCCTCACGCGCAAACAACTTCCCGTCTGTCACGGCGGGACGCTCGACCCCTTCGCCGAGGGCCTGCTGCTCCTGCTCGCGGGCCCCGCCACGCACCTGATGGACCTGCTGCACGCCGTGCCGAAGACGTACGAGGCCGAGGTCATCTGGGGCGTGGAGACAGACAACGGAGACCTGCTCGGTCAGATCGTCCGTGAAGGTGATACGCGTGGCCTGTCGGACAATATTCTGGACGCCGCGCTCGTCCCCTTCCTCGGTTGGAGGGAGCAGGTGCCACCCGCCACCAGTGCCAAGAAGGTAGGGGGCGAGCCCGCGTACAAGAAGGCGCACCGGGGCGAGGCCGTGGAGCTGCCCCCCTCGCGCGTCTACCTGCACGAGGCCCGCTGGCTCTCGCATGAGCTACCCCGCAGCAGCCGCCTGCGCATCACCTGCCGTGGTGGCTACTACGTGCGGGCACTCGCCCGGGACCTCGGCCGGGCGCTCGGTTGTGGCGCCCACCTCTCCCGGTTGCACCGCACCGCTATCGGCCCCTGGGAGGACCCGGGCCCGGGAGGGCGCGTCTGGCTGCACGGTCCCCAGGTGCTGCCCTGGTGCCCCTCGCGGGCCATCGCGGGCGACGAGGTGAACGACCTCAAGCACGGGCGCTCCATCCCCCTCGGGGAAATGAGGCCCCCGGACTGGCGCCTGCCCGAGGGCTTCCCGGACCCCGAGGCCCCCGTGCGCGCGATGCAGCGCGGCCGGCTGGTGGCGCTGCTGCGCGAGCAGGACGGAGGCCTGCGCACCACAACGCCTTTGTGGCCTGGGCTGTGAGGATGTTCCCTCTCCCTCCGGGAGAGGGTCAGGGTGAGGGTACCCGGGCCCGTTCTTCAACCCGTGGCCCCCAGTGGGGACAGGGGGTTCAACCCGGGTGCACCCGACACCCTCACCCCGTCCCTCTCCCGAGGGGAGAGGGGATGTTCAGTGCCTCGGCCTCGCGCAGGTGCCCGGCACAGCGCAGCCGGGTGAAGCCCTCCACCGCCTGCCGCGCGGACTCCTCGCGCTCGGGGCTCCCCGGCGCCGAGGCGCGCGCCAGCTCCAGCCACGCCATCGCCTCCTCGTAGGGCATGCCCATCTCCCGGGCCAGCCGCGCGCTGCGCTTCCACGCCGAGCGCGCCCGCCACTCGCGGCCCAGCAGCCAGTGCATCCGCCCCGTGCAGCGCAGCGCCACCGCCCGGGCCAGAGGGAAGCGCACCGCGAAGGCCGACAGCCGCGCGCATGCCCGCCGCGCATCCTCGGCCACCGGCGGGGGCGGCCGCCCGGGCACCCGCTCCCGCTCCCACAGCGCCAGGTACACCCGCGCCGCGCCCTCGTAGCCGTGGATCTCCGTGTACAGCATCGGCTGGTAGCGCCGCGCCAGCTCCGTCAGCTTGTCGGCCTCGTCGCGCGCCCGCTCCCACTCCTCGCGCTGCAGGTACGCCAGCGCCAGCAGCCCGCCGCAGAGGAGGTGCGAGAGCGGATCATGCCTGCCCTTCAGCATCCCGCTCGCCTCGCGCAACAGCGGCATCGCCTCGTCCAGCCGGCCGAGCACCAGCAGGCTGCGCGCCGTGGTGTGCGTGCTCCACACCTCGTGCTGGAAGTGGCCCCGCTTCCGGGCGGACTCGCGGATGCTGGCGAAGCGTGCCGCCGCCTCCTCGAAGTGGCCCGTGTAGTGGTCCACGTTCCCCAGCAACACCTCGGCCAGCTCCAGCTCGCCCTTGTCCCCCAGCCGCAGCAACACCCGCTTCGCCTCGCCCGCCTTGGCCGCGGCCAGCTCCCAGCGCGCGAAGCACGAGTGGTACATGGACTCGGCGATGAAGCCGAAGGCCGTGGCGCTCGGGTCGTCCACCAGCTGGCCCTCGCCCTGGGCGCGGCGGAAGTAGACGCGCGCCAGCGGGTGGAGCCGTCCCATGCCGGCGATGGAGCCCAGCTGCCCGTACACCCGCGGCAGCTCCGCGTCGCGGCCCGAGCGCTCGGCCAGGTTCGCCGACAGCAGCGCGGTGGCCACCATGCGCAGCGGCTCATAGCGCCAGTAGTAGCACTCGGCCAGCCGCATCGCCGCGAGCGCCGAGTCCTTCAGCGACGCGCGCGTCAGCCGGTCCTCCTCGCGCACCCACCGCCGCGGCAGCATCAGGTGCAGCAGCTGCCGCACCACCTGCGCCAGGATGAAACGGACCACCCCGCCCCCGGCCTCCGGCAGCGGCCGGCCCAGCTCCGCCAGCGCCCGCTGGCCGTGCGTGATGCAGGCCTCGAAGTCCGACAGGCCGTGCATGGCCTCGGCCAGCAGCCGCTCCCAGCGCGCGCGCCGGCTCCCATCCACCCGCACGCCCGTGTCGTGCCCGCGCCGCACCTCCAGCTCCAGCGCCCGGCGCAGGTAGCCCGAGGCCTCCAGGTACGCTCCCGACTGCAGCGCGTGCGTCCCCGCCTTCTCCAGGTACTCGAACGTCCACACGTCGTCCTGGGCGAGTTCGAAGTGGTGCGCCAGCACGGGGTAGAGCGCCGGGGGCACGCCCTCCTCCGCGTGGTGCGCTTCCAGGGCCATGGCCGCCGCGCGATGCAGGGGACCGCGCCGCCCGGGGAGGATGCCCTCGTAGGCGATCTCCCGCAGCTTGTCGTGGACGAAGCGCAGCCGCCCGCCGCCCGCGTCCTCCAGCACGTGCCGCGCGCGCAGCTCCTCCAGCACCTCCAGCTCCTGCACATCCCCCAGCCCGGCGGCCGCCGCCAGCACGTCCGCGTCCAGCTCGCGGCCCAGCACCGCCGCCATCTCCAGCACGCCGCGCGCCTCCGGGCTCACGCCCTCCAGCCGCCGGCCCACCAGATCGTGCAGCACCCCGGGCAGCGGCAGCTCCTCGTGCAGCCGATCCAGGGTGTCGCCCCCCGCGGCCACCTGCCACCGGCCGAAGACATCCCGGAAGAGCAGCCGCTCGTCGATGGCCGTGCGCAGGTACTCGGCCACGAAGAAGGGGTTGCCCGCCGAGCGCGTGGCGAGGAAGCGCACGAAGGAGTCCGGCGCCGAGGGCAGCGCCAGCATGTCCTCCACCATCCGCGCCACCATCGACTCGTCCAGCTGCCCCAGCGCCCGGTGCGTCACGCCCGGCGCGGCCAGCAACAGCCGCAGCGCCGCGTCCAGCTCCTCGCTGCGGTAGGTGCCCACCACCAGCACGTGCGACTCGCCGAGGAACCCGGACTGCAGGTAGTCCAGCACGCCCAGCGACAGCTCGTCGGCCCACTGCAGGTCGTCGATGACGAGCAGCATGGGCTCCTTCTCGCAGAAGGCGGCGAGCGTCTCGGCCAGGCAGCGCATGACCCGCTCCCGCGCGCCCTGCGGGGGAAGCCGCGGAGGCTCGGGCCAGGAGTCCTGTCCGGGCAGATCCGCCAGCGCGGGCTCGTAGCGGGCCAGCACCTGTCCACGCTCGCCCAGCAGCCGCTCCGTCTCCTCCAGCCCGAGGTGCCGGCACTCGTCGGCGATGGCCTGCAGCAGCGGCTTGAAGGCATGCAGCGGCTCTCCGTACAGCTGCTCGCCCGTGCCACCGCCGGAGAGTGGCTGGCAGCCGCCGGTGACGACGCGGAAGGCCGTCCGGCTGGCCGACACCGCGCACTCCATCACCACGCGCGTCTTGCCCGCGCCGCTCTCGCCGCCGATCAGCAGGCACCCGCCGGTGCCCTCCCGGGCCAGCGCCAGCCGCTGCTCCAGCTCCGTGAGCAGCCGCTGCCGTCCCACGAACTCCGGCCGGTAGAGGTACGGCCGTGGGGAACCCCGAGGCGGCCGGGGCAGCTCCTCCGCGCCGAGCCCGGCGAGCGCGGCGCTCACGTCCGCCGCGTAGCCGATGCGCTCGCGCGGCACCTTCGCCAGCATGCGCTGAGCCAGCGCGTCCAGGTCCGGCGGTACGCCGTGCACCCAGGCGGAGAGCGGGTGGGGCTGCTCCTGCAGGTGGCGCCGCAGCACATCCCAGCCCGAGCCGGCAAAGGGCGGCTGCCCCACCACCAGCTCGTACAGGATGCAGCCCAACGCGTAGAGGTCCGCCCTCGCATCCACCAGCCCGCCCTTGATCTGCTCGGGGGCCATGTAGACGTAGGACCCCTCCAGGCTGCCGGAGACGTCCAGCGACTCGCGGCCCAGCGGCCCACCGAAGGCGGAGGCCAGCCCGAAGTCCACCAGCACCGGCGTGCCGTCCGGGCGGATGACGATGTTCTCCGGCTTGAGGTCCCTGTGAACGATGCCCTCGCCATGCAGGAAGGCCAGCGCGGAGCACAGGCGGCGCGACAGGGTGAGCACCTCGTCCAGCCGCGCCTGGGCGGCGTCGCGCCGCTGCTCCGGCGGAGGCGGCCCGAAGGAGCGGAACGAGATGCTCGAGGCGGCCGGGGCCCCCGCGTTCTCGGGCGAGGAGACCACCTGGGTGATGACGTCCGTCGTGGTACGCGGGTCCCGCTTCCACAGCGAGTCGATGTAGCGCCGGAGGGTGAGCCCCTCGATGAGCTCCATGGCGTACCAGGGCAGCCCGTCCTGCACGCCCTCGGCGACCACGCGCACCACGCCCGGGTGCTGGATGCGGCGCAGCGCGTGAATCTCCCGGCGGATGCCGCGCAACATGGGCGCCTCGGGCACCCGCACCGTCTTGAGGGCGACCAGCTCCCCCGTCTCGCCGAGGCGCGCGCGGTACACGACCCCCATTCCCCCCGAGCTCAACTTCCCCAGGAGGCGGTAGGGACCGATCCTTCCCCGCTCCGTTTCCGGGAGCTCCGCAGCCGACATGGTCGCCCATGAGACTCGCACGGTTCGGTGGACCCCACCAAACGGACGGCCGCCCGAGAGAGACGTCCGCCTGCCCGCCCGCCCGGGGCATGAGGCAGAATGGGGCGACTTTTGAAGTCACCTCCGCCCTCCCACCGTGACACCTCCGTCACATGGAGCACCGACGTGACGAATCGTGCGCGAAACGTCACGGAGTGACCTGGCCGTGAGGAGGCCGTGACGCACGGCGTGATGAACTGTTGCGGGGGCTGCACGGGGCTGAAACGTGACGTCGCTATACGGCTGGACGTCATGTTCGAGACCTACGACAGCGCCACCGACGTGCAGTCCGCCCGGCGGTTCGCGCTCTCGGGCGCCGCCTCCCTGGGGATGTGCGCCCTGATCGGACTCACCGCGGTGGCCGTGGGCAACCAGGTGAGGGAAGTCATCAAGGAGAAGAAGGTGGACGTGGTGTTCCGTCCGCCGCCTCCCCCGGTGGTGGAGGTGAAGCCGGCCCCGCCGCCTCCGCCCCCGCCGCCCAAGCCCAAGGCCAAGGCCGCGAAGCCACCTCCGCCGCCCACCGTCGCCGCGCCCGCGGCCATGGTGGCGCCCAAGGAGATTCCGGTGGAGAAGCCGCCCGAGGCCGACGCGGAGAACGCGGTGGCCGCCGCCCCCGTCGCCGTGGGAGGCACGGGCCAGCTCGTCGCGGGCGCCCTCGTCACGGGCGTGGACAGCCCCGGCGTGGCCGGTGGCTCGCTGCGCCCCCGGCCCATCAACCTGCCCGAGTCCGCCACGCCCCCCAAGGAGCTCGGCTCCAACCTGCTGCCCGAGTTCCCCTCCGACATGAGGGCCCGCGGCCAGGAGGGCATGGTCATCCTGAAGATCGTCGTCGAGGCGGACGGCAGCGTCAGCAACGTGAAGGTGATGCGCGGAGAGGAGCCCTTCGTGGGTGCCGCCATCGCCGCGGTGCGCACGTGGCGCTACGAGCCCGCGCTCGTGGACGGCCAGCCCACCGCCGTCTTCCGCATCGTGAAGGTCCCCTTCCGTCTCAAGTAGCGAGCCATTCCTGTCTCACCCGCCGGAGCCCCCCAGATGAACTTCAATCTGATCGAGATCTACCACCACATGGGCTTTTTCGCCCGGTGCATCGCCTACACGCTGGTCGCCTTCGCGCTGGCGTCGATGGTCGTGTTCTTCGAGCGCCTCCTCTACTTCTTCCGCTCGAAGGCGGCGGACCGGAAGTTCGCCGCGCGCGCCGGCAAGCTGCTGGAGTCGCAGCAGCACGAGCAGTTCGTCATCGAGTCCTCGACGGCGAAGGCGAGCAGCCTGGCGAAGCTGCTGGGCGGTGGCGTGAAGACGTACCTGGCCAAGAAGGCGGCGCCGCAGGGCAAGCTGGGCGCGGTGGAGCTGACGCGCAGAGACCTCGAGCGCATCTACGAGCGCGTCACCGCGGACGTGCGCCGGGGCATGAGCGTGCTGGCGTCGGTGGGCTCGGTGGCCCCGTTCGTCGGTCTGCTCGGCACCGTGGTGGGCATCATCGAGGCCTTCGCCGGCATCGCGAAGACGGGCTCGGGCGGACTGGGCGCGGTGTCCGCCGGTATCGCCGAGGCGCTCGTCGTCACGGCGCTCGGCCTGCTGGTGGCCATTCCCGCGGTGCTGATGTTCAACTTCCTCACCACCCGCGCGGACGCGCTCCTGCTGTCGCTGGACCTGGCCCGCAAGGAGTTCATGGACCACCTGGAGGACGTGCACGGCCTGGTGTCCCCCGCGGTGCGCGGCGAGGGCGCGGTGGCCCTGGACGTGGAGCGCGCCACGCGCAAGGAGGGCGTCGATGTCCGCCCGGCGTAGCGGTGGGCTCGTGCCCGAGATGAACGTCACGCCGCTGGTGGACGTGGTGCTCGTCCTCCTCATCATCTTCATGGTGGTCACCCCGCAGCTCGAGGCAGGCGCGGCGGTGGACCTCCCGGCGGTGGTGAACCCGGACAAGGGCGAGGACAACTCGCTCACTCCCACCACGGTGAGCCTCACCGCGCGGGGCGCCTTCTTCGTGGACAAGAAGGAGGTGCCGCGGGCCCAGTTCGTCGAGCAGCTCCGCGCCGTCCACCAGAAGGACCCCGAGGCGCGCGTGGTGCTCAAGGCCGACCGCGGCGTGCGCTACGCCGAGGTGCGCGGCGTCTTCAAGGCACTGCAGGAGATTGGCTTCCCGGGCATCTCGCTCCAGGTCATCGACCTGAAGAAGCAGGAGTGAACCGCCATGGCCTTTGACGTCGGTGGTGGCAAGGGCGGCATCCGCCCGGCGATGAACGTGACGCCCCTGGTGGACGTGGTGCTGGTGCTCCTCATCATCTTCATGGTCGTCACCCCGCTGATGACCAAGCAGATGTGGATGGACGTGCCCGGCAAGGCGGACGAGCAGACCGAAGTGGCTCCGCCTCCTCCCGGCGCACTGCCTCCCGTGGTGCTCACCGTGACGAAGTCGGGCGCGGTGCAGATCAACCGCGAGGACGTGCCGCGCGACCAGGTCGTGGCCCGGCTGCAGCGGATGATCAACGCGCGCCCGGACAAGATCGTGTTCTTCGACGCGGAGAACGACGTGCCGTACGGCACCGCGATGGACGTCATGGACCTCGCACGCGGCGGGAAGCTCACCGTCGCCGTGGTCCCCGACGCCGTCGCCGAGCCGTCCGCACCGTGACCTGAAGTCTTCATTCCGGTCTCTCCCTTTTCACCTTCCATCCATTTCGTTGCCACGGGCGTCGCGTTCTCTACGCGCGCTCGTTGGTGAGGAGTCCCGTGTTGTCTCTCCATTCCATTCGCGCCGCACTGGCGGCGCTCGCACTGCTGGCCGCGCCCGTCATGGCCCAGGTGCCCGCCGACGCCACAGAGACCTCCGAGTCCGCGCCCCAGGTTGACGCGGATTCAACCCAACACCCTCACCCCGACCCTCTCCCGGGGGGAGAGGGAGTGGTGGCGCAGGATGCTTCCGAGGACGAGCTGATGGCCGAGTCGGCCACGCCTCCCCCGGGCTTCACCGGCATCTACGGCCAGGTCACCGACGCCCAGACGAAGGAGACCCTCATCGAGGCCACGGTGAAGGTCGTCACCGGCGGACAGAAGAGCGTGCTGACCGATGTCGACGGCAACTACCAGTTGGCGCTGCCGCCCGGTAAGTACGACCTGCGCGTCTTCTATGACGTCTACGAGGGCCGCCGCATCACCGGCCTCATCGTGGAGCAGGGCAAGGCCACGAAGCTGGACGTGCAGCTGAGCGCCGACGCGGGCGCCGTGCAGGAAGTCGTCGTCGAGGCCCGTGCGGACCGCCGCGCCGAGGGCGCGCTGCTCCAGGAGCGCAAGAAGGCCGCCGCGGTGTCCGACGCCATCAGCTCCCAGGAGATCGCCCGCACGCCGGACTCGAGCGCCTCGGACGCGGTGAAGCGCGTGGTGAGCGTCACCGTGGTGGACGGCCGCTTCATGCTGCTGCGCGGCCTCGGTGGCCGCTACTCGGTGACGCTGCTCAACGGCGCGCTGCTGCCCAGCCCCGAGCCGGATGAGCCCTCGGTGCCGTTGGACCTGTTCCCCACCAGCCTGCTCGCCAACCTCAACGTGGTGAAGAGCTACACCAGCGATCTGCCCGGCACCTTCGGCGGCGGCACGCTTCTCATCGAGACCAACACCTACCCGAGTAAGTTCGAGCTCAAGCCGCGCATCACCTTCTCCGGCGACAGCGTCTCCACCTTCCAGCAGCGCAACACGCACCCGGGCAGCGTCCTCGAGTCGCTAAGCTTCGCGGGCCCCGAGCGCCAGCTGCCGGCGGGTCTGCCCCAGAACGAGCGGATGGGCAGCTCGGCGAGCACCTGGCAGGCCTTCCCCAACATCTGGTCCGCGCGCCAGTCCACCGCGCTGCCCAACCTGGGCCTGGGCGCGTCCGTGGGGGACACACTGCGCTTCGGCAACAGCCGCCTGGGCTACCTGGCCACCGTCAACTACGGGCACAAGGAGAGCGTGCGCGAGTCCGAGTTCGCCCGCGCCGACATGCCGGTGGGCCAGCTCCAGGCGCAGGACGCCACCCGCACCCTCCAGGGCACCGAGGGCTCCTCCCTCAGCGCGCTGGCCAGCGTGGGCTACCAGCTGGACCGCGACAACGAGCTCACCCTCTTCAGCCTCTACACGCGCAGCACGGACAGCACCACCTTCACCTCCCGGGGCGTGAACAACGGGCGCTCGGAGACGTTCGAGAGCACGCGCCTGCAGTTCGTCTCCCGAGCGCTCTCCTTCAACCATGTGCGCGGCTTCCACCGGCTCAACACCCTGGCCGATGCCGAGCTGGACTGGCAGGCCAACTTCAGCCGCGTGGAGCGCGACGAGCCGGACACACGCGACACCCTCTACAGCGACGACCTCGGCAACCCCACCGGCACGTTCGCCTTCCCCAACCAGCCCAACAGCGGCGAGCGCTTCTTCGGCTCGCTGGGAGAGACGTCCACCGGCGGCAGCGCCAGCCTCACCCTGCCCTTCTCCGACCTGCGCGTGAAGGCGGGCGGCCTGGCCCAGGTGTCCTTCCGCGACTTCCAGGCCCGCCGCTTCCGCTACCAGCTCACCGACACCCCGGTGGACACCTCACTGCCCCCCGAGGAGCTGTTCGGCGCGTCCAACCTGGGCACCCGCATCCGCATGCGCGAGACCACGCGCGGCGATGATGCCTACGACGCCTACCTGGGAGTCTTCGCCGGCTTCGTGACGGCGGACTACAAACCCGTGGAGCCGCTGCGCCTGGTGGGTGGCGTGCGTGTGGAGCACTCGCTGCAGCAGCTCACCGCTCACAGCCCGTTCGACACCGCGCCCACCGCGAGCACCGACGCGAAGTACCTGGACGTGCTGCCGGCCCTCAACGCCATCTACGCGCTGCGCCCGGACATGAACCTGCGCGCTGGCTACAGCTACACCCTGGCGCGGCCCACCTTCCGCGAGCTGGCCCCCTTCATCTTCTTCGACTTCGTCCGCCGCCGGAACGTGTCCGGCAACCCGGAGCTGCTCGAGACGCGCATCCACAACCTCGACACCCGCCTGGAGTGGTTCGTGGGGGAGAACGAGGTGCTCGCCGCCAGCGCCTTCTACAAGAACTTCCAGAGCCCCATCGAGCGCATCCTCCGCTACTCGGGCGACATGGGCTTCGAGAACGCCGACGGCGCCAACAGCTTCGGCGTGGAGCTGGAGGCCCGCGCGTCGCTCGGCCGCCTCTCGCCCGCGCTCTCGAACTTCCGCGCCGCGGCCAACCTCACCCTCATCCAGTCCAGCATCGTCCTCACGGACCCGGAGAAGCTGGGCGCGCAGACCAACAGCCAGCGCCCCATGCAGGGCCAGTCGCCCTACGTCGTCAACCTCAACCTCGGCTACGAGCGCCCCGAGAGCGGCACCGAGGTGGCCCTGCTCTACAACGTCTACGGCCCGCGCATCAGTGAGGTCGGCCTCAATCCGCTCCCGGACGTCTACGAGCAGCCCTTCCTCCGCGTGGACCTGTCCGTCAGCCAGAAGCTCGGCAACGGCCTGCAGCTCAAGCTCACCGGCTCCAACCTCCTTAACTCCGCCGTCGTCTTGGATCAGGGCGGAATCACCCTCCTGAAGTACCGCCCGGGCATCGCCTTCTCCGCGGCGCTCGGCTGGACCCTGTAACCCCCCCCTCAAAAGGAAGCACACCATGAAGCGGCTCGCTCTCGGCCTCACCCTGGGTACGTCCCTGCTCGCCGGCTGCCCCGGCCCCGTGACGCCGGACACCACCGACGACGTCAGCGCCAACATCACCCAGGACACCACCTGGACGGCCGACAAGGTCTACACCCTCAAGGGCTACATCTTCGTGGAGAGCGGCACCCTCACCATCGAGCCGGGCACCACGGTTGTCGGTGAGGAGGGCAGCGCGCTCGTCATCACCCGCAGCGCGAAGCTCAACGCGGTGGGCACGGCCGCGAAGCCCATCATCTTCACCAGCGCGAAGCCCGAGGGCGAGCGCGCCGCGGGTGACTGGGGCGGCGTGGTGCTGCTGGGCAAGGCCCGCATCAACGTCGCGGGTGGCCAGAACACCATCGAGGGCTTCTTCGCCACCAGCGGTGACGACCGCACCAAGTACGGCGGCGAGGACGACGCCCACGACTGCGGCAAGCTGAAGTACGCCCGCATCGAGTTCGCCGGGTACGAGCTGGCCGAGGACAACGAGCTCAACGGCCTGACCACGGGCGCGTGCGGCTCGGCGACGGAGATCGACTACGTGCAGGTGCACAAGGGCGCGGACGACGGCGTGGAGATGTTCGGCGGCACCGCCAACCTCAAGCACATCGTCATCACCCAGCCGGACGACGACGGCCTGGACTATGACCTGGGCTACAGCGGCAAGGTGCAGTTCCTGGTGGTGCAGCAGAACGACCGGGTGGGCAACCGCGCCATCGAGGCCAGCGGCAACAAGACCACCAACACGGCCACCCCGCGCTCGGTGCCGGAGATCTGGAACGCCTCCTTCATCGGCTCCAACCGGGCCCCGGCCACCACGGGCACCAAGCAGGAGGGGCTGGTGTTCAACACCGGCGCCGGCATCAAGCTGAACAACGCCATCGTCGCCCACTTCGCCGACAAGGCGGTGGACGTGGACGGCGCGGCCTCGGCGCAGCTGTCCGAGTCCGGCAACCTCTCCATCCGCAACACCCTCTTCTGGCAGAACAAGGGCAACACCACGTCCATCGACTACTCGGCCAACCCGGTGAAGGACGCCGCGGGCACCACCACCAACCCGGACGCCACCCGGCTGAGCGACGGCTCCATCTACAAGGAGCCGGAGCAGCTCCTCGCCACGGTCAACAACAACCAGGTGGTGGATCCGATGCTGAGCGCCGCGGTGAACGCGAAGACGCCCGACTTCAAGCCGGCGGCCGAGTCGCAGGCGCTCATCACCTCCAGCGCCGCCACGCCGCCGGCGGATGGCTTCTTCGACGCCAGCGCGAAGTTCATCGGCGCGGTGGGCAGCGTGGACTGGACGGCCGGCTGGACGGCGTACCCGGAGAACTGAGCCTCACCCAAGGTGTACGAGCAATGCCGCACCTGGAGCTGCCTCCCGGGTGCGGCCCATCGCCCGGAGGTACGTTCTTCTGACGGAGGGGGCTCCGGGAGAAGACGTGTCTCCGGGCGGTGTCTTTTCCGGAGTCCGCGCCCTGCCTCACCCCCGTGCGCGCAGCGGCAGTTCCACGGTGAAGGTCGAGCCTCGCGCCGGCTGGCTCTCCACGCGGATGCGGCCGTCCATGGCCTCGACGATCTGCTTGGAGATGAAGAGCCCCAGCCCCAGGCCGCCGTAGTGCCGCTCCGACACCGCGCGCCCGAAGCGGGAGAACAGGCGCGGCACATCCCCGGGCGCGATGCCGATGCCCTCGTCCTCGACCGACAGCAGGGCCCGCCCATCCACCACCTTCACGCGCACGTGGATGGGCTTGCCCGCACCGTACTTGGCCGCGTTGGACAGCAGGTTGACGAGCACCTGATCCAACCGCGACGGGTCCCAATACCCGTGCACCGTCGGCGTGTCGGGGAAGTCCACCCCGCACCCGGCCTGGGCGAACACCTCGGAGAGCCGCTCCATCACCTCGCGCAGCAGTTGGGTCAGCTCCATCTCGACGGGCTCGAGCCCCAGCCGGCCCGCGCCGATGCGGCTCACGTCCAGCAGGCTGTCCACGAGCGAGGTGAGCCGCTCCACCTGGCTCACTGCCTTGGGGAGCCTCGTGCCCACGGACGCGCGGCACTCCGGCGTCAGGGATTTGCCGATGAGCGCGTGCTGCAGCTTGAGCGAGGTGAGCGGCGTCTTCAGCTCGTGGCTCGCGACGGAGAGGAACTCGTCGCGGAGGCCCACGGCCTGCCGCGCCTCCTCGTAGAGCCGGAGGTTCTCCAGCGCCATACCCACCCGGTGGGCCAGCTCCTCCGCGAGCGCCAGGTCCTCCTCGTCGAACCGCCGCTGGTGAGCGCACGCCGCGAGGATCATCATCCCGTGCACCTTCCCGCCCGCCCGCATCGGCACGGTCATTACGGAGTGGGCATCCAGCGTGTTCATCAGCGCCAGGTGCTCGGGGCTGACGGCGTAGCGCTGGCGGACGTCCTGGGTGAACTCCCGGATGAGGGCCGACCTCCCGGTGTGCACCCCTTCCAGCAGGGGGCTCGTTCCCGGGGCCCTGGGCACGAAGCGCAGGGCCTCCCGGACGAAATGCTCCTGGGACGGCTCCCGGTGCGCCCCGGCCACGCGCGGCAGGCGCCCATCCGGCCGCGTCACGCCGATGATGCAGTAGGTGCAGATGGAGGAGGCGGAGAGCCGCGCCACCCGCTCGAGGATCTCCTCCGCCCTGTCCAGGCGCTCCGCGAGCAGGCGGCTGGCCTCCGAGAGGAAGCGGGCACTGGCCTCGGTCCGCTTGCGCTGGGTGATGTCCACCACCGTGCCGCTGAAGCGCACGAGCCCCCCATGCTCATCGAACCAGGCGCGCCCCTGGGCGGAGAGCCACCGCTCGACCCCATTCTGGATGCCGATGACGCGGTACTCGATGTCATAGCTCCCGCCGCTCTCCGGGCTGACCGTCCGCTGGATGACCTGTTGCGTGCGCTCCCGGTCCTCGGGGTGGATGATGGAGTGGAACGTGTCGCAGTCCATCCGGAAGCCGGGAGGGGCCCCGAAGAGCTCCAGGGCACGCGCGTCACACAGGAACTCGCCGGTGGCGGGGTTGAAGTCCCAGGTACCGATGGAGGCCGAGGCGAGGGACATCCGCAGCCGCTCCTCGCTCACCTGGAGGGCCTCGCGTGCGAGCCCCGGCTCGGGCACCTCCTCGAGGTACAGGCAGAGCCCCACCACCCGTGTGCCTTCATGAAGGGGATGGCAGCTCACCCGGCCCCACTCCAGCTCGATGCGGGAGAAGGGCTGGCCCGTCGCGAGCACCTGCTCCATGCGCCAGAGGATGTCCTGCGTGGCCTCGCCGGGCGGGAGCACGTCGGCCAGGCGGATGCCCGGGTAGAGGCGGGCGCGCGGGCCGTGCAGCCCGGCCAGGGCCCGGTTGAAGCGCACCAGTTGGAGCCCCCGGTCCACGAGGGCGATGCCGATGGGCGCGTTCCAGAGCACTTCCAGCGGAACCGACTCCAGGTCGAGCCGTAAGGCCGGCTCCTGCAGCGACCCATTCATTCCGGTGCTCCTCTGTCCATCCCGTACCCCCAGCCGGTAACAGTCAGGGGCCCGGCCCGAATGCCCCCACCGCCTCCTCGTCCGCCCGCGCACGGAGCCACCTCGCCCGGGCACACTGCGGGAGTCCGAGCAGCCCGGGGAGCGAGCGCTCGGGTCTGCTAGCCTGGGACCATGAGCCGCCCCATGTTCGTCGCCGCCTGGTTCTCCCCGTGGTCGGAGCGGGCGCGCTTCGCGCTGGACCACCACCGCATCGACTACCGGGAAGAGTCGTACACCCCCTTCCTGGGTGAGCCGCTGCTGCGGCTGCGCACCGGGGTGTTCCGGGGCCTCATCACGGTGCCCGTGCTCTTCCATGACGGGCGCGTGCTGCGCGACTCGGTGGAGATCGCCCGGTACGCGGACCGCCTGGGCACGGGTGCGCCGCTGTTCCCCGCGAGCGCCGAGGCGGAGCTCGCCCGCTACGTGGAGCTCGCCACCGGGCTGATGGAAGCGGCGCGCGCGCTGAGCGTGTTGCGGATGGCCCGGGACGAGGCCATGCAGCTGGAGAACCTGCCCCCGTCCGTGCCCGCCCCGCTCCGCCGGGCGTTGCTGCCGCTCGCCCGGCTGGGAACGGCGTTCATGAACCGGAAGTACCGCCTGGATGCGCGCGACCCGGAGCAGGACCGGGCCACCATCCGGCGAGGCCTCGAACGGCTCCGCGCGGACCTGCGAGGGCGCGACACGCTGCTCTCCGGCTTCACCTTCGCGGACATCGCCGTGGCCGTCTCGCTGACCATGGTGCGGCCGGTGGAGCACCCCCTCATTCCCCTCGGCCCCGGGATGCGCGCCGCCTTCACCGAGCCGCGGCTGGCCGAGGAGTTCGGAGACCTCCTGGCCTGGCGGGACAAGCTCTACGCGGAGCGCCGCTCCCTGCAAGGCGCGGCGAGCCCGGCCGCGGCCTGACACGAGCGGGCAGGGGCGGAGAGCCGGGAGATGAATCTACGCCTCTTGTTGGACGACCCCCTGACGGACCAACTCCTTCGCCAGGAAGGGGCAGTACTTGCGAAGGAGGCGGAAAGTCATGTCGCCATCCCTCCAGGCCGAGTGCCAGCTCTCCCGGGCCCGAACGAACTCCACATCGTTCAGGTCCAGCCGGTCGATGGTCTTCTGGACCCGTGCACGCAGCGCCTCGGGCAGCCCGTCACCCGGGATGACCTGGAGCGTGGACAACTCGAGTGCGAACCACCCGTCCCGCACCTCGAATGGGTCCAACACATCCTCGAGGTCGTTCTTGCGCGCGTTCATCCGCACGCAGGCAAGCCGGTAGTTCCGCCACTCGTAGGCCAGCTCACGGCGCTTCGACTTGGGAAGCAGGTGGTCGACCGAGAGCGCACCGGTGCCACGAGGGATGTGGAGGGAGGAGTAGGCACAGACGCCCTTGTACGCCTCCCAGAGCTGCGTGGCGCAGTGGCGCCAGAGTGGCCGAAGCTCCCCTTCCGGCGAGGCCAGCTCGGCACGGCCCGGCTGGCGGACCTTGGCGTCGAAGTCCGGAGGCTCGGGTTGGGGCTCGACGTGGATCATGGCTCGATTCCCGCGGCCTCGGCACGTGCGAGCCAGCGCGGCCAGAAGGGATCCGTATCCTTGAGGAGCCGATACAGATCGTTGTGGATGCGCTTCACCTCCTCGATGGGGAGGTCCGGGTCCTTGAGCGCGGCCCTGGCGCGGGTGATGGCCTCTTCGGCCTCCACGGAACGCGGCTCCTTGAGGTCGAAGACCTCGGAGGTGAGCCACGCATTGGCATCCCCGCGAGGCCGCCAGTCGGCCCGGGAGACCTTCACCTCGTGGCCCACCAGGTCGAACATGAAGAGGGCGTCCTGTTCCGGGTCGAACGAGGGCTCCATCGAAGCGAGGACCAGGGGAGCGTGCGTGACGGCAATCACCTGGACCTTCACATCCGGGCGGAGCTCGCGAACGACGGCCAGCAGCGAGGGCAGGATGAGCCGCTGCCAGCGGGGATGAAGGTGCGACTCCACTTCGTCGATGAGCAGGACGATGTCGCTGCTCACCTTTTGGTGAAGCAACTCAGCGGCCCGCCGGTGTTCCTCCCAAGCCCAGACGAGCAGGTAGGCGAGCCCGACGATGCGCCGGATGCCAGCGGAGGCATGGGTGAGCGGGACGGCGCCATACGGCATTTCCAGCGTCGGGATGTCACGAGCGTCATCAATGCCCAGGCGGGTGGGCTCGCCGGGTTTCAGCGGCTCGGCCGCATCCGGTGAGAGGACCGCCAGGACCTTGCACAAACGCTCGAACGACTCCGAGCGTCGCAACTGCCAATAAACCCAATCCCGGATGAGCCCATTGCACAGAGACCGGCCGTTCTCCACCAACCCGTCCCAGAGCGTCTCCTGTGAAAAGTCATAGGCGCTTGGAACACCCGGGTCTTGATGCGTGCGCCCGAAGTGATTCCGAATAGGGTCCCATACGCGGAAGCCCCCATCGATACGGGCGTAGAGGATCAACGAGGAGTGGAGTGACGAAGGCCACTCGAAAGCACCGCCCTCTTGCCTGTCCCAAAAAACAGGGCGCTCGAAGTCGGTCGTGGGCCCATCCTCCGTCACCAGTGAATAGGCGACCTTCCCCTTCCGCCCAGGTCTGGACAGAGCAGGCACCGGATCCAACCCATTCTGGGTCAGCGCCCACCAGGCCAGCTCGAGCACGAAGCTCTTGCCCAGGCCGTTGTCGCCGGTCAGCAGGTTCAGGCGCGGCGCGAACGAGAACGAAAGCCGCGGGCTGGGCCCCACTTCCTCCAGCTTCAGCTCACCGAGCATCCGGGATCCTTCCTCCTGGCCAGACCAGCAAGCGACTCCTCTTATGTGAGTTCCCTCGCCTCCATCAAAAATAAAGCCGGCCCGGAGCTCCAGAGGAGTTCCAGGCCGGACGAAGGGGCTGCACCTGGACGCCCAGGCCTCAAGCCGCCGCGGGACGGGCGGCCACGGGCGTCTCGGCCGACTCGAGGGCGGCGGCGACGGCCTCGGGCGAGCTGCCCTCGGCGAACAGCGGGGCGCTCGGACGGGACTTGGGCGGACGGCCCCGGCGCTTCGGCGCCGACTCGTCGCTCTGCGCGGGCGCCTCGGCGGCCACGCCACCGTCCGCACGCGCCACCTTGCGCCCCGCCCTCGGCAGGCTGATGGCCTCCAGCTTCGTGCTCAGCTCCGCGTCCTCCTCGGCGAACACCCGCGCGTACGACAGCGCCCGCTGGCCCTTCTGCACCAGCGCCTCCTGGCCCTCGGCCAGCACCTGGCGCGCCGCCTCCAGCGCCGCCTGCGCCTGAGCCACCGCCTCGGCCTGCGCCCTCACCCGGCTCGCCGCCTCCTCCAACACCTCCGCGTCCACGTCCGGGAACTTCACCTCGGACAGCTCCGTGGAGAACACCTCGAGCAGCGCCCGCATCGCGGGCGAGATGGGATCGTTTTCGTTCGCGTCGAACATGGCCTGGGACTCCCCTCCAGCGTGCTGCGTGGGCCCCTCATGTGCACAGATGTTCAGTGCCTTTTCAAGGGGGTCCGCTCCGAGGCCGATTTACCGGCCCCGCGCCGTGTTCAGGCCCCGTCATCCCAGCGGCGCGAGCCCCGGATGACTCCCCACATGTGGGCGAAGGACCCTACATCTCCGGTCTCATCGGGTCCGGCGCGGGGAGGTAGACTGGCGCGAGGAGCCCGGCAGGACCGGCCCTGGGGGAGCCCTCATGCAGCCAGAGACCTTGGAGTTGCTCGCGGACACGGCGCAGTACGGCGCCGTGGCGCTCATCGGCGCGTTCATCGGGGTTGGCGAGCTCGTCTCCCGCTACAAGGATGACCCCTACGAGGCCATCACCAACCGCCATGCGATCACCTACACGCTGCTCAACGTGCTGGCCTCGGTCATGGCCCTGCTCGCGCTCAAGACGATGAACCCGGCGGACGCCCAGGGGGTGCTCCTCGGGGAGGGGCCGGCCTCGTCGCGGGTCGGGTACACGCTGCTCGCCGGGTTTGGCGCCATGGGGCTGCTGCGCTCCTCGGCCTTCAACATGCGCGTGGGCAACGACGACATCGCCATCGGCCCGAGCGCGCTGTTGCAGGTCATGCTCTCCGCGATGGACCGCGCCGTGGACCGGGCGCGCGCCAGGGTCCGCGCCGAGATGATGGCCAGGACCATGCACCTGGTCCCCTTCGAGATGATCGAGGAGTCCCTGCCGCAGCTCGCCTTCGCGATGATGCAGAACGTGACGGACGAGGAGAAGCAGGACTTCGACAAGGTGCGCACGGCGCTCCGGGAGAAGAAGATGGACACCGTGGCCAAGAGCATCAGCCTGGGGCTCTCGCTCAGCAACATCGTCGGGCAGGGCGTGGTGGATGACGCGGTGACGGCGCTACGCAAGACGCTGGCCGCGGCGGGAGACCCGAGCTTCTCCGCCACCCTGGCCCGGCCCCTGCCCGCGCCCGTGGAGACCCAGGAGGCGCCCGTGCCTCCCACCGAGGCGAAGTAGAGCCGCGCGCGGCCCGCTTGTCCCAGGTGTCGCTCAGTCCACGCGCACCAGCGACACGGTGCGCACGCCCTGGGCCGGATCCACCTCCACCGCGAGGAAGTGCCGCCCCACGCCGTCGAACTGCTCGGGGATGGCGCCGCCGCCGCCCGAGATGAAGGACGGAATGCCCGCGTTGGAGAACGAGTAGTACGAGTGCACGTGGCCGTAGAGGGTGAGATCCAACTTCCCGTTGGCCAGCTTCGCCAGCAGCGCCGCGGCCTCGTTGCGGCTCGCGAAGGCGCCGTTGCGCACGCCGATGGGGTCCACGATGGGGATGTGCGTGCCCAGGATGTGCACCGCGTCGCGCCCCGCCGCCAGCCACCCGTCCAGCATCTCCTCGGC
Source organism: Archangium gephyra (assembly GCF_042230915.1). Lineage (GTDB taxonomy): Bacteria > Myxococcota > Myxococcia > Myxococcales > Myxococcaceae > Archangium > Archangium gephyra_B. The sequence goes on along the minus strand of NZ_CP102578.1, from coordinate 601,263 downwards.
CCTCGGGTCCAACGAGCCGTTGGCCGAGTCGATCATCGTGAAGTGCGCGCCATGGAAGGTGAAGTGCAGGTTCCCCCGGCCGAAATACGCGTGGTAGCTCGCATCCGGGGCGTAGGTCTCGTGGTTGCCCAGGGTGGCGAACAGGGGGATGCGTGACTCCAGCAGGCGCGACTGGAACTCCTCCAGCTGCTCGATGGAGCCCCGCTGCGTCAGGTCCCCCGAGAAGTAGATGAAGCGCAGCGTGGGGTCCGCGTTGATGCGCCGGTAGATGTCCCCCACCCGGGGCAGGGCCTCCTGCACGTCCGCCAGCGCCGCGAAGCGGAAGGGCATCGGCTGGTCCCACAGCGGGGGCGCCACCGTCAGCCGGGCCTCCGCGCCCGCCGGCACCCGCACCTTCCACAGCTTCACCGTGGGCACGGGCCCCTCGGGAAGGGCCTCCACCAGGAGCGGCTCGCCGCCCACCGCCGCCGACAGCTCCGCCTCCGGCATGGCGTTGCGCACCACCACCGTCCACTCCTCGGTGGCCCCGGCCGAGGACACCGCGCGCACGTGGAAGGCCGGCGCCGAGCCCCACAGCGTCAGCGTGCCCGGCTCCACCTTGCGCACCACCGCCAGCCCGTCCTCCACGGTGAAGGCCACGCCGTTGGCGTCCACCTGCCCCACTTGCAGGTCCTTCAGCGCGCGCTCCTCGGCCGGCCGCATGCTGCAGCCCGTGGCCAGCAGCGCGAGCACGGCGGCTCCCCGGCGAATGCTCCTCACGGCTCACCTCCCAACGCGTAGACGAGTGACACCCGGCCCACCAGGGCCGAGCCCACCTGGAGATCCGCGGACACGCCCCAGGGCCCGGTGAGGAGCATGCGCCCGCGCAGTCCCACGTACCCCGGTACGCCCCCGCCGGCCTTGATGCCGCCCGGGAAGTCGTCCTTGCGGTGGTCGTAATAGAGGAGCGCCTCGCCCCGGAAGGGCCCGCCGCGTCCCAGGTAGACGCCGTAGCCGAAGGTGAAGAGGAGCTGCTCGAAGAGGATGTCGTCCACCGGCCCCGTGTAGACGTAGCCCTGCATCGCGAAGCCCACGCCCATCTCCGCGAAGGAGCCGGCCATGCGCGGGCTGAAGCGCGCCATGTCGTAGCGGCCCCGCAGGAAGAGCTCGCCACCACCCAGGGTGAAGGCCTCGGCGGGGTAGCGGTGCACGAGGGCCGCGGCCTCCAGGTCCAACGCCGTGCCGTCCGCGCCCGCGCGCGCACCCTCGGGGGCTCCCAGCAGCCGGTACGCCCCGCCCACCCGCACGCGCAGGTTGCCTTCGTCCGGCGACAGCTTCGCCCCGGCCTCCAGGCGCACGCGCTCCAGCCGCGCCAGCGCGCCCACCGAGACGAAGTGCCGGTAGTCGAAGGCCGGGTCCACCACGTGCTGGTAGCCCACCTCCAGCTCGAGGGGAGGCAGGCTCCGCGCCACCTCGCCTGGAGGAAAGGCGGGCGACACGGCCCCATAGAGGTTGGCCAGCGTGGAGATGGAGAGGAGGCCCACCCCGGCCAGCGTCACCGCGTACAGCGGGCCGATGACCCGGCGCGACGCCCCGGACATGGCGATGGGCACGCCCCCGGCGGCCAGGAGCCCGAGGCCCGTGCCCTCCAGGAGGAAGTGCCGTGCCGCCGTCGGGGTGTCCCCCGCCACGAGCGGCCCCAGCCCGTGCAGCAGCACGCCGGGCACCACCGAGACGGCCGCGGGCAGCACCTCGAAGCGTGGACGGACGGGCTCCACCAGTTCCTGAGAAACGGGAGCGTCCACCGCCCCCGGCCCCTCGGACACCTGGGCCCGCACCGCGCCCGGCAGCACCGCCAGGGCGAGCACCATCAGTTGCACCTTCATGGAAACCCCTCTGCCCAAGACCAGTGTCCAGAATAGAACGCGGGCGGGTGGATCCGCAGCCTGTCCGCGGAAGTAGGAAAGAAAGCCACCCGGAGCCCCCCCTATCGGGACTTTTGCGGGAAGCGGGGTATGCTCCGGGCTCCCCTTCTCCTCCAACAACGCGACGCGCATCGTGGCCGCCAACGAAGCCCGGGAATTTGGCAAGTACGAACTGGTCTCGAAGCTCGCCGCGGGCGGGATGGCCATCACCTATCGCGCGCGCATGAAGGGCGCCGCGGGGGTGACCAAGCCAGTGGTCATCAAGCAGATCCTCCCGCACTTCGCCGACGAGCCCGACTTCGTGGAGATGTTCGTCAGCGAGGCGCGCGTGGCCGCGGGGCTCACCCACGGCAACATCGCCCAGGTCTTCGACTTCGGAGAGATCGACGGCCAGTACTTCCTGGCCATGGAGTTCGTGCACGGCCAGACGCTGTCCAAGCTGCTGCGCCGCGCGCAGAAAGCCGGACTGCCCGGCCTGCCCATGCCGCTGGCGCTCTTCGTCGCCACGCAGATGTGTGACGGGCTGGACTACGCGCACCGGCACATCGGCGAGGACGGCCGGCCCATGGGGCTCGTCCACCGCGACGTGTCGCCGGACAACGTGCTCATCTCCTACGAGGGCCAGGTCAAGGTCATCGACTTCGGCATCGCCAAGGCGACGAGCGTCGTGGAGTCGCGCACCTCGCCCGGCACCCTCAAGGGCAAGTACCCGTACTTCTCCACCGAGCAGGCCCGGGGCGATCAGGACCTGGACGCGCGCTCGGACATCTTCGCCGTGGGCGTGGTGCTCTACGAGATGCTGTGCGGCCGGCGCCCCTACGAGGGGGAGCTCGCCGCGGTGCTGCCGCGCATCCTCCATGGAGAGTACCCGCCGCCCTCCAGCCTCAATCCCGCCATCGGCCCGGAGCTGGAAGCGGTGATGTCCACCGCGATGGCGCTGGACCGGGGGCAGCGCTACCCCACCGCGCAGGCCTTCTCCGAGGCGCTGCGCGAGCAGCTCTACTCGGGCTGGCCGCGCTTCTCGCCCGCGATGCTGTCGCAGCTGCTGGGCCACCTCTTCGCCGAGGAACTCACCGCCGAGGGCCGCCGGGTGGAGGTGACGCCCGCCTTCCTGGAGCAGCTCGCCGCGTGGCAGGCCCAGCCCGTCAGCGAGCCGATGGGTGCCCAGGCGCGAGCGCCAGGCGCGGCCGGTGGCCGGAGCAACACCAACTCCGACGTCCGCGTGCAGTCGAGGCCCGGCAGTGACGGTGGCCGGCCGGGGAGCAACGCGGGCAGCCGTCCCAGCCTGAGGCCCTCCACCAACGGGAGCAGTGGCGGACGGCCGCTCAGCAACGCGGGCGTGCGCACCGTGAGCTCGGCTTCCGTGCGCCGGGTGACGTCGAGCGCGGGCGTGACGCGCGCGCTGGGCCCGGCGACCATGGCCGCCCCGCAGGTGGAGGGGCACGAGCCTTCCACGGCCGTGTCGCAGCCCCCCACGGACATCAGCTCCGCCGCCGGGGCGCCGCATGACACCCCCGTCGAGGTGCCGGCCGTCAGCGTCCCCACCCGGCCGGCGGTGCCGGACTACCTGCGCCCCCTGCGCGAGGCCCAGGAGCGCGAGGCCTCGGAGCGCGCCGAGCGGCGCCAGCGGCTGGTGATGCTCATCAGCGTGCCCATCTTCGTGCTCACCCTGCTGCTGGGCACCATCCACTATTTCGTCTCCGGCGCGGGCGATGGCGGGCCCGTGGCCTCGCAGTGGATCGCCTCCACGCCGAAGGGCGCCACGGTGAAGATCAACGGCAAGGACGTGCCCGGCACCACGCCGCTCGTCGTGCCGAACGTGCCCCTGGATCAGACCCACACCTTCGTCCTCACCCTGCCCGGCTACCGGCCCTGGACGAAGCGCGTCACCATCACCGACGAGAACCCGCCGCAGCTCAACGCGGAGCTCGAGCGCATGGAGCCCGAGCCGGCCGTCCAGCCCACCACCCCCCTGCCCCCGCCCGCCGCGGACAGGGCCGGCGAGCCGGTGGCCGCCGCGCAGGGCACGGAGCCCGAGGGGACGAAGGGCTCCAGCGAGCCCAGCGCCGCGCCGCAGCCGCAGGACCTCAAGAAGTACAACGAGGTGGACTACCCGACGCGGGTGTTCGTCCTGCGCCCCCAGTACAACGCCTTCCCGGTGCAGCAGTACGCCACGGCGTCCATCGAGCTCAACTCGGGGGCGAGCTACTCCGTCAGCACCAGCGGCAGCGCCCTGCTGAGCGACGGAAAGGCGAGCGCGTCCGGCACGCTGGCCTGGTTCGCCGAGGGCGAGAACCTGGCCGCCGAGGACGCCTTCGGGGTGATCGGCTCCGCGCCGCGCACCTTCAAGGGCGTGCGCAAGCTGCACGTCTTCATGCTGGACGAGGACCTGGCGGACAACGCGGGCGCGGTGCGGGTGAACCTGCGCCAGTCCAAGTGGGTGCCGCCGCGCCAGCTCACGTTTGATCCAGCCCGCAACGCGCTGGTGCTCGAGCCGCGGCACCAGCTGGCGGTGCGCGGACTCAACCCGGACGCCGTCTACCTGCTCACCGTGCGCGACGACTTCGCGGAGCTGAGCCCGGGCGCCACGGGCCGTACACGTCGGGCGCTGTGCGCGGAGAGCAGCAAGAAGGGCCGGCACAACCACCGGCTGCTGGAGGCGGGCAAGCGCTACCAGCTGACGGGGGCGGACACGCTGCGCTGCACCTTCCCGGACACGAAGGTGGAGGACAACGCGGGGGCGCTCGAGGTGGACATCGTGGATGTGACGGCGATGTCCCGGCGGGAACGAGCGGCCGCGTTGCGTGGCGCTTCTCGTTGACCAGAAAACACCACCTGGGTTAAACAAGGGGTGCGGGCGATCAGGCGGCAACCGAGTCCTTCGTCCATCCCATTCGTACCCCCCGACCGGGCACAAACCCCATCCCCTCGCATGTCGGAGGGGATGAGTACCCTGTTTCGCATAGGGCCCACACCGGGTGGGCCTGGGGAATACAACAAGTTCCTTCCGTAAGGGCCCATGGGGGCCGCAGCGGTTCCGCGGCCCAGCTCAACAAGGACGGGAAAGGCAAGTGGGCGCGGAGCCGATTTCGGCACCGGGCCCATTGGTCTTTTTGGGCCCTGGAAACGCAACGGGGCCGCACCCGGAAGCTCCAGGCACGGCCCCGATCACCCGCGAGACGGCCGAGCGACCACCTGCTCGCTCAGCCGCCCACCTGCCCGGACACCGGGCTCAGATGTCCAGGTTCTGCACGTCCAGCGCGTTGCGCTCGATGAACTCGCGGCGCGGCTCGACGGCCTCGCCCATGAGCAGCGAGAAGATCTCGTCGCTCTCCACCGCGTCCTCGATGCGCACCTGCAGCAGCGTACGGGTGACCGGGTTCATCGTGGTGTCCCAGAGCTGCTCCGGGTTCATCTCGCCCAGACCCTTGTAGCGCTGCAGGCCCAGCCCCTTCTGCGCGTCCTTGCGCACCGCGGCCAGCACCTCCTGCACCGACAACGCCACCACCTCGCCGTCGCCCACCTTCACCCGATAGGGCGCCTTGCCCAGCTTGTTGAACGACTCGCGCAGGCTCACCAGCTCCATGTACTCGGGCGACGACAGGAAGCCGTGGTCAAACACCGTCTGGCGCATGCCACCGTTGATGTCCGTCTTCACCACCAGCTTGCGCGTGTGGTGCTCCGGATCCACCGGGTAGGACACCTCGAAGCGGCCCAGCGTGTCCGGCATGCGGGCCTTCAGGTAGTCCACCATCTTCTCCACCTGAGCGCGCAGCGCCGCCTCGTCCGTCAGCAGGCCCGCGTCCACCCGGCCCGCCTGCACCAGCGCGTCCACCACCCGGGCGTCCCGCCGCGCCGCCAGCTTCTCCAGGCGCTCCTCGTAAGTAATCACCTTCTCCAGCAGCTCGCGCAGCTCCGAGCCGCCCAGCTCCCCGCCCTCCGTCACCACCCGCGAGTGCTCCGAGGCGATGCGCAGCAGGTAGTCGTTCAGCCCGCGCTCGTCCTTCACGTACATGTCCTTCTTGTTGCGCGTGACTTTGTAGAGCGGAGGCTGCGCGATGTAGAGGTAGCCGTTCTGGATGAGCTCCGGCATCTGCCGGTAGAAGAACGTGAGCAGCAGCGTGCGGATGTGGCTGCCGTCCACGTCGGCGTCCGTCATCAGGATGATGCGGTGGTAGCGCGCCTTCTCCGGGTTGTAGTCCTCGCGACCAATCCCCGTGCCCAGCGCGGTAATCAACGTCACGATCTCCGCGCTGGTGAGCATCTTCTCGAAGCGCGCCTTCTCGACGTTGAGAATCTTGCCGCGCAGCGGGAGGATGGCCTGGTTGCGCCGGTCCCGGCCCTGCTTGGCCGAGCCGCCTGCGGAGTCACCCTCGACGATGTAGAGCTCGCTCTCGCTGGGGTCGCGGCTCTGGCAGTCGGCGAGCTTGCCCGGCAGGGAGCCACCGTCCAGCACGCCCTTGCGCCGCACCGTCTCGCGCGCCTTGCGGGCGGCGATCCGCGCCCGCGTCGCATCGCCAATCTTCGCGACGATCTTCTTGCTGACGGTGGGGTTCTCCTCGAGGAAGGTGGCGAGCTGATCATTCACCATCTGCTCGACGAGGCCCTTCACCTCGCTGTTGCCCAGCTTCGTCTTCGTCTGCCCCTCGAACTGGGGGTTGGACAGCTTCACGGAGATGACGGCCGCGAGCCCCTCGCGCGCGTCCTCGCCCGTGGGCGTCTCCTTCAGGTCCTTCCACTGCCCGCTCTTCTCGGCGTAGCTGTTGAGCGTGCGCGTGAGCGCGGCCTTGAAGCCAGACAGGTGGCTGCCACCCTCGTGCGTGTTGATGTTGTTGGCGAAGGTGAAGATGCGCTCGTCGTAGCCATCGTTCCACTGCAGGGCGATCTCCAGCGACACGCCCTCGCGCTCCGTGCGGAAGTGGATGGGCTTCTCGTTGAGCGACTGCTTGGCCTTGTTGATGTACTCGACGAAGGAGACGATGCCGCCGTCGAACTTGAAGTCGTGCTCCTTGCCCACCCGCATGTCGCGGATGATGATGCGCAGGCCGGCGTTGAGGAACGCGAGCTCGCGCATGCGCTGGCTGAGCGTGTCGAAGTTGAAGTCCGCCGTCTCCATGACGGTGTTGTCCGGCTTGAACCAGATGAGCGTGCCGCGCTTGTCCGTCTCGCCGACGACGGCCGGCGGGCCATTGGACACGCCGCGCGCGTACGACTGCTCGTACACCTTGCCGTTGCGCTGCACGCGGACCTTGAACCACTCAGAGAGGAAGTTCACGCAGGTGACGCCCACGCCGTGCAGGCCGCCGGACACCTTGTAGGCGCCGTTGCCGAACTTGCTGCCGGCGTGCAGCTCCGTGAGCACCACCTCGAGGGTGTCCTTGCCCTTGAACTTGGGGTCCGGGTGCGGGCCCACGGGAATGCCTCGGCCGTTGTCCTGCACGGACAGCGAGCCATCCACGTGGATGACCACCTCGATGTCCGTGCAGTGGCCCGCCAGGGCCTCATCGACGGAGTTGTCCACCACCTCGTAGACGAGCTTGTGCAGCCCGTACGTCATGGTGTCACCGATGTACATACCCGGGCGCTTCCGGACGGCCTCCAGGCCCTCCAGCTTCGTGATGGCACCGGTGTCGTAATCCGCGGGCGGCGGTGCCGCGGCGGCACCGGGGGCGGGGATGTTTTCCATGCGCGAAAAATCCTTGGGAAATCGCTTGGCGGGAACAGGTGTGCCTACCACTTCGAGGCACCCTGGACAAGATTGTTGAGAACACGCAAGGCAGCGAAAAGATTCACGAAACGCCTCTCGAAATGCCTCACGCGACGCTACGCGTCAAAACGGGGAGCGGGCTTCCTTTCTTCCAGCGCGGCCGCCAGCTCGCCGAAGGCCGTCCGCGAGGGGAAGAGGTGGCGCGTCACCAGCACCCGGCCCCCCTCGTCCAGGAACAATCCGAGCACGTCTTCCTTGCGTCCGAGCCGGCGCACGGAGTCGATCTGCCCCCAGGAGAGTTGGAGCTGGCTACCGGTGAAGGGGCGGGCCAGCGCGACGCCCCTGGCACTCAATGTAACGCCCCAGCCGGGCCTTGGCCGCAGCCGATGCCAGGCGAAGACGAAGGCGAGCATCAGTCCGCCCGTGATGCCCGCCCGGGCCACCGCCAGGGGAGCGTTTCCCCGCGCCCGCGCATCCGCCAGCGCCCAGGCGCTGAGAATGGCGAGCACGCACGCCCCCACGAAGAGGGCACGGCGGGTGGGGCGGGGATCGAAGGCGTAGAAGCGAGGCTCCATGCGAGCATCCGCACCCTAGCCTCCCGAGCGGCCGGCCGGGGATTTTCCGTCCGCTGGCTGTCCACCCGCGAGCGCCTGGAAGCGCCTAACCTGTGCCCTGCATGACGGACGCTGAGCTCACCGCGCGCCTGCGCGCCAACCTCCACGACTTCAAGGCCCTGCAGGCCCACGGCGGACCGTTGCGGATGAGGGAGTTGCCCGGGGTGCGGGCCTTCGCCCTGCCGGGCCGCGGGGCGCACCTCTTCCAACAGCAGGTGCTGTACTCGGACGCCCACGCGCTCGCCGAGGCACTCGGGTCCCTGGAGACGTGGTACCGCGAGCTGGGCGTGCGGGCCTGGCGCGTGCCCGTGTACCCGGGGGACACCGCCGCCGAGGCCGTGCTGGCCCGCGCCGGACACCGGGCCGAGGACGCCATCCCCGCCATGGGCATCCCCCTGGCGCATCCGCCGCCCCAGCTGCCCCCGGGCACCACGCTCGAGCACCCGGACGACCTCCACGAGGTGCTCAAGCTCAACGGGCTCTGCTACGGCCAGGAGCACGTCGACTACTTCGAGTCCTGGCGCCCCCAGCTCGAGCCCTCCACCGGCCTGTACGCCGTGCTGGTGCGCCAGGAAGGCCGGGCACTCGCCGGAGGGGTCTCGTTCGAGCAGGGGGATACGGCCGGCATCTACCTGGTGGCCACCCACCCCGAGGCGCGCCGCCGGGGACTGGCCGGCCTCGTCATGCAGGGCCTGCACGCGGATGCGCGCGCCCGCGGCCGCACCGTCGCCGTCCTGCAGGCCTCGCCCCTGGGACATGGCCTGTACCAGCGGCTCGGCTACCGGGACGTGGGGGCGTGGACGAGCTGGGTGCGCCGCGCCGGCTGAGCGCTCACTCGCGCAGCAGGTGCGCGCCCACCGTCTCCACCAGCACCTCCACGTCCACCGGCTTGCGCAGGTAGGCACACGCGCCCACCTCGCGCGCCACGTTCGCGTTGCTGGCCGAGGCGGAGAAGATGACGATGGGGATGTCCTTCCACTCGGGCACCGCGTGCATCTCGTGGGCGAAGCCCAGCCCGTCCAGCACCGGCATCATCATGTCCAGCAGCACCAGCCCGGGCAGCGGCCGGGCGCGCGCGAGCACCTCCAGCGCCTCGCGGCCATTGCCCGCGCCCAGCACCGCGTGGCCCGCGTCGCGCAGCACCTCCTCGAGCGCCTCGCGCAGGTCCGTATCGTCATCCACCACCAGCAACGGCCGCGTCATGCCGACTCCTCCACCGCCTGGCTCACGGCCCGCAGGGGCAGCTCCAGGGTGAAGCGGGCCCCACCGCCCGCGCGCTGCTCGGCCCACACCCGGCCTCCGTGCGCCTCGGCCGCCCGGCGCGCCAGGTACAGCCCCAGCCCCAGCCCCCCGTAGGAGCGCGAGGACACCGCCCGGCCGAAGCGCTCGAAGATGCGCTCGAGCTGCTCCTCCGGAATCCCGATGCCCCGGTCCTCCACCACCACCCGCGCCGTGCCGTCCTCCGACGTCACCCGGACCTCCACCGGCTGGCGCGCCCCGAACTTCAGCGCGTTGGAGACGAGCCCGGACACCACCTGCTCCACCCGCATCCGGTCCCACTGTCCCACGAGCCCCGGGGCCACCTCCAGACGCAGCGCGCAACCCATGGCCCGCGACTCCGCCTCGAAGCGCTCCAGCACCTCGCCCACCAGCTCGCCCAGGTCCACCCCCTCCAGCGCCAGGGGCAGCTCGCCGGTGGACAGGCGCGACACGTCCAACAGCATCTCCACCAGGGTGCCCAGCCGCCGCACCTGGCGCACGCCCTTCTCCAGCCGCTCCACCAGGTCCGCGGAGGACTCGCGCCGCGCCCGCTGCACCAGCGTGCCCAGCTGCAGGCCCAGCGTGGTGAGCGGCGTGCGCAGCTCGTGGGCCGCCACCGCGAGGAACTCGTCGCGCAGCCGGATGGCCTCCTGCGACTCGCGGTACAGGCGCGCGTTCTCCAGCGTCAGGGCGGCGCGGCGCACCAGCTCCTGCGCCACCGGCATGTCCCTCGGGTGGAAGCGGGGCCGGCTCCCGATGGTGCCCAGCGTCACCACCCCCAACGAGCCCATGCGTCCCACCAGGGGCACGTGCATGACGGAGCGCAGCCCCAGCGAGAGCATCCCGCGCAGGTGCTCCGGCGAGCGCGCCAGCGCCTCCAGCCGGGCGGGGGGGACGTCCGTGAGCAGCTGCGGCTCGCCGGTGCGGAACACCCGCGCGGGCCCGGTGGGGGCGTCCGGTGCCAGGGGGTAGCGGCGGTCCATCTCGAACCCCTGCTCCACCTTCTCCGGGTCCTCGTGCGCCAGCGCCGCCACCTTCAGGTGCCGTCCATCCTCGGAGTAGTAGACGGCGCACCAGTCCGCCAGCTCCGGCACCGGCAGGCGCGCCACGTGCTCCAGCGTCTCCTGCAAATCCAACGAGCCGGCCAGCACCTCCCCGGCGCGGGCCAGCAAGTCCCTGTCCCGCTCGGCCCGGGCGCGCTCGTGGCGCAGCCGGGCCTGCTCCACCTCGCGCGCCACCGCGGCCGGCAACCGGGTGAGCAGCGTCTTGGGGAAGTAGTCGCGCGCGCCGGCCTTCATCACCTCCACGCCCTCGAACTCGCCCACGCTGCCGGAGACGACGATGAAGGGGATGTCCAGGCCGCTGTCGCGCACGATGCCGAGCGCGGAGGGCGCATCGAAGCCGGGCAGGCAGTAATCGGAGAGGATGATGTCCCAGGCTCCGGGGGCGAGCGCCGCGCGCAGCTCCTCGGCCGACTGCACCCGATGGCTGTACACCTCGAAGTCCCCCCGGCGCAGCTCGCGCTCCACCAGCTCCTGGTCGTCCGGGTTGTCCTCCACCAGCAGGACACGCAGCGGCCTGCTCATCCAGACACCCCCGGTAGCGGGGCACGGTTGAGCACCGTCCAGTAGACGCCGAGCTGGCGCGCCGCCTCGACGAACTCGTTGTAGCTCACCGGCTTGCGCACGTAGCTGTTGCAGCCCTGGCTGTAGCTGTCCACCAGATCCTTCTCCTCGTCCGAGGAGGTGAGGATGACCACGGGGAGGAAGCGGGTGCGCGGGTTGGCGCGAATCTGGCGCAGCACCTCGTGCCCATCCAGGCGCGGCAGCTTGAGGTCCAACAGCACCAGGGCGGGCAGCGGCTCCTGGGCCCGGTGCGCGTGCGCGCCCCGTGCGAAGAGGTAGTCGAGCGCCTCCAGCCCGTCCTCCACCACGTCCAACGGCTGGGTGAGGCCGGCGCGCTGGAAGGCCCGCCGCGTCAGGTCGACGTCGTCCGGGTTGTCCTCCACGAGGAGGATGGATGGTGGGCTGCTCATGCGCGTGCCTCCTGGAGGGTGAAACGGAAGAGGGCCCCCTCACCGGGGAGGGCCTGGGCGGAGATGTCCCCGCCATGCCGGTGGACGATGCGCTGCACCGTGGCCAGCCCGATGCCGGTGCCCGGGAACTCGGAGGGCTTGTGCATCCGCTGGAAGGGGCTGAAGAGCTTGCCCGCATACGCCATGTCGAACCCCACCCCGTTGTCGCGCACAGCGTAGTGATGCACCCCGCCCACCGTCTCCGCGAACAGCTCGATGACGGCCCCGGAGCGCTTGCTGGTGAACTTCCAGGCATTGCCCAGCAGGTTCTCCAGGAGCACCCGGAGCAGCCGCGGATCTCCCTGCACGGTGAGGCCCTGCTGGATGGAGCACGTCACCTCGCGCGCGGGCTCGCGGTGGCGTAAATCCTGGAGCACGGAGGTGGCGAGCGCGCTGAGGTCCACCGGCTCGCGCTTCAGCTCGGCGCGGGTGACGCGGGAGAGCAGCAGCAGGTCGTCGATGAGCTGGCCCATGCGCGTGGCGGCCGCCTGCAGGCGCGTGAGGAGCCGGAGGCCCTCGGCGGACAGCCGCTCGCCCTCGTCCTCGCGCAGCGCCTGGGCGAAGCCGTCGATGGCCCGCAGCGGGGAGCGCAGGTCGTGCGAGACGGAGTAGCTGAAGGACTCCAGCTCCTTGTTGGCGGCGGTGAGCTCGTGGGTGCGCTGGAGCACGCGCGACTCCAGCCGGGCCTCGCTGGCGCGCAGGGCGTCCGCCTGGGCGCGCACCTGGGCGAGGCTGGCGTCATAGTCCCGGGCCAGGGTGAGGAGCTGGCCGCGGCTGAGCCAGGCCAGCAGCAGGCCCACCGCGAGCGTCCACAGTCCCCCCGCGAGGAGCACGGCCCGGCCCGCGCGCTCGGCCTCGAGTCCCTGGAGGCTGGCGCGCTGGCGCTCCGCATCGCCAATGGTATCCAGCGTCGCGCGCAGCGCGTCCATCCGGCCCTTGCCCGCGCCCGAGCGCACCAGGGAGAGCCAGTTGCCCTTCTGGTGGAAGAGGGCGAGCTCCTCATCGGAGAAGCGCTCCCATTCGCGGTGGCGCTCGCGCAGCTCGTCCATCCAGACCCGCTGCTCGGGCTCGTTGGCCAGGGACTGCTCCAGTTCCTCGAGCGCCAGGGGGAGCCGTTGCCCGGCGGCCTGGTAGGGCTCCAGGAAGACGGGCGCCCCGGTGAGGAGGTAGCCCCGCACGCCCGTCTCCCGGTCGACGAGGAGCTGGCGCACCCGCTCCAGCCGGGTGAGCGACATCTGGGAGTGGCGCGCCTTCTCCTGGGCCCGGATGAGGTCGCCCACCTCCCACAGGAGGACGCCCGCGAGCGCCAGCAGCAGTCCCACCGGGAGCAGGATGGCTCGCAGCAGCAGACGGCGGAAGCGCCGAGGGGCGGTCAGGGGGATCGAGGCGGAGGAAGACACGTTGCCGTGAAGGTTGGGGGTGGACGGAGACCCTTCAACCCATGCCACCGGCCACGGGGGGCGGGCGGGGAAGCTCGCCTGGGAGTCGGGAGGTGGACGCGCCGGAGGCGAAGTGACCTGCGCAGTAGCCCCCAGGGTGATTCCTTGAGTAGTGTCGCACGGCATGACTTGTCGACTCACCTCCAGGAGCAGCCCGCGGCAGGAGACGCGCGGTCCGCCGGGAGGGGGACGACGCTGGAGGTCACCCACATGTCAGACAACCCGATGTTCCCGTCCCGCTCCGCCCGCCAGGGAGGCCGGCCGGGCCCCCGCAGACAACCGCCTCCCGTGCTGGAGCTGGGCACCCAGGTGGCCGGCTACGAGGTGGTGCGCCGCCTGGGAGCGGGGGGCTACGGCACCGTGTACCTGGCCCACGGCAGCATGAGCCTCGTCGCGCTGAAGGTGCTCCCGCTGGAGTCCTCGCGGGGGTGGGAGGAGCGGGAGGTGGACGTGCTGCGCCGGATGAAGCACCCGGGCGTGGTGCGGCTGCTGGGGTACGTGGACTGGCCGGAGGAGCAGCCCCGCTGGCGCGTGCTCATCATGGAGTACGTGAAGGGGCAGCCCCTGGACGAGAGCGTGCGCGGGAGCAACCCGTCGGCGCTCGGGGTGGTGGAGCTGCTGCTGCCGCTGCTGGAGGCGCTGGAGGCGGTGCACAACGCGGGAGTGCTGCACCGGGACGTGAAGGCCTCCAACATCCTGGTGAGGGCCGCGGACGGCAAGCCGGTGCTGGTGGACTTCGGCGCGGGCGCCTACGAGGGGGCTCCGCCGCTGACCACCTCGGTGCTGCCGCCGGGCACCCCGGAGTACCGTGGCCCCGAGGCCTGGGACTTCTTCCGGCACCACATGGGCGAGCCGGGGATGCGCTACCAGCCCACGCCCGCGGATGACCTGTGGGCGGTGGGCGTGCAGTTGTACTGGATGCTCACGGACCGGCTGCCCTTCACGGGCCGGGACTTCCTGGCCATCGGCACGGCCGTGCTCCACGAGCGGCCCGTGCCGCCGCGCGAGCTCAACCCGTGGGTACCGGAGGCGCTGGAGCGCGTGTGCCTGCGCATGCTGGAGAAGGCCCCCGGCGCCCGGTACGCGGACGCGCGCGAGGTGCGCCGGGCCCTGTTCGCGCTGAGGGCGGAGGCGGACGCCTCGTGGCACGAGCCCCTGTTCGAGCCCCACGAGTCCCACAACGCCACCACGGAGCCCCAGCGAGGGCTCGCGGAGGGGCAGGACCTGCAGCTGCGGCTGGGCAGGCTCGCGCGGCAGCCGCCGCGACGGGGCGAGGAGCCGACGCGGGAGGCGAGCAGCTTGCCGAATGCGGCGGGCCCCGGGGCGGCGCTCGGGAGGCGCCTGGGCCTGCTGGCGCTGGGAGGCCTCGCGCTGGCCGTCGCGCTGTGGCTTCTGCCCTCGTGGAAGGCGGGGGTGACCTCCGAGGTCATGGGGCGGACCCAACCTTTCATGTCACCCGAACCCTTTCCCATACAGTGGGATGCTTTTTTCCCAGATGTCGTGCCCTCGCTGAAACCGCCACATGTTGAGGCACCCGCGGCGCCCAACGGACAGGCCGTTGCCGCGCCCGTTCTCAACACCAGACACAGCGAGAAAGACATGTCCGAGAAGAAGACCCCCCAGAAGCCAGCGCCTGCTCAGCAGGTCCGGAAGTCACGGCCGAGCCTCATGTTCTGCCTGAGCCTCAGCGTGGCCGCCGCGCTCGCCGCCGGCTGCGCCACCAGCCCCGTCACCCGGGCCTTCGAGGAGAGGTGGGTCAAGCCCAATGCGTTCGATGAACCCTTCGATGAACCCGAGGATCTCGTGGAGTGCGAGCCCGAAACGCTCAAGGCCATGAAGGAGAATCGCATCGCCATCGGGAGCTTCCATCAGGATGCGGTCTATGGGTCAGGCTCTGACCAAGACGAGAGAGGCGTGCCGCTCTCCAGGCTGGGTGACACGATGTCGGTGCCGATGCGTGGCACGGGAGTCGAGCTTCGAACGAGATGGGGCGATCTCATGAGCAGTGGCGTCATCATGGGGGCGAGCGTCGTCGTGGGAGATCGCGTCTATACGCGTCTCGTCGAATACAGTGGCTTGCTGCCTGACAATAACAGACACGTCCCCGTGTGCATGGAGGTGTGGCATGAGGGCAAGCCCGGAGTTCCCTATTTTGGGATGGACCCCGAGAAGCCGGGCTTCGTCAAGGTCGCGCCCCTCGTGCAGATCAAGGCCGTGAGCAAGTACTACTGAGCGACCTCAAGCGCTTCCAGGAAACGTTCCCTCCGTGCTCTCAATGTCCCTCGGCCCTGTCCTACCCCTGATGCTCCTCCTTGGAAGCGCTCCCCCTTCAGGAGCCCATCCACCGGACCCGCGCCACGAAGTGCAGGATATTGTGAGCACCCCCGGGATTGCCCCCCGCCAGGCCGAGCAACCCCAGGCGGTGCAGCATTGCCCTCACGCGCAGGGCCACCTCACGCTCGAGGCATTCTCCAGAATGACTGCTGGCGGTTCATTTTCCGTCTGGGAGCTCACGAAGAGCGTCAAGTTGAGTTCCGAATTGCAGGCACTGCGAAGATTCATCGGCTACCACGGCGTGCACCTGCGAGATCCATCCCAAGCGTACGTGCTGCTGCAGGTGGAATTGAACGCCTCGGATACCAACGAGTTCCAACAGGTGATGTATGCGTGGCTGGACGATGGCCGCAAACAGACTCAGCTCCAAGTGTGGCAGGATCCTGCTTCTTCGGGCGAGGGACCGCGCTTGTTGCTGGAGGGAACCGTGAATCTCCTCAAGCTTCAAACCGCCCCCCATAAACTCCGACTCCTGGGTGGAGAGGGAGGTTCGGTACCCATTGCCATCCTCGGAAACATCATGCTCCGCTGAAGGCATGTGCTCGAACCGCTGGTTCAAGCAGTAGGCAGGGATTGGAAGGTCACACCGTCCAGGTTGAGACGGCGGCAGGCCTCGACGAAGCGCTCGGTGCAGACAATCACGGTGGAGAAGTCCTCCAGCCGGAACAGGTCCAGGTGGCTGGGAAGAGTGGCCGCGTCCAGCAGCATGTCCTCGGGTAGGGTGATTCCGCGGCGGCCACATCGAGGACAGGGTGGCTTGCGGTCTGGCGGCAAGCAGTCTGGGTGCAGCCGTCCCACGGGGGGTAGTTCCAGTTCGAGCAGCTCAGGCGAGTTGCGCTGGCGGAAGCGCAATTCGGTGCGGCAGCCCTTGAGTCCTAGCATCCCCTCGGCCTGGAGCTTTTCCAGCGCTTCGCGCTGAACCAGCAATAACCACGAGAAGAGCGCCACGAGCGGTCCGAATCGGCCTTGGGCCTTGCCAACGAATGGGCCAAAGGCCGCACCCGGCTGAAGCAGCGCTCCCGGCGGAAGCAGGGGGCGCACCAGCGAGCACATCCTTTCGTACTCCTCGACGGGTTCAGCCCTGGGCTCTTCGAAATTGGCCAGATGGGTCACCGGGGTCAGGTCCACCGAAGGGTATGCTCTGGTATCCGTGCCCCACGTCGCCTTGCAGGCAGGGCAGCTGTGGATTCCCGGAAGCCCCCATTTATGGGCGCCGCTGATGTCCCACACGTACTTCGATGACCTGTCTTCGTCGATGATGAAATAGCTCATACGTAGACGCTGCTTCTTCTTACTTCAAGAGCAGTAATAGGGAACGAGTGGCCCATTCACACCAAAGCGCGACATGAGCTCTCCCGCGAACCGCCAGATCTCTGCCGGCTCGGCTCCATCATTCTTCTTTCGGAACTGTCGCCATGCCTCATTCCACTGACCGCCGCGAGGCCCTCCACTGTGCAACCAACCGTGAAAGCTCCTGGGGAGACGGATGGTGAAGGCGTGATGATCGATCTTCTTGACCTTGAACCAGAGGGCCAATTCCTGCGGGAAGATGTGGTGCTTCTCGAGCGGCTCCCATGAGCGGACGCACAGGGGCTTGAGTACCCTGGGCGCGTACTGGCCGCGGATGTTCCAGTTGTGCCAGGGAATCTCGAAGATGGGTTCCCTACCGCCAGGGACAGCCAGGGGACGTCCCCACCAACGGCTCGGGTTGCCTACTACCGGCGGACGGAGGTTCAACGTCCCCCGCGTGAGGACCACCGGGTGGGCTTCTACCTCCACCACGTCCTGGCACCGCCAGAGCGCACAGCGCTCCTCGTCGCACAGCGGTACCACGCAGCTCGGATCCGCCCGCGCCTCCTCCCACGAGGCCACCGCGTCCACGTCTTCGAGGTACCCGGCGTCATCCACCACCGCAGGCACCGAACTCGCGCACGCGCTCAGCACCAGGCCGAGCAGCGCCAGCCATCTCTTCCAGGGCAGGTGGCTCATCCCCCCCACGCTACACCACCGCTAACGGCCTCGGTTTCGATACCGCCCAAGCAACCTCTCACTTCATCGGCAGAGGCTGGAAGGCCACGCCGTCCAGGCCTAGATGGCGGCAGGCCTCGACGAAGCGCTCGGTACAGACAATCGTGGTGGAGAAGTCCTCCAGCCGGAACAGGTCCAGGTGGCTGGGAAGTGTGGCCGCGTCCAGCAGCATGTCAGCGGGACGAGTGAGCCCAATTCGGCCGCAGCGAGGACAGGGTGGCTTGCGGTCCGGCGGCAAGCAGTCCGGGTGAAGCCGGCCCACGGGGAGGAACTCCAGTTCGAGCAGTTCTGGCGAGTTGCGCTGGCGGAAGCGCAATTCCGTGCGGAATCCCTTGAGTCCCCGCAGCCCCTCGGCCTGGAGCTTTTCCAACGCCTCACGACGCGCCAGCAACAACCACGCAAACCGAGCCACGAGTGCTCCGAAAGGGCCCTGGGCCTTGCCCACGAGCGGGCCCAACCCCGTCCCCGGTTCCACCACGGCCCCTGGAGGCAACAGAGGCCGCACCAGCTCACGCAGCCTCTCATATTCCTCGATAGGCTCGGCCCGGGGCTCTTCGAAGTCGGCCAGGGAGGCGATCGGGGTGAGGTCCACCGAAGGGTACGATTTGGCACCGGCGCCCCAGCTGGTCTGACAGCCAGGACAGCGACGGATGCCCGGCAGCAACCACTTGTGGTCACAACCGATGTACGCCACATAACCCAGAGACTTATCTTCTTCGAGAGTGAAGTAATCCATACTTTTGAAGCTGCTTGGCTCCTATTTATCCACAGTAATAAGACACGAGCGGGCCCATCACTCTAAATCGCGACATGAGTTCGCCCGCGAATCGCCAGATCTTCTCCGGGCCAGCATCATTGTTATTTTGCTGGAATTGCCTCCAGGCCTCATTCCACTGCCCCCCTTGGGGCCCACCGCTGTGCAGCCATCGGTGAAAGCTCCTGGGCAGTCGAATGGTGAAGGCGTGAATGTCGATGGGCTTGAGCTTGAACCACGCGGCCAGTTCCTGCGGGAAGATGTGGTGCTTCTCGAGTGGCTCCCACGAGCGGACGCACGGAGGCTTGAGCACCCTGGGCGCGTACTGGCCACGGATGTTCCAGTTGTGCCAGGGAATCTCGAAGATGGCTTCCCTGCCCCCAGGGACCGCCAGCGGGCGTCCCCACCAGCGGCTCGGGTTGCCCACCGGCGGACGGAGGTTCAGTGTCCCCCGCGTGAGGACCACCGGGTGGGCTTCCACCTCCACCACGTCCTGGCACCGCCAGAGCGCACAGCGCTCCTCTTCGCATAGCGGTACCACGCAGCTCGGGTCCGCCCGCGCCTCCTCCCACGAGGCCACGGCGTCCACGTCTTCGAGGGGCCCGGCGTCATCCACTACCGCGGGCGCCGGGCTCGCGCACGCGCTCAGCACCAGGCCGAGCAGCGCCAGCCATCTCTTCCAGGGCGTGAGGCTCATCCCTCCCACGCTACACCACCGCGAACCGCCTCGACTTCGATACCGCCAAGCAACTTCTCACTTCACTGGCAGAGGCTGAAAGGCCACGCCGTCCAGGCCCAGACGGCGGCAGGTGTCGACGAAGCGCCTGGTGCAAACAATCACGGTGGAGAAGTCCTCCAGCCGGAACAGGTCCAGGTGAGCAGGAAGTGTGGCCGCGTCCAGCAGCCTGTCGTCGGGAAGCGTGAGACCCTCGCGGCCACAGCGGGGACAGGGAGGTCTACGGCCCGTAGGCAGGCAGTCCGGGTGCAGCCGACCTACGGGGAGGATTTCCAACTCGAGCAGCTCGGGCGAGTTGCGTTGGCGGAAACGCAATTCCGTGCGGCAGCCCTTGAGGCCCCGCAGCCCCTCAGCCTGGAGCTTCTCCAGCGTCTCGCGCTGCATCAGCAGCACCCAGGGGTTGAGAGCCACGAGCGGTCCAAAGCGGCCCTGGGCCTTGCCCACGAGTGGGCCGAATTCCGCACCCGGTTCCACCAAGGCCCCTGGAGGTAACAGAGGCCGCACCAACGCACATAGCCGCTCATATTCCTCGAAAGGCTCGGCCCGGGGTTCCTCGAAGTCGGCCAGGGCGGCTACTGGGGTGAGATCCACCGAAGGATACGATTTGGCGCCACCACTCCAGCCAACCTGACAGCCAGGACAGCGAAGGATGCCCGGCAGCCCCCATTTGTGCGTACCTTCGATATGCCCCGTATAGACCGATGACCTGTCTTCCTCGAGGGTGAAGTACTCCATAGAGAGGCGCCTCTTCTCCTTCCTCATTCACAATAGTAGGACACCAGTGGGCCATTTACCCTGAACCGTGACATGAGCTCGCCCGCGAACCGCCAGATCTCTTCGGGGCTCGCACCGGGGTTCTCTCGCTGGAACTGATACCAGGCCTCATTCCACTGACCACCTCTCGAACCGCCACTGTGCAGCCACTGATGGAAGCTCTTGGGCAGCCGAATGGTATAGGCGTGAATGTCGATGGGCTTCCGCTTGAACCACGAGGCCAACGCCTGAGGGAAGATGTGATGCTTCTCGAGCGGCTCCCATGAGCGGACGCATGGGGGCTTGAGCACCCGGGGCGCGTACTGGCCTCGGATGTTCCAGTTGTGCCAGGGAATCTCGAAGATGGCTTCCCTGCCCCCTGGCACCGCCAGCGGGCGTCCCCACCAGCGCATGGGACTGGGCGGCGGACTCAGGCTGCCATTCGCAAGGACCAGGAGTACCGGGTGGGCTTCCACCTCCACCACGTCCTGGCACCGCCAGAGCGCACAGCGCTCCTCTTCGCACAGCGGCACCACGCAGCTCGGGTCCGCCCGCGCCTCCTCTCACGAGGCCACGGCATCCACGTCCTCGATGGACTCGCCCATGACTCCGGGCGCCGGGCTCGCGCACGCGCTCAGCACCAGGCCGAGCAGCGCCAGCCATCTCTTCCAGGGCGGGAGGCTCATCCCGCCCACGCTACACCACCGCTACGGCCTCGATTTCAGCGCGCGGAGAGCAGCTCCGTCTGCGCGGCGGCCACGGCGGCACCCGGCTCGGCCCGGTGGCCCGCCGCCGAGAGCGCCCGCTCCACCGCGCCCACCGTGGCCAGCACATCGCCCGGGCCCACCACGTTCATGTGCCCCACCCGGAAGTAGCGCGTCTTCAGCTGCGGGTGCAGTCCCCCCGCGAGCACCACGCCCTGCTCCCGTGCCCGGCCGAGCATCGCCACGTCCACGCCTTCCGGGTAGTACAGCGCGCTGAGCGTGTTCGCCGCCACGGACTCGGTCACCGGCAGCATCTTCAGCCCCAGCGCCTTCCAGCCCGCTCGGAAGGCCCGCGCCATCCGGCGGTGACGGGCGAAGCGCGCCTCCATCCCCTCGCGGAGGATCTGCCCCAGGCTCACCTCCAGCGCGTACACCAGGTTGACGGGCGGCGTGGCGAAGTAGGCGGCCCGGCCCGCCTCGTACGCCTCCATGATGGGCAGCCACTCGCTGAAGTCCGCGTACAGCGAGCGCACCGGCGTCTTCCGCGAGCGCCACGCGTCCAGCGCCTTCGGGCTCACGCTCAGCAGCGCCAGCCCCGGCGGCACGCCAATCGCCTTCTGGCTCGCCGTCAGGTACACGTCCGCTCCCCACGCCTCCTGGTGGAACGTCTCCCCCGCCGTCGCGCACACCCCGTCCACCACCGACAGCACCCCGTGCCGCCCCGCCGCCTTCACTAGCGCCTCCACCGGCGCCAGCACGCCGGTGCTCGTGTCCACGTGGGTCACCGTCATCACCTTGAAGCGCCCACTGGCCAGCACCCGCTCCACCGCCGTCACGTCCGGCACCTCGCCCGGCGCGCACTTCTCCTGCACCACCTCCGCCCCGTAGCGCTCGAGCAGCAGCGCCATCCGGTCGCTGAAGTACCCGGTGTTCACCACCAGCGCCCGCTCCCCCGGCTCCACCAGGTTGGCCACCGCCAGCTCCATGGCCAGCGTGCCGCTGCCCGCCACCACGAAGGGCTGCGCCGAGGGCGCCAGGCACACCTCGCGCACCTTCTTCAGTGCCCTCCCGAAGATGGAGATGAACTCGGGCGCCACGTGGCTGGCCGTCTTCGTGCCCAGCGCCCGCAGCACCTCCGGGTCGAACTCCACCGGGCCAGGAATCATCAGCAGATCTCGCTCGCTCACGGGTACTCCTCCTCGGGGTTGGGGCCGGGGGACTAGCGCAGCCCGGGCCAGGACTCCACGGTGGATTCGATGGATGTCCAAAAAAGACCGCCCCCTTATCGAGGCCATGGCTCCCTCCGCAAGCCCGTGGCGGACTGGGCCTCCCATGCGCGCCCCCTTGTCCCTCCGTCTCAGTGTTGTCTTCCTGCTGGCCTGTGGCTGTGCCGCTTCCGCCCCCGCGAGCCGCGCCGGCCCACCCGAGCCCCCGGCGGAAACGTGGCGAAGTCCGCTGTACCGCGAGCATCCGCTGGTGGGACGAATCTGGGACGTGCGGCAGGGCCGAGCGGTGGACGAGCCGGCGCTGCTGGCGGAGCTCTCCCAGGCGCGCTTCGTGCTCCTCGGCGAGCGGCACGACAACCCCGACCACCACCTCCTCCAGGCCCGGCTCGTGAAGGGTCTCACCGCCTCCGGCCGCAAGCCCACGCTCGCCTTCGAGATGCTCGAGGTGGAGCAGCAGTCCGCCGTCGATGAAGCGCTCGCCCGCGCGCCTGGGAATCCGGATGCCATTGCCCAGGCCGTTGCCTGGGAGCGCAGCGGCTGGCCCGACTGGCCCCTCTACCGCCCCATCTTCGCCGCGGGCACCGAGCACGGCCTGCGCATCATCGGCGCCAACCTCCCGCGCGCTCAGGTGAAGGAGCTCGTCATGCGCGGACCCGACGCCCTGCCTCCGGAGACGCGCACCCGGCTCGGACTCGACACACCACTGCCGGAGGACGTCGCCCGCGCCATGCGCGCGGAGATGCACGAGTCCCACTGCGGCCACCTGCCCGAGTCCATGCTCGAGCCCATGGTGCTCGCCCAGCGCGCGCGGGATGCGCAGATGGCGGACAGCCTGCGCTCCACCGCCTCGGACGACGGGGCCATCCTCATCACCGGCGCCGGCCACGCGCGCACCGACCGCGGCGTCCCCGCGCAGCTCGCCCGGCTCGCCCCGGGCCTTGCGGTGCGCAGCCTCGCCTTCCTCGAGGTCTCCCCCGACGCCCGCGAGCCTCGCGACTACGTGCCCTCCGACAGTCCCGGTGGGCTCCCGTATGACTATGTCTGGTTCACCCCGGCCTCCGAGCGGGAGGACCCTTGCGCCGTGTTCCGCGAGAAATCCCCCGGAAAATAGCGTGTCAGGTCCGGCCGGCAGGCCGCGTCCTTCCAAGTGTAGGCGGGAGCGACGGCGGATTCGCCCGAGCCCCCGCGATGACTTTGAAGCGCCCGGCAGGAGAGGCCCTACACGCACCTCTGTTGGTTCGAATCCAACTTCCGGCACCATGCGCCGGAATAGCCAAATGGTAAAGGCACTCGACTCTTCATCGAGCAGTCAAATGGCTTTTCCACTCGGGCGGTTCATTCTTCTCTGACAGCATTTGCGTCCGGCCGAAGAGGCCCTACAAGCCCACGGCTCTCAGGGTCGCCGGTTCGAATCCGGCTCTCCCCCCTCCTTCATGGGGGAGATAGCTCAGTTGGTAGAGCATGAGATTAAAGACGGCTTCCTCACTCGGACGCAGACCCCTTCTCCCCGCTTCCCGCAGCGGGTTTCTCCAAATCGAGCCGGGAAGGTAGCCTCGCGCGCCATGCGCTGGCTCCTCATCGCTCTCGTCGCTCTCGCTTCCCTTCGCTGTGCCCACGCTCCCGAGGCCCCACCGGCGGCTCCCACGGACTCCACGCCCGTGGCCGCCGCCCCGGAATGGCCCGAGCCCCAGCCTCCGCAGCTGCGCCTGCCCGACTCCGTGCGGCCGGTGCGCTACGCGCTGGACCTGACGCTCCTGCCCGCCGAGCCCACCTACTCCGGCACCGTCACCATCGACCTGGATGTCCGGGAGCCGGTGCGTCAGGTGTGGCTGCATGCGTTGGAGCTGCAGGTGACGCAAGCGCGTGTCCTCGCCAACGGCCGGACGCTGGAGGCCCGCGCCGTCACCGCCACCGAAGGCCGCCTCGGCGTGCTGCTGCCCGAGACGCTCGGCACCGGCCCGGCCCAGCTCCTCCTCTCCTTCACCGGCCGCGCGGACCGCGAGCGCAGCCAGGGCCTCTACGCCGTGGAGGAGGGCGGTGAGCCCTACCTCTATACCTTCTTCGAGCCCATCGACGCGCGGCGCGCCTTCCCGTGCTTCGACGAGCCGGGCTTCAAGGTGCCCTGGCGCCTGCGCTTCACCGTGAAGCAGGAGCACGTGGCGCTCGCCAACCACGCCATCGTCTCCGAGGAGCCGCTGCCCGGGGGCCTCAAGCGCGTCACCTTCGCCGAGAGCCGCCCCATGCCGAGCTACCTCGTCGCCTTCGTGGTGGGCCCCTTCGACCTGTTGGACGCCGGCCCCATCGGGCGCGCCCACGTCCCGCTGCGCTTCATCGTTCCCCGCGGCCGCGGCCCCGAGACGGCCTACGCCGCCAGCGTCACCCCGCGCATCATCACCCTGCTCGAGGACTTCTTCGACCAGACCTACCCCTACGAGAAGCTCGACGTGGCGGTGGTGCCGCACTTCTGGGGCACCATGGAGCACTCCGGCATCGTCGCGCTCGGCCAGCCCCTCACCCTCATCCGCCCCGGCGAGGAGACGCTCCAGCGCCGCAAGTCCTACGTCAACATCGCCATCCACGAGCTGGCCCACTACTGGTTCGGCAACGTCGTCACCTGCCGCTGGTGGGATGACACCTGGCTCAACGAGTCCCTCACCACCTGGCTCGACCACAAAATCACCGGCCAGTTCGACCCCGCCTGGGACTTCGCGCTCGAGGGTCAGGCCAACTCGGCCGCGCACGCGCTCGAGACGGACTCGCTCATCACCTCGCCCGCCGTCCGCAAGCCCATCTCCACCAACGACGACATCGCCGGCGCCTTCGACAACGGCACCACCTACTCCAAGGGCTCCTCGCTGCTCGCCATGCTCGAGGGCTGGCTCGGCGAGCAGCGGCTGCGCGACGCGCTGCGCACCCATGTGAGCAAGCACGCCTGGAGCGTCACCAACTCGGATGGTTTCCTCGCCACGCTCGAGGAGTCGCTCGGCGCCGACGTGGCCCGCGTCTTCCGCGGCTACGTGGACCAGCCGGGCGTGCCCCGCGTCTCCGCCGCGCTGCAGTGCAAGCCGGGCGCGGCTCCGCGGCTGAAGCTCTCCCAGGAGCGCTTCCTCCCCGCGGGCTCCACCGGCTCCACCGCGCAGACGTGGGACATCCCCGTGTGCGTGCGCGCCGGCAAGGGCAAGGACGCCAGCCGCACCTGCACGCTCCTCTCCAGCACCACCGGAGAGCTGGAGCTGCCCTTCCAGGGCTGCCCCTCGTGGCTCCTCCTCAACGCCGGTGGCACCGGCTACTACCGCGTGAGCTACTCGCGCGAGCAGCTCGCCCAGCTGCTCTCCGCGCCCCCGGGGACGCTGAGCACCCAGGAGCGGCTCGCCCTCCTGGCCGACGTGAAGGCCGCCGTGGACCGGGGAGACGTGCCGCTCGGCGAGGCCATGAAGCTCGTCCCCGCCACCGCCGCGGATCCCCACCGCCTCATCCTCCAGCGCGGCGTCCAGCTCCTCTCCGACATCAAGGTCGAGCGGCTCCCCGAGGCCGACCGCCCGCGCTACCGGGCCTGGCTGCGTGACCTCTACGCCCCTCGTGCCCGGGCCGTGGGCTGGACGCCCAGGCCGGGCGAGGGCGATGACGTGAAGCAGTTGCGCAACTTGCTGATCGGCATGGCGGCCATGGGTGGAGAGGACCCCGCCCTCGTCCAGGAGGGGAGCCGGCTCGCCCGGGCGTGGCTCGCGGACCGCAAGGCCGTGCACCCGGAGGTGGCCTGGCCCGCCCTCCGCGTGGCCGCGCGCAACGGCGACAAGGCGCTCTTCGACACGGTGCTCGCCCAGGCCCGCGCGGCGAAGGACCGCAACGAGCGCACCCGGCTGCTCTCCCAGCTCGGCTCCTTCCGGGACCCGGCGCTCGTGAAGGAGGCGCTCACCCTGGTGGCCGGCAACGAGTTCGACGTGCGCGAGACGCTGAGCATCCTCTACTCGGCCTTCTACACCCCCGACTCGCGCGCGCAGGCCTGGGACTTCTACCGGGGCCAGTTCGACGCGCTCTCCAGCCGGATGCGCTCGGATGAGATGAACGGGCTCGTGGAGATGGTGGGAGACCTCTGCGACGCGCAGCGGCGCGCCGAGGCCGAGGCCTTCTTGAAGCCCCGCATGGAGAAGCTCGAGGGTGGGCCGCGCTCACTCGCCCGCACGCTCGAGTCCATCCAGCTGTGCATCGAGTCGGAGCGCCGCAACCAGCCGGGAGTGAGCGAGTTCCTCCGCACCCGCGGCAAGGGCGTGAACACGGCGGCCCAGCGCTGAGCCCGGCCGACAGAGGGCCACGGGTTGAAGAACGGGCCCGGGCACCCTCACCCTGACCCTCTCCCGAGGGGAGAGGGAAGGTTTCTCACGCCTGGGCGGTGTCCCCATAGGCGCTCAGCACGCTCCGGCCGAGCAACCGCAGGGCCTCGCGCAGGTCCGACGAGGCCGCCTCCGCCGGGGCACCGCGCGCCCGCTCCACGCGCCGCCTCGCCTCCGCGAGGGACTTCATCCCCGCCTCGCTGCCCGGAGCGCTCCTCGCCGCCTCGGCCAGGTCCAGCGAGGCCCTCAGCAGCGAGGACAGCTCGCGCAGCACCGTGTCGTCCCGCAGCTCGGGCGTCACCTCCAACGACGCGAAGCCGTCCCGGGCGGCGGCGAGCTCGCCGAGGGCCGCCTGCACCGAGGCCAGGTGCGCGGTGAAGCGCAGCGCGTGCCAGCGCGACACCCGGTCCAGGATGGAGATGGACTCGGACAGGCGCGCGCGCGCGGCCTCCAGCGCCCCGAGCGCCACCAGGGCCCGGCCCAGCTCGCCCAGCGCCGCGCCCTCGAGAATCCGCATGCCGAGCTGCCGGCCCATGCGCACCGCGCTCTCCAGGTGCTCGCGGGCCTCCGCCGCCCGGCCCGCATCCAGCAGGAAGCAGCCCAGGTTCACCCGCGCCAGCGCATGCCCCGCCCGGTCTCCCACGCGCGCGGCCTTCTCCATGGCCTCCTCCAGCAGGCCCACCGCCTCCACCGTGCCCCCGCCCTCGCCCAGGGCCATGGCGTAGTTGGTGAGGAAGCCCACCTCGAAGGCCACGTCTCCCACGTCGCGGAACAGCTCCAGCGCGGTGCGCAGGTGGGGCAGCGCCGCCCCGGCCCCGCGCCGCCCCAGCTCCAGAATGCCGAGGTTGCCCACCGCGTACGCGTCCAGCCACCGGTCTCCCAGCGAGGGCTGCTCCTGCGCCTCCTGCACCAGCTCCCAGGCCGTGCCCATGTCGCCCTCGTCGCGGGCCACGATGCTCAGGTCCACCAGCACCCGCTTGGCCCGGTCCACCGCGTCGAGCGCGTCGAAGGCGGTCCGCGCCGCCTCCAGGTCTCTCCAGGCGGCGGCGAGCTGCCCCGCCCCGTGGTGCGTCCGGCCCCGCACCGCGAGCGCCTCGGCCCGCAGCAGCGGCTCCACCCGCACCGTGGACGACAGCTCCAACGCCCGGTCCAACCGCGACAGGGTAATGCCCACCGGGCCCCGGGCCGTCACGTCCGGCTCCAGCGCCACCAGCGCGCCCAGCGCCCGCTCCAGGGAGCCCTCGGTGGCGGGCACCACCGCCAGCGCGTTGTCACACGCCGCCAGCAGGTTCTCGCGCTCCAGAGACAGCCGGCGGAAGGCCAGCTCCCCGCCCTCGCCCCGCATCCGCGCGCTCAGCCGCCGCGCCATCGCCAGGTAGCAGCTCGCATGGCGCGCCGCCAGAATCGCGCCCTCGCCCCGCTCCGCCAGCCGCGAGGACGCGTACTGGCGGATGCTCTCGTACAGGCCCAGCCGCAGCTCCCCGGGCAGCCCGTCCGGCGCGTACGCGCGCAGCAGCGACTTGGAGCGCAGCGAGTGGATGATCTCCATCACGTCCGGCCCGCCCGGGGGGAACATGAGTACCGCCTCGGCCGCCTCCAGGGTGAAGCCGCCCCGGAACACCGAGCACTGCGCCAGCGCCGCCCGCTCCGCGGGCTCCAGCAGGTTCCAGGACCAGTCGATGGCGCCCCATAGCGTGCTCTGCCGCGCCGAGCCGTCACGCCGCGCGCCCCTCAGCAGCTCGAAGCGGCGCGACAGCCGCTCCTGAATCTGTGACACGCCCAGCAGGTTGGTGCGCGCCGCCGCCAGCTCGATGGCCAGCGGAATGCCGTCCAGCTTGCGGACGATGTCCGCCACCAGCGGGGCCTCCGCGTCCGTCAGCTCGAAGTTGCCGCGCACCGAGCGGGCCCGCTGGAGGAACAGGCGCATGGCATCGCAGCGGCCCATCACCTCCGGACGCGTCTCGCCCTCCTCGGGCACCTGCAGCGGCTCCAGGTCGATGACGCGCTCCTCGGGCAGCAGCAGCGACTCGCGCGAGGTGACGAGGAAGCGGGCCCGGGGCGCCAGGGCACGCCAGCGGCCCAGCGTGGCCGGCATGTGCTGGATGACGTGCTCCACGTTGTCGAGGATGAGCAGCACGTCCCCGCGCCCGGCCAGGGCCCTGCCCAGCCGCTCCGCGGGCTCGCTGTCCTCGCCGCTGCGGGTGAGCGCGACGCCCAGCGCCTGGCCCACGGCGTGGCAGATGTCGCCCACCGTCGCCGCGTCGGTGAGCTCGCACATCCACACCCCGCCCTCCCACGCGCGCGCCGCCAGCTCCTGGTTGCCGAAGCGCGTGGCCAGCCGGCTCTTCCCCATGCCTCCGGGGCCCAGCAGCGTGACGAGCCGCGCCTCCGTGTCGAAGCCGCGCCGCAGCGCCTCCAGCTCCTCCTGCCGGCCGATCAGCTCCCCCGTCTCGCCCGGCACATGGCCCCGCAGCACCCGCTGCACCCGGAGCTCCTCGAAACGCCGCTCCGCCAGCGCCGCGGGCACCACCTCCACCAGCGTGACGGCCTCCTCGATTCCCTTGAGGTGGTACTCGCCCAGCGCGTGCACCACGGGCCGGCCCAGCTCCTCCAGCTCGCCCTCCACCCGGGCCCAGGCCGTCCCACTCACCAGCACCTGTCCGCCCTGCCCGGCCGAGGCCACGCGCGCCGTCACGTTCACCACCCGCCCGAAGTAGTCCGCCTGCCCCGTCTGCTCATCCAGCCGGCACTCGGGCTCTCCCAGGTGCACGCCCATGCGCACCCGCAGGCCCCGGTACAGCCACCCGCCCGGCCCCTTCTCCTCGGCCGCGTCCGGCTCGGCCAGCAGCTCCTCCGGCCAGGGCGCGCGCACCAGCTCCTGCTGTGCCTGCAGGCACCAGCGCACCGCCTCCACCGCCGAGGTGAAGGCCACCATGAAGGAGTCCCCCTGCGTCTTCACCTCGTAGCCGCCGTGCCCGGCCAGCAGCGCGCGCAGCACCCGGTCGTGCACGTCCAGCGCCGCCCGCATGCCGCCGCTGCACCGCTCCCACAGCCGCGTGGAGCCCTGCACCTCCGTGAAGACGAGCGCCACCGTTCCGGTGGGAGCCGCGGCGGAAGCGAATCGTCGCCGCGAGGCCCCCCCGACTCCTGGACCCTCGGTGGTGCTGAGTGGTGAAAACATGCGCAGGACGCTCCCCATCACCCACTCTCCCTCGCCTGCGATCATGATGACCGTGAGGCCGGAATTTCGCGCCTCCCCTGCGCCCCATTCGTGCACCAGCATACGGAGTGCACTGACCACCCACGAGCCCGGCTCCCACTCGCACTCCCATCTGTCCACACCCCGGCGCACTCGACAGAGGGAGCCTCCATCGCTAGGGGCCGGGCGCCCCGGGTGGCAACCCTCCCGGAGAGCCGGGCTGACGCGGAACCGACACAACCGCCCGGCCCGGCGGGTGGCACTGTCCACCCCTTCACCGGGCAACCCCGAGTGTCTCAGGCCCGACGCCTCCACCGCGCGGTGTCCTCCACTCCACGCGGTGGGCGTTCGCCAGCAACACTCCGGCGCAACCTGCCCTCCAGTCTGTATCCGGGTTACAGAAACAACGGCACTTTATTCTCGGAGCCCGCTTCGCACCGGTGCGAGCCGGGGTGAAGCATTCACGAGTGGGCTCCGGGGGGTCGCACATGAAGAGCACGTGTGGAGCACTGCTGCTGACACTCGCCGTGGGCTGCGGCCCGGTGGAAGAGGAGCCCTCCCATCCGCCTCCGGAGGTGGCTCCGGAGGTGGGCACCTCCATCCAGGGCCTCGAGGACGAGAACGGGCTGACCATGAATGGGCTGACCATGAATGGGCTGGCCTTCAACGGCCTGGCCTTCAATGGACTGGCCTTCAACGGGCTGGCCACCAGCGCCTTCTCGTCCTGGTTCCAGCAGAGCCCGCTGACGACGAGCCTCTTCATGAAGTACCTGGTGCGCTGCGCCGTGCCGGCCGGGCAGTCCCGCACCTTCACGGACAGCTGGTTCACCTACACGTGGCCCGGCAGCCTGGGACTGGCCCCGAGTTGGTCCGGAGGCGCACCGGCCACCGCGGAGGAGCAGCAGGTCGTCACCGCGTGCGTCGCGGCACTCGTCAACAAATTCGGGCGCTCGGTGGGCGTCTCCGTCCTGGGCCTCAACGCGCAGGGGCAGCCCATCCCCTACTCCTCCTTGGAGCTGTCGGCCTACTCGCTGCGGGAGGCGTGCTTCTTCGGCAACCTGTTCACCGACGAGGGCCTCTTCGTCGGTAACGACCAGGCCCCGCTGGCCCCGTGGCAGAGCAGCCTCCGGGCCTGCGCGCTCGAGGGGAGCAACGCGTGCCCGCCCCTCGTTCACATCGGCAGCTGCCAGGAGCGCTGCACGCTGGACCCCACCGGGACGTACTACACGCGGTGCACCTTCAACGGCAGGAGCTACCGCCCCATCACCACCCGGCTGCGGGCCCAGGAAGTCGTCGTGTGCGGGGACGGCATCTGCCAGGACACCGAGTCCTGTGGCAGCAGCAACCGCTACGACGACTGCGCGCTGGACTGCGGCCCCTGCTATTGAGCCCGGGAGTGCCCGGGAGTGCCCACCGGCCGGGGCCCCGCGCCGCTCAGCGCCCGCCCTGGCCCTGGGCCCGCAGCAGGTAGAAGACGTAGCCGTAGGAGGTGCCATAGCGGGTGTAGAGGTCGATCTCCCGCTCCGTCTCGGCGATGGCGGTGGCGAGGTCCGCGTCCCCCCGGGCGCGCTCGCGCAGCGAGGCCATGCGCGCCTCCAGGGGATGGTAGTACTCGTCCCACCACGCCGGGGCCGGCAGCACGAAGGTGTCCAGCACCTCGAAGCCGGCCTCGCGCGCCGTGGCGCTGTTGGAGGCGATGGTGCCCATGCGCGGGTAGGCCTCGCGCCAGAAGTCGGCGGCCTCGGGCGGCGGCGCGTCGGTGAGCCACGTGGCCTCGCTGGCGGCCAGCAGGCCCCCCTCGCGCAGCACCGGGTGCCACCGCCGCAGTCCCGCGCCCCAGCCCAGGACGTAGATGGCGCCCTCGGACCAGATGAGGTCCACGCTGCCCGGCGGATCCTCGAGCGCCGAGAAGTCCGCGCGCCGCGTGCGCACGAGGTGACCGAGTCCCTGGGCCGCCGCCTCGGCCTCCAGCCGCTCGAGGAAGGGCTGGTGCGAGTCCACGGCGGTGATGGCGGTGCCGAGCTCCCTCGCCAGCACGAGCGTCTGCCGCCCGGGCCCGCAGCCCAGGTCGAGCACCGTGGGAGAGGGCGGGAGGAGCGGGCGCAAACGGCGGAGCGCCTCACGGGTGCATTCATCACTCCCAGGCCCCTCGCGAGGCAGATCCGTATGCAACAGCAGGAAGGCGTCACCGAGCATGCTCTGAGCGTAATGTCAGGTGCGCCCCACGTCTCCGTCGAAGTGGCCCGGGGTGCCGCTCATGGACAGCCGTCCGGAAGGGTGAGGGCTCGCGGGCCTCGCCGCTCAGGCATGGAGCCGCCGGCGCATGACGCCGCGCACCGCGAGCGCCGCCGCCATGATGGCGATGCCCCGGGAGAGGATCTCCACCCCCACCACGATGCCCAGCGCCCACAGAGAGGAGGCGGGCAGCTGGGCGAAGATGATGACGCCCAGCGCCAGGGAGACGAGCCCGTAGGCCAGGTCCCAGCCCCAGCCCTCATAGCGGTCGGAGAGCGAGGTGATGCCCCGGAAGAGGCCGCTGGCGAAGAAGTAGCCGGCCATCAGGAGCGTCACCGCGAAGAGTCCGGCGCCCGGCCGGGCCACCACCATCGCCCCCACCACGAGGGAGAGGATGCCGCCCAGCAGGAACATCAAGAAGGGGCCCGTCTTGCGGACCCGGAAGGCGTGGACGAGCTCGAAGGCGCCCGCCACCACCAGCATGGCGCCGTAGAAGATGACGGAGAAGAGGCTGGTGAGGACGACCGCCCCCAGCGCCACGACGCCGAGGAGCGACAGGAGCAAGCCCATCACGAAGGGGCCACCCCACAGCCCCGCCGTGGTGCGGGAGCCGGGCGTGACGGGGTCGATGTTGGAGTCTGGGATTGCCATGGCGGACCTCTCGGGAGACCGGGTTGCCTCAGCAGGAACCTGGGGGTGTCCCGGAGCCCCGGCAAGCCTCGCCCGCCACCGGGACTCGCGGCGCGCCCGCACGTCCGCCCGGCTCATGGCGCCCCCGCGGAGGAGAGGGTGACGGTCTCCTCGTGGAGCGCCGGCCCCGGCGCGGGCACATGCCCGGGCACCAGCAACCGGTTCGCCATCTGGAAATAGCGCGCGGTGAGCTGGGGGCCTCGCAGCGAGAGGATGGCATAGGCGTGGTGGTCCAGCAGGCCGTCGTTGCCCAACCGGGTGCCGGGGACCCGCCGCGGAGGCCCGGACTCGCCCGGCGCGGGTACCAGTCCCGGGACGGGGCTGTTGTATTGCTCGTGCAGCAGCACCGGCACCGCGCCCGCGCCGATGCACCGGCCCCGCGCCAGCCCCGCGTAGGGCTCGTAGATGTGGAGGTTGTGCTCGTGCCCCCAGAACCAGACGGAGACGTCCCCGAGGATGGGGGCGAGCGCCCTTGCCAGGCGTGGGTTGAGCGCCAGCTTCCGGCCCTCCACGTCATGGCCCACGCTGGCCAGGGAGAAGAAGGGATGATGGGAGAGCAGCACGGTGCCCCGTCCCCCGGCGTGGCGGACCTTGTCCACCAGCCACTCCACCTCGGAGTCCTCCAGCCAGGTGAGGGTGTCCGCCAGCGCGCGCGGGTTGAAGTCGTGCAGGCCGGTGTCCAGGCCGAGCAGCTGCCAGTAGCGGTTGCGCAGGCAGAAGTAGCTGGCCGGCTGGCCGAGCCCTTCCAACAGCACCCGGTAGCCCTCGCCTCCGGAGTAGCGGTCATGGTTGCCGGAGAGGGCGAGCACCCGGGGCCACCGCGCGCCGAAGATGTCCGCGAAGACATCGAGGAAGTGCGCGCGCACCTCGTGGGGCGTCCCCGAATAGTAGATGTCCCCCAGGTGGAGGACGGCGTCCGGCTGGAAGGTGGAGATCTGCTCCAGCAGCGCCCGCGCGTCCGGCATGCCCGTGCCCCAATCCGCGAGCAGGGCCACCGTGGCCTCCTCCGGCAGCTCCGGCAGGATGAAGTCCTCCAGGGACGTGTGGCGCCGGTAGAAGGGCTCGCGGTGCAGCAGGAGCGCGCGCTCGTACTCCACCACCGACTCCACCCAGAGCGGATCGCAGGAGGCGAAGCGCAGCTCGCTCATCAGCCGCTGCACCTCCTCATGGTCCCCATGGAAGCGGGCGAGGGCCAGCCGGGCGCACAGCCGTGCACAGGCGCTGGCCCGCTGGAGACGGGAGGGCGGGCGCTCCACCTCGTGCGAGCCCGCGTGCTCCCGCGCGGCGGCGCTCGCGTCCTCCATGGCTGGGTGCTCCACCGAGGACTCCAGCCCCGCCGTCTCCCGCGCCCCGGCATTCCGGGAGAGCACCCGGTGCAGACACGACTGCCACAGCGCGAGGGCCGGATGGCGGACGGTGGAGGGGACCTTCGGCATGGGAGGAATCCGGCGCTAATGAATGGCCACCGGGGCTCCCTCCGGTGGCTCGGGGTGGGCGTCGCCGGGCACCTCCGTCCCGTCCGAGGGGCAGAGCACGGGGCGCCAGCGGCCATGGGGCGCGATGAGGGCATCGGCCTCGCGCGGGCCCCACGTCCCGGGCTCGTACTCGTGAAGCGGCGAGGTGCCGCGTAGGACGGGGTCCACCACCCGCCACGCCTCCTCCACCGCCTCCTGGCGCGCGAAGAGCGAGACGTCCCCGCGCATGGCATCGCCGAGCAGCCGCTCGTAGGGCTGCATCGTCCCGCCGGGCCGCTGGATGGCCACCAGGTCCACGTCCTCGCCGCGCATGGCGCCCCCGGGCCGCTTGGCGCGCGCGCCGATGGAGATGAGCACGTCGGGACCGAGCCGGAAGCGCACCGAGTTGGGGGAGGCCAGGGAGGGCTCCTCGAAGATGGGCCGAGGCGGGTGGTGGAGCTCCACGAAGACCTCGGTGGCGTTGGTGGGCAGGCACTTGCCCGAGCGGATGTAGAAGGGCACATCCGCCCACCGCCAGGAGTCGATGAACAGCCGCACCGCGGCGAACGTCTCCACCTGGGAGGAGGCAGACACGCCCCGCTCGCTCCGGTAGCCGCGGAACTGGCCGCGCACCACGCTGGCAGGGTCCAACGAGCGCATGGCCTTGAAGACGCGGGCCTTCTCGTCGCGCAGGTTCTCGGGGTCCGAGCAGAAGGGCGCCTCCATGGTCAGCAGCCCCACCACCTGGAGCAGGTGGTTCTGCAACACGTCGCGGATGGCACCCACCTCCTCGTAGAAGGCGCCCCGGCCCTGAACCCCGAAGCTCTCGGCGAGCGTCACCTGCACACTGCGCACGTGCTGCCGGTTCCAGATGGGCTCGAGGAAGACGTTGGCGAAGCGGAAGAAGAGCAGGTTCTGCACCGGCTCCTTCCCCAGGAAATGGTCGATGCGGAAGATGGCGGACTCGGGCAGGAAGCGGTGCAGCGTCTCGTTGAGCGCGCACGCGGAGGCCAGGTCCCTGCCGAAGGGCTTCTCCACCACCACCCGCGCCTGCTTCAGGCAGCTCGCGTGGGCCAGCCCCTCCACCACCGTGGCGAAGAGGCTCGGCGGAATGGCGAGGTAGTGCAGCGGGCGCGCCGCGTCCCCGAGGGCCTGGCGCACCTGCTCGAACGTCCTCGGGTCGCGGTAGTCCCCGTCCACGTAGCGCAACAGCTGGCCCAGGCGTTGGAAGGCGGCCTCGTCGAAGGAGCCGTGCTCCCGGATGCTGGCGCGCGCCCGCTCGCGCAGCTGCTCCAACCCCCAGCCCGCCTTGGCCACGCCGATGATGGGGACCGACAGCCCCGCACGGGACACCAGGGCCTGCAGCGCGGGGAAGATCTGCTTGTACGCGAGGTCTCCCGTGGCCCCGAAGAAGACGAGCGCATCCGAGACGGGAACGGCGGCCATGACTCACCCTCCTCCCTTCTTCTCCAGGTGTCCGCCGAACTCGAAGCGCATGGCGGACAGCAGCTTGTCGGCGAAGTCTCCCTGCCCGCGGCTGCGGAAGCGTTGGTTGAGGGCACTGCCGAGCACCGGCGCGGGCACGCCCTCGTCGATGGCCGCCGCCTGCGTCCACCGCCCCTCGCCCGAGTCGGAGACGTGGCCGGAGAACTCGCTCAGCTCGGGGTTGCCGCGCAGGGCGTGGGCGGTGAGGTCCAACAGCCAGGAGCCGATGACACTGCCGCGCCGCCACAGCTCGGCCACCTCGGGCAGGTCGAAGGCGTACTGGTAGTCCTCGGGGTTGCGCAGCGGCGCCGTCTCCGCGTCGGTGGCGTGCCGGTGCATCCCCACGTCGGCGTGGCGCAGGATGTTGAAGCCCTCGGCGTAGGCGGCCATGAGGCCGTACTCGATGCCGTTGTGCACCATCTTCACGAAGTGGCCCGCTCCGTTGGGCCCACAGTGCAGCCAGCCCTGCTCGGCCGGGGTCGGCGGTCCGTCACGTCCTGGCGTGCGCGGCGCGGCCTGGGCGCCCGGAGCCAGCGCGGTGAACACGGGCTCGAGCCGGCGCACCGGCTCCCGCTCGCCACCAATCATCAGGCAATAGCCCCGCTCCATCCCCCACACCCCGCCACTCACCCCCACGTCCACGTAGTGCAGGCCCCGCTCGCGCAACCGCGCCGCGCGCCGCAGGTCGTCGTGGTAGTACGAGTTGCCGCCGTCGATGAGGGTGTCCCCGGCCTCGAGCAACGGCACCAACTGCTCGAGCGCGCCGTCCACCACCGCCGCCGGCAGCATCAGCCAGACAGCGCGGGGAGCCTTCAGCTGGCGCACCAGGTCCTCGAGCGAGAAGGCACCCACCGCCCCTTCGCCATGGAGCTCCTCGACGACCTCCCGGCGCACGTCGGTGACGACACAACGGTGCCCCGTCCGGAGCAGCCGGCGCACCATGGCGGCGCCCATCCGGCCAAGGCCAATCATTCCCAGCTCCATGCTCCTCATTCCTCCTCGGGGAGCGTGGCCGGTCCGCCTTCGTCCGGCCCTCCCCCCCACGCGCGTGCGGCATCCGGGGCGCCCTCCTCAACCTGTGCACCTGCCGAGGGGCACGACAGCCGGGGCCGCCCGGAGCGCATGCCGAGGCCCACGTGCCCCCGACGGAGGACGGAACGGCCGAGCGGCCCCGGCTCGCCCGCTTGTCCCCCACGGCCCGGCTCCCCACGTTGCCAGTGACATGTCCCAGCCCATCGAGGACTACGCTCTCATCGGAGACACACACACGGCGGCGCTGGTGGGCCGAGACGGCTCCATCGACTGGCTGTGCCTGCCCCGCTTCGACTCGGGCGCCTGCTTCTCGGCCCTGCTTGGCGAGCCGAAGCATGGCCGCTGGCTGCTGGCCCCCGCGGAAGGCCCTCCGCGTCAGGTGCGGCGGCGCTACCGCCCGGAGACGCTCGTGCTGGAGACGGAGTTCACCACCCCCGAGGGCGTGGTGCGGGTGGTGGACTGCATGCCGCCGCGAGACCGGGTCCCGGACGTGCTGCGCGTGGTGGAGGGCGTGAAGGGCCAGGTGCGTATGCGCCTGGAGCTCGTCATCCGCTTCGACTACGGCTCGGTGGTGCCCTGGGTGACGAAGGCCGACGGAGCCCTGCACGCGGTGGCCGGGCCGGACGCGCTCATCCTGCACACCCCGGTGGCGGTGCACGGGCAGGGCCTCACCACGGTGGCGGACTTCACCGTGTCCGAGGGCCAGCGCGTCCCCTTCGTCCTGCGCTGGCACCCGTCCAACGAGTCCCCGCCGCCCGCGCTGGACGTGGAGGCGGAGGTGGCGGACACCGAGGCCTGGTGGCGGGAGTGGTCGAGCCACTGCGCCTACGGCGCTGGCCCCTGGCGCGAGGCCGTGCTCACCTCGTTGAGGGTGCTCAAGGCGCTCACCTACGCGCCCACGGGTGGAATCGTGGCGGCGGCCACCACCTCGCTGCCCGAGCG
The DNA here is from genome assembly GCF_042230915.1 of Archangium gephyra. GTDB lineage: Bacteria > Myxococcota > Myxococcia > Myxococcales > Myxococcaceae > Archangium > Archangium gephyra_B. The sequence continues at coordinate 564,362 of NZ_CP102578.1, read as the reverse complement.
GCTCGGCGGCGTGCGCAACTGGGACTACCGTTTCTGCTGGCTGCGGGATGCCACCTTCACGCTGTATGCGCTGATGCTCAGCGGCTTCCAGGACGAGGCGGCAGCATGGCGGGACTGGCTGCTGCGCTCGGTGGCGGGAGACCCGGCGAAGCTTCAAATCATGTACGGCGTGGCCGGTGAGCGCCGCCTCACCGAACAGCCGCTGGAGTGGCTGCCAGGGTACGAGCACTCGCGGCCGGTGCGAACGGGCAACGCCGCCGTCCATCAGTTCCAGCTCGATGTCTTCGGCGAGCTGATGGATGCGCTGCACCAGGCGCGCCGCGTGGGAATCCCCACGGACCACCGGGCCTGGAAGCTGACGCGGGTGTTGATGGACTGGCTGGAGTCCGGATGGAAGCAGCCAGACGATGGCATCTGGGAGGTGCGCGGCCCGAAGCAGCACTTCACACACTCGAAGGTGATGGCGTGGGTGGCCTTCGACCGGGCGGTGAGGGCGGTGGAGGGCTTCGGGATGGAGGGACCGGTGGAGCGCTGGCGGAAGATCCGCGATGCCATCCACGCGGAGGTCCGCGAGCGCGCCTGGGACTCACGGCGTGGCGCCTTCACGCAGGCGTATGGCTCGTCGAGACTGGACGCGAGCCTGCTGTTGATGCCGCTGGTGGGTTTCCTCCCCTCCGAGGATCCGCGGATGGTGGGCACCGTGAGCGCCATCGAGCGGGAGTTGATGCACGGAGGCCTCGTGCGGCGCTACCCCGCCGATGAAGGAGACGGACTGCCCCGGGGCGAGGGCGTCTTCCTCGCCTGCTCGTTCTGGCTGGCGGACAACTACGTGCTGCAGGGCCGCGTGGACGAGGCCCGCGCGCTCTTCCAACGGTTGCTGGGTCTGCGCAACGACGTGGGGCTGCTCTCCGAGGAGTACGATCCCGACGAGAAGCGGCTGCTGGGCAACTTCCCCCAGGCGTTCTCCCACATGGGAGTGATCAACACGGCCTTCAACCTCACCGAGCACCTCACCAGCCCGGCCGAGCACCGGCAGAGTGGCAACGGAGAGCACTGAGGGTCCGGCTCGCGTCCAGCAGTAGGATGGGCCGGATGAGCTTCCCGCACCTCCGGAACTGGCTCGCACTGCTCTGCGTGGTGCTGAGCGCCTGTGCCACCTCGACGTCATCCGTGCGCGAGGAGGAGACGCTGGACGCAGTGGCCTCCTGGGAGGAGGCCCGGGCGGATCCGAGCTGCGTGGTGCCGCTGTGCGACGAGGAGCACTGTGCCCTCTGGCGGTGCCAGGACGTGGTGGAGGTGGACGACCATCCGGTGCTCCTGGCCTGGGCCAACGGTGCTCGCCTTCCGCTCCCCAGCCCGAGCCGCTGGTGGGGGCGCCCTCTCGTCGCGCCCCTGGGCACGGAACCCGTCTTCGAGATTCCCTGGCACAACTGGAACATCCGCGGACGCTACGCGGCCCTGGCACTCCGTCCTCCGTGCATTCCCTCGCGGGAGCCCATTGAAAAGCACCACATCTTTCCGCAGGAGCTGGCTGAATGGTTCAGGGTCAAGAAGCTCGACATTCACGCCTTCACCCTTCGCCTCCCCAAGAGCTTCCATCGCTGGCTGCACAGTGGCGGCTCCCAGGGCGGTCAGTGGAATGAGGCCTGGCGGCAGTTCCGGAACGAGAATCGAAATGCATCCCAGGAGGAGATGTGGAATTTCGCATTCGCGCTGATGGAACGGTTTCAAGTCCATGAGCGCCCGCTCGTGCCCTACTATTGCGACTGATGCCGACAGCAGGACGCTCCCCCATGAAATACTTCACCGTCGAGGAAGACAGAACTCCTCTCTATACGGGAGTCATTACCGGCTCGCACAAGTGGGGACTGCCTGGAGTCGACACCTGCCCTGCCTGCGGCGCCACCTGGGGTGACAACTCCAGAGCATATCCCTCGGTGGATCTGACCTCGGTGGCCTCACTGGCTGAATTCACAGACCCCTGGGCCGTACCCATCGAGGAGTACGAGCGGATGTGTGAGTTGGTACGTCCCTTCCTGCCCCCGGGAGCCCTGCTCGAACCGGGTACGACTCTTGGCCCCGCCGTGGGAACGGCGGTGGGTCGATTCGGGCAGCTCATGACTTCCTATCCCTCATGGCTGCTGGTCCAGCGCGAGGCCCTCGAGAAGCTCCAGGCCGAGGGCGTACAAGGGCTCAAGGGCGTCCCCACCCAGCTCCGGTTCCGCCAGCGCAACTCACCCGAGTTTTTCGAGCTGGAGCTCCTTCCCGTGGGCCGCTTGCACGCGGACTGTCTGCCCCCCGATCGTGAACCACCCTGTCCCCGCTGCGGCCGCGTTGCCCTGAGCCTGCCCGCCGAACGCCTGCTGGACGCCGCCACGCTTCCCAGTCACCTGGACGTGTTCCGTCTGGAGGACTTCTCCAATGTGCTCGTCTGCACCGAGCGCTTCGCCAAGGCCTGCAAGCGGCTGAAGTTGGATGGCGTTGTCTTCAACCCCGTCCCCATCTCCCGCCCCAAGAAGCGCGCCTCGCCGGTGAAGTGACGCCACTCATTGGGAGCGGCCGCAGCCGGCTCACGGTGCCGTGCCCGCGGCCACCTGTCCCTGACTCTCCGACAGCAGCCGCGGCAGCTCCGCCGCCTTGACGACCTCCAGTTCCTTCAGGCCCCCTCCGCAGCGCACCGCGTCCGCCCACCCGCGCGAGATCGGGTCGCGCGGGAAGACGAGGAAGCCCGCCTCGCCGCCGGGCCCATTCCAGGGCACCACGTACAGCCGCTCGGCCTGGTCGCGCGTCTTCTCATCATCCCCCAGCAGCGCTTGGATGATGCGAGCATCGGGCACGCCGGACTTCGACAGCAGCCTGGCCTTCTCGCACAGCTCCTCGTTGTCCCACCGCACCCTGCTGGGCAGGAAGCGCCACGAGCTCTGCGCCAGCGGCTCCCGGCTCGACACCAGCCAGCCCACGTGGTGGCCGATTCCCACCGTGGACATCGTCGCGCTGAAGAGCAGCACGAGGAGCGCCACCAGCGACGCGCTCCAGCGCACCGGCCACGGGCGCGCCTCCGCCTCCTCGGGGCGCAGCTGCCTCCACAACCGGCGCAGGAACAGGTGCGTGCCCACGCCCAGCACCGCGCCCACCCCCACCGTCTCGGCGATAGCGCCCCACCGCCACGTCACCTCCGGCACCACCCGCAGCAGGAAGGCCACCCACCCCAGCGCGAGCGTCAAGGGCACCTGGATCAGCCACTCCCGGCCGATGCAGATGAAGAACGACATCACGAAGAGCGCGCCGAGCACCCAGCTGACGACCTTCATCGCCTTCATGGGGCCGCGCCTCCCGCGAGCGCCTCGTGGATGGAGCCGATGGGCAGCTGGCGGATGTCCCCATCCGTGAAGAGCACCCACCGCTCGCGGCCGAAGAGGCCGGGCTCGTACGCCAGGGGCGCCGCGGGGGCGTCCGCCTTGTACCCGCTCACGTAGACGTAGTGCAGGCCCGAGCCGCCCACCACCCGCCAGCGCTCCTCGGGGATGCCCGGGGCCAGGTCACTCGGGGGGAACTCGTTCCCGTGCGCCGCCGCGTAGGCCCATAGCGCCACGCGCAGCTCCTCCAGCCGCTGGCGCCGCGCCTGGAGCACCAGCTCCTTCTCCGAGGGCAGCTCCGACTCCTTGAGCTCGTAGGTGGCGCCCTTCTTCTGCCACGCCCCGGGCGTCATCAGCTCGCGCCCGCCGGCGATCATCGACAGGACGAGCTGGAAGCCGAGCCCCCAGAGGAACACCAGCGCCAGCGCCGAGCCGAAGCCAAGCTTCGGCAGCCGGGGCACGTCGCGGCCCAGCCGGTTCCACAGCGCCCGCACCGCGAGCGTCACCAGCAGGAAGAGCACCAGGAAGAAGGAGATGGCCTGGAAGCGCTGCGAGGCGACTTCCGTCAGCAGGAAGCTCGGCATCCCGGCCAACGCCACGGCCGGGGTGAGCAGGAGCAGCACGAAGGGGAGACGCGAGGACACGGACGGCAGTCTGCCTCGTCCCCGCCCCCGGAGGCCATCCACCCACCGTCCGAGGTCAGACGCGGAAGGGGTCGGCGTGGTCCTGGGGCCAGAGCACCCGGGGCTCCTCGCCCTCGCGCACCAGGGCGATGAGGGCGCCCTCCAGCAGCTCCTCGTCGTCGAGCACCTCGAGCAAGGTGCGCAGGGCGATGTCCGGGTCCATCACCCGGCAGAAGACATTCATGCGCCCGGGCTGCGTCTCGCCGCCCTCCACCTCGCCGTTGCCCGTCCAGCCCAGCGCGTCCGTGAGCACCTCCTCCACCGAGTGGCGCTTCTGGAAGTCCTGCCCCGAGCCCTTGCCCTGCAGCGCGTACTGGATGACGAGCGGCACCATGGCCTCCGGGTCCGGCTCGTCATAGCCCTGATCCACCAGCGGCTCGGCCGCCTGGGCGATGACCATGTCCGGGTCCTCGTCCGCCGGGACGGGGCTGTCGCGCTGCTCCCCCATCTCTCCCACGGCGCCCTGGTGCACGGTGAGCGTGGCCTCCTGCACCCACGCCTCCCAGTAGCGGAGCGTGTCGCCTTCCTTCTTGTAGAGCCTCAGCACGCGCGCACTCTACACGCCGGGGACGCCCCGCCCGAATCAGAAGGCACGGCCCTGTCCACCATCCACCGGCACGGTGGCGCCCGTCACCCAGCGCGCCCGCTCGGAGCACAGGAAGACGACCACGTCGGCCACCTCCTCGGGCGTGCCGAAGCGGCCCCAGGGCAGCTCCTCGCGCACCAGCTTCTCCACCTTCTCCGGCTGCGCCTGCCGCCGCCTGTCCCAGCTGCCCCCGGGAAAGAGGATGGAGCCCGGCGCCACCCCGTTGACGCGGATGCGGTGGCGCGCCAGGTCCAACGCCATCTCCTTGGTGAGCGCCAGGAGGCCCGCCTTGGCCGCCGTATAGGGCGCGCTGGTGCCGTACTCGCGGCCGTAGATGGAGTTGATGTGCACGATGCAGCCGCCGCCCCGCGCCTTCATCACCTCCACCGCGTGCTGGCTGCACCACACGGAGGCCATGAGGTTGCGGTCCACCACGTCCTTCCACTGCGCGGCGGTGGCCACGTCGAAGGCTCCCGCGCCGCCGCTGCCGCCCACGTTGTTGACGAGCACGTCCAGCGTCCCGAAGGCCCGCACCGCCGCGTCCACCGCCGCCGCCGCGCCCTCGGGCGTGGCCACGTCTCCCGCCACGGTGACCACCTCGGCGCCGGACGCGCGCAGCTCCGCCGCCGCCTGCTCGAGGCCCTCCGCGCCGCGCGCGCTCAGACACACCCGCGCGCCCTCACGGGCCAGCGCCGTGACGATGGCCCGGCCGATGCCCCGGCTGCTGCCCGTCACGAGGGCCGCCCTGCCCTTCAATTCCAGATCCATGCAACACCTTCTACCCCGTTGAGTTCCCACGCATGAGGGCAATCCACTACGCGGGAATCACCACCGCGAAGGCAGTGTGTCTCCCCGTAGAGTGACACCGCGGCCGCCCCCCGGCCGCATGTCCCCCAAGGGAAGGTACTCGTGAAGACAACCCGTTGGTCGTTGCTGTTGGCGGGCCTCGCATCCATGGCCGGTGGATGCCAGCCCGAAGAGCCCGTGCAGACTCCCACCGCCGCGCTGGCGTCGCAGAAGGCCGCGCTGAGCGTGGGTACCTGGACGCTCAATGCGTCCTCACGGCTCGCGCATCCGGGAGGCCATACCGCCACCCTGCTGAGCGGTCCGGGCGACGTGCTGGTGACGGATGGCAGTGGCACCGAGGTGTACAACCCGTACACGAACTTCTGGCGGCGCACGGCGTCCATGACGACCAGCCGCACCTACCACACCGCGACGGAGCTCCCCTCGGGCAAGGTGCTGGTGGCCGGTGGCCGCACCAGTGACTGGTCCACCCTGTTCCCGAGCGCGGAGCTGTATGACCCGGCCACCGATACGTGGAGCCCCACCGGCTCCCTGTTCGTTCCCCGTTTCAACCACACCGCCGTGCGGCTCGACTCGGGCAAGGTGCTGGTGGCGGGCGGCAACCAGCCCGCGGGCCGCTACGGGCCGATCGGTCCCCCGGGAGAGGTGTACGACCCGGAGACGGGCACGTGGACCGAGGTCGCGGGCAGCTTCACCTCCCGCAGCCGCACCGGCGCGGCGGTGCTCTACTCGGGCAAGGTGCTGGTGACCGGCGGCTACAGGTACTGGCCCCCGGGCTCGGAATTCGCCTCCGCCGAGGTGAACATCTACGACCCCGCGACGAACTCGTGGTCCTATGCCCCCAATATGATCAGGGCCCGCCACGGCCACTCCGCCATCCGGCTCTACTCGGGCAACGTCCTCGTCGTCGGTGGCATCGACGGCGGCAACACGGTGGAGCTCTACGACCCGTACACCAATCAGTGGTCCCTGGGGCCGCCCCTGCCCTTCAACTCGACCCCCTTCTTCTCCGCGACGATGCTCTACTCGGGAGAGGTCCTGGTGACGGATGGCATCGGCCAGGCGGCGGTGTATGACCCCTCGACGAACACGTGGAACACCACCCCGTACATGAAGGTGGGGGGCCGCAGCGAGCCCTCGGCCACGCTGCTGCACACGGGAGAAGTGCTGTTCGTGGGCGGCAACAGCAGCTTCCCCAATTACGTGGAGCGCTTCACGCGCTGAGACGCAGCCCAGCGACACGTCGTCACTCCCGGCGGAGCGGGCCACGCGTCCGCTCCGCCCGCATTCCCCCCGAGGACTCCCGCATGAAGCTCATCCAGTCCGACGCCCACTCGGTGACGGCGCGGCACCTGCCGTGGGGCTACTGGCTGGTGGCGGGGCTGCTCGCCGTGGCTGCCTTCCGCTCGCGCACACCCGGGCTGGAGGGCCCTCTCGCCTGGATGCTGACGCTGCTCTTCCTGGCGGTGGCCCTGGTGGTGCTGGGCCTCTGGGGACAGGTGGTGACGCTCACCCTCGACTCGCGGCGGCGCGTCGCCGTGGTGCGGCGCTTCGGCCTGCTGGGCGCGAGGCCCACCTTCATCCGCCCGCTCGACGCCGTCAGCCTCCACCTGGAGCACACCGTCCACCGGGGCAACGGCGCCACCGTGCCCCTGTACCGGCTCATCCTGCAGGCCTCCGATGGCGAGAGCCTCGCGCTCACGCCCCACACCGTCCTGCAAGGTGGCGTGACGCGTGTCTCCGAGGAGCTCCAGGTCTTCCTGCTGCGCCACCGCTCCGGCGGCCCCGTCTCCTTCTGACGTACGTGTCCTGACGTGCGTGGATGATGGCGGGCCAGCGGGAGAGCGCTCAGCCGCTCGCCAGCGCAATGAGTCGCGCGCCCAACTGCATGACGGTCGATGCACTACCGCCGCTCGCTCCGGTGCACGGGTGGGCAACTGGCTCCTCGTGCGCACATTGCAGCCCCACGCGGCGCCAGCCGCGCCTGCACTCAGGAGCTGCACACGATGAGATATTGGAGAGCCCTTCCGGCCCTGCTCGCCTTCGCCACGGGCTGTGCCGTTCCCCTCGATGACGAGCCCACCGCCGACGAGCCGCCTTCCACCCTGGAGGCCGCCGTCACCTGGGAGCCCTGCTCCACCACGGCCCAACTGCTGTGGGACATCCACCCGGGAGCGCCGGGCTCGGATCCGGCGAGCCTGGTGCGCGGAGAGGACGGGCTCTTCTTCACCGCGGACGATGGCGTGCACGGGCGCGGGCTGTGGGTGAGCAGCGGCACGGGAGGCGTGGGCACCTCGCTGGTGAAGGATCTCCGCCCGGGGCTCGACAGCGCCGAGCCCAACGAGCTCACCGTGGCGGGCGGCAAGGTCTTCTTCACCGCGGACGATGGCGTGCACGGCCGCGAGCTGTGGGTGAGCGATGGAACCCCGGCCGGCACCTCCCTGGTGAAGGACATCCACCCGTCCCCGATGGACCTTGGCCCCTCGGGGCTGGTGGAGCTCAACGGGCGGGTCTACTTCGCCGCGGATGACGGCGTGCACGGGCGCGAGCTGTGGGTGAGCGACGGCACGGCCGCGGGCACCTTCCTGGTGGAGGACCTGTACCCGGGCGCGGATGTCTTCGACCCGGCCAGCCCCGGCTCGTCCAGCCCGCGCCGCATGGTGCGCACCCCGGATGCCCTCTACTTCGTCGCCAACGTGGGCGACGAGGTGAGGCTGTGGCGCAGCGTGGGCGTGCCGGGCGCGCGGCCCGTCTTCGAGGCGCCCGAGGACAATGTCGTCTTCAGCATGACGCCGGTGGGCAGCGAGTGGGTGTTCTTCCTCGTGGACAACGACGAGGGCGAGGCGAGCCTGTGGGTGACGCGGGGGACGCTCGGGAGCACGCGCGAGCTGCGCTTCTTCCATGGCGCCTACCCGCATGACCTGACGGCGCTGAACGGGAAGCTGTACTTCAGCGCGGGGCGGGCGCGGGGCGGGTTGGAGGGAGAGCCCGCGGGCGAGGAGCTGTGGGTGAGCGATGGCACGGTGCGGGGCACGCGGCTGCTCAAGGACATCCGCGCGGGAGCGGGAGACTCCAGGCCGGGCTCGCTCAAGGTGATGAACCGCCGGCTCTACTTCGCCGCGGACGACGGCAAGAGCGGCCGCGAGCTGTGGGTGAGCGATGGCACGTCGGGCGGCACGCGCCTCTTCAAGGATCTGGTGCTGGGGGCCGTGGGCTCGTCTCCCATGGAGCTGGCGCCCATCCAGGACACGCTCTTCTTCAGCGCGGAGACGCCGGAGCTGGGCCGTGAGGCGTGGGTGAGCAACGGCACGCCGGGCGGCACGCGCCCGCTCACGGAGGTGGTGCCAGGGCCCACGGGCTCCGCGCCGCGGGGCTTCATCCGCTCCGGCTGGGACGTCTTCTTCACCGCGGAGGACGGCGCACACGGCCGCGAGCCGTGGGCCCTGCCCTTCCGTCCCGAGGACCACTGCCGCCAGTAGGGCACCGGAGGGAGGGGCCGGGTGACCTCCGGGCGGACGGCGGGGGGACGCCGTGCCGCTCGTCCAGGAGGCGGCCGGGCGTGAACCGGTCTCCACGTCTCCGTCAGGCTGGGATTGCCCGCCTGCCGGTGACTCCCCACGTTTGCGGCGACGAGGGGGAGAGGAGTACGCCATGGTCCGCGGAACCAGCCGCCCCAGTCCCTACTTCACCACCCGGACACTCGTGGCGTACGCCGTCGCGTATGCCATTGCCGCCGGAGGCGTCGTGCTGGGCTACCTGCTGCGCTCGGTGCCCTGGCTCGCCGTGGGCCTCTGGCTCGCGGCCAGCCTCACGGTGCTGCTCATCGACCGGGCCATCGTCGAGCGCACGCCCCATGGACGCCACGAGGCCCCGGAGAACTTCGGCTCCATCTTCCAGGGCACGCCCGCGGCCCTCACCGTCATCGGCATCATGGCCCTGGCCGCCCTGCTCGTGTCGTTCCTCGCGCATTGGTAGGGAAGAGTCCCGTCACAACCGGGAAGTACCCCCATCTGTGAGAGAGACCCCCTCGCGGCAAGGAGTACTTCTCATGACGACCCCACCCACTTCCCTCAAGACGTTCGCGCTGTACGCCCTGGGCTACGCCCTCACCATCGCCTCGCTCATCCTCGAGGTCCGCCACGGCGGGGCGATCTTCGCGTTCATCGGATTCACGGGCTCGCTCGCGCTCACCGGCCACTGCGTGTACCGGACGGCCCGCGCGATGGCCTTCAGCCCCACGGCGGACCGCATGCGGGCCGTTCCCGTGCGCGCGGCGGCAGGAGAACCCCTCGTGGCCGCCTGACCCTGCCTGAGCCAAGCAAAGTAATTCCGTTCAGGGGGGAGGTCCCGGCCGCGAGCAGGAGCAACTGGTCCGACAGTCGGACCAGTCGGCACGCCGCGCGGCCGGAAGGTGCCCCGTTCTTTGCTGCGAGATGGAGAGGGGTCCTCTGGCGCTGGGAGAAAAGCGGCCCTCGCGCATGCGGCAGTGGAGCAGTTACGCTGACGGTGTCTCTGCTCGCCCATGACGCCCTCCCCCTCCACCCTGTCCATTGTCCGAGGGACACGCGAGCTGCGCCGCTTGCTGCGGCAGGCTGTCGACCTGCGCGGCCTCGACCTGGAGGGCTTCCGCCACTGGCTCACCCACCAGTTACCCTTCTGGGAATCGGACACAGCCTTCGTCCAGCGCGTCAGCATCCGCGACCTACGGCGAGCCCATCCCGAGCTCCGTGCGCTGGAGCGGGCCTGCCGTCACGCCGCCGCTGCGGACGAGGCCTCGCCCCACGCGGCGCGCCTGCTCCAGGTGGAAGAGGAGCTCACCCGGAGCGGCAAGGCCATCGCCGGGCTGGGTACCGCACTGGAGCGAGCCGAGCCAGAAGCGCAGCCGGGCCTGCGGCGGAAGCTCGAGGCCTTCCAAGATAGACAGCAGGCACTTCAGCGCGAGCAGGAGCAGCTGACCCGGGAGAGCCCTCCGCGACAGGAGTTGCTCCGGTTACGCGCGGAGTTGCAGCAACTCCGCTCGCGCCTCGGGCTGGAGCGCGCGGAAGCCGCGCTGGCCGAGCTGTTGCTGAACCAGGGGCGCCGCTCCGTGCACGCGGGCGGAGGCTTCGAGCAGCAGGCCCTCGCGCTGACGTGGCAGCACATCGTGCCCGAGCTGGTGCGGACCGAGTCCACCGCGCGGCTCCGGGTGCTCACGGGCGTCGGACTCGGGGCCGCGAGGACCGAGCTCGACCAACTCCTCATCCGTCAGCCGCGCCGCGCCGGGGAGCCGGTGGAGGTGCTCGCCCTGGTCGAGGTGAAGCGCAACCTCAATGACCTGGCCCACGGCTTCCGCCGCCGCCAGGAGAACCTCGCCTGGTTCACGGGGGATGAAAGACATTACGAGCCGCTGGAGTATCGGACCCGCCACTTCCGCTCCGGGCACTTCGACCGCGAGGCCGTGCACGAGCAGGACGGCGAGCGCTTCGTCTTCGCACCCGGCTCCTTCCATCACTTCCGGCGGGAGCCCGGCCCCGGCCCCTTCCTGCGCCGCCTGTACTTCATCACCCGGACGGGCACCCTGGCTGGAGTCTCCACCGCGGCGCTGGCCCGCATCCGCCACCGCGTCGCGACCGATGAGCGGTGGCGGCTCCAGGACGACGCCTCCCTGCGCGAGTTGCTGCGCTGGTGCCAGTCCCTGGCGGAGCCCCTGGAGACTCCGGACGTGTTACGGCTGTACTGCTCCGTCCCGGGGCGAGCCCGGCAGGTGCTGGTCGCCAGCCGGTAGCCGCCTCAGCTCCACGTGCGCTGCTGGTTCTTCGCGTTCTTCTCCCGGAACGCCTGCTCCAGGTCCACGCCCACGCGGTTGGAGATGGCCAGCAGGTAGTTGAAGACGTCCACCAGCTCCTCCGCGAGGTTCGCCCGGGCCTGCTCGGTCGGCGTGCCCTGGCCCTCGTCGAAGAGCTTGTTGTAGCGGCGCACCGCCTTGAACAGCTCGCCCATCTCCTCGCCCATGAGGAAACAGTTGTGCACCAGGTCCACCTTCAACCATCCGTGCATCGTCTCCAGCTCGTGGATGTACCGCTGGTACTCCTTCATCGCCGCGCCTTCGGGGAGCGTAATCATGTCTTCCTTCCTCGCTGGCGGGACTCCTGGCTGTCAACCACGGCGCTCAACGGGGAGCGTTCGCGGTGACCTCCGTGAGGAGTCCCTGACGGTAGAGCCAGCCCATGATGGCAACACCCCGCCGGAGCGGCACCTGCCTCGCCCACCTGTCCGCGAGCTGCGGCATCGTCAGTCCCTCGCCGGGCGCCTCGCCGAGCAACTCCACGAGCGGCGCCAGCTCGACGCCATCGAGCCAGGCCACAGGTCTCGCGAACCGGGGATGGCTCAGCGCCCGGCGCAGCTCGATGACGTCTCCGACGATGCAGGGCGTGTCCACCAGGGCCGCCTCGCTCGCCAGGCGCCAGCGGCGATGGCCGAGGCCGTCCTCCCCCAGCGGCGGCCTCACCTCGGGCGGGGCCGCGGGGGCCAACGCGAGGGCCCGGCGCTTCCAGAAGGGCCGGTCCTGGTAGCTCCGGGGCTCCCGGTAGTACCCCGCCGCCCAGGATGCGTGCTGCTCGGCGGAGGAGCGCTGATCCTCCGTGTAGAAGCGCAGCGCAGCCTCCGCGTGCTCGGGCCGGACGAGCAGGGTGTGCACCGCCGCGGCGCCGCTCAGGGCCGTCTGCAACGCCTTCTGCACACCCGAGGAGGACAGCGGATCAATGGAGAAGCTGGCCTCGCCCACCTTGATGCAGTCCCGCTCGATGGGCACGGTGTCGCGGTAACAGGTCGCGTCGCAGGCGGACACGCTCCCCACCAGGCGGGGCGCCGTCCAGGCCTCCAACAGACCCGAGCGGCCCAGCAGCTCCCGGTAGAAGGACTCCAGCGTCCGCCGCCCGATGCCCCGCTCGCGCAGCAGCTCCGGGTCCATGAAGGCCATGGCGTTGAAGGTGCCATCCGGCAGGTGCGCGCCCCAGTACCAGCCATCCGGCCCCGCCTCCACGCGCGTCTCCGGGCCGTGGGGCGTCTCCCCCCGCCAATAGCCATACAACGCCAGGGTGCGCGCGGAGACGGCCAGCTTCCGTCCGCCCAAGCACGCCGTGCGCCCGCTCGCGTCCGCGAGGAACCGCGCCGAGACGAGCCGCCGCCTCCCCTCGTGGAGGACCGGCAGCTCCCAGCCGCCCGCCACCCGCTCGGGCCGCTGCGCCAGGGCCGGCTGAAGCACCCTCACGCCCGCCGAGGCCGCCGCGCCCAGCAACAGCGCATCGAAACGCCCCCGGTCCACCAGCAGTCCGGGCGCTCCCGCCCGCCCGCGCACGCGCCTGCCGGTGGGCTCCTCCCAGTGGACGAGCGCCTCCAGCGCGGGCAGGAAGCCTCCCCGCCGCACCGCCTCCACCACCCCGAGCGCGTCGAGCAGCGGCCACACTCCGGGCGTCAGCGACTCCCCCACGTGGGGCCGGGGAAAGGCGTGACGCTCCACGACACAGACGTCATGGCCGAGCCGCGCCAGCCGCAGGGCGAGCGCGGCCCCCGCTGGCCCTCCGCCGATGACGCACACCTCCGTCTCGAGCCGTGCCTCCACGCCACTCACCCAGCGGTGGGGGCCAGGCCGAAGTAGTCCGGCCGGGCGTGGGAGAGCCGGCCGTAGGCCTCCAGGCAGTAGTGCAGCCAGCCGCGGATGTAGTCGCAGGCGGGGCGCCCGCGCTGGATGACCTCGTGGTGGCACCCGCCGCTGCACATGTACCGCGCCCAGCACGAGCGGCACGGCTCCTGGCGATGCACGTGACGCTCCGTGAGCCAGCGCGCCTGCCGCGCCCGATCCACCCCCGTGGCCAGGTCGCCCATGGCGCCCTCCTCGTCTCCCACGAAGCGGTGGCACGCGGCCAGCTCGCCGCTGGCGGAGACGCCGAGGTAGCCCGCGCCGGCTCCGCAGGGATAGGGCCGGTGGGTGCCCTTGTGGATCTCCCGCATGGCGTTGACCATGTTGGAGAAGGGGTAGCGCTGGTCGGCGATGAGCCGCCGCTCGAACTCCCGCCCGCAGTCCACCATCTGCTCGAGCATCACCTCCAGCTCGGCGTGTCCCAGCTCATCACGCCCCGTGGGCGAGCTGAGCATGGGCGAGAAGCCGACGCTGTGAAACCCCATGTCCACGAACGCGTCGAGCGTCTCGCGCAGCGCCAGGTTGCGCGGCGTGACGGTGACGCGCGCGGAGACCTGCATCCGCCGCTGCCGGGAGAGCAACGGCGCCACGTTCTCCATCACCCGCGCGAAGCTGCCCTGGCCGCCCTTGAAGGCGCGCAGCCGGTCATGCGTCTCCTGGAGCCCGTCCAGGCTCACCGTCACCGCGAAGCCGTGCTCCTCCAGGAAGTCGGCGTCCTCGGCGTTCAGCAGCGTGCCATTGGTGGTGAGCGACAGGGTCAGCGAAACGCCCCGGGCCCGCGCCTGCTCCTGGGCCCGCTGCGTCGCGGCTCGGATGACGCTCCGGTTGAAGAGGGGCTCGCCTCCGAGGAACGACAGGTTGACGCGCTCACCCCGGCCCACGTCGCTCAGCAGCAGGTCCACCGCCTCCAGCGCCGTACTCAGTGGCATGTTGCGCGCCGGGCCGCCGAAGTCTCCCTGCTGCGCATAGCAGTACGTGCAGCCCAGGTTGCACTTCTGCGCCACCGCCAGCGAGAGCGCCCGCACCGGCGGCGACTCCACCGGCTGGTCATCGATGAAGGGGGCCTCGGAGACGCCCAGCGCCTCCAGCTGCCGTTGCAGCGACGCCTCGTCCCGCGCCAGCCGCGCACGCTCCAGGGCCTCGAACACCTCGGCGTCCACGTCGAAGAGGCGGCTGCCGTTCACCACCAGCAGGTGCCGGCCCTGCTCCGTCTGGAAGAGGTGCACGGACGGCGCCTGAGGCGTGGACAGCGAGAAGAGCCGCCGCGCCTCACTTGGAGCGTGCATCCGGGGCCTCTCCCTCCGGCAGGGCCACCATGTCCTGGTCGCGCCCCTCCACCTGGAAGTGCAGGGACTCCTGCCAGTGGCGGAACAGGTCGTCATACGAGACGAGCCGGCTGTCATCGCGGTTGTCCAGCACGTACTGCTGGGGGGCCTCGGGGCTCCGGTCCTTCTGCAGCCAGTTGATGCCCACGCTGGTGCCCTGCGGGCCCTGCTCCACGCTCACGTAGTCCGGGCGGCTCGCGGCCCAGTAGTAGCAGGCGCACTCGCGGTAGTCGTTCTGCCACGGCGAGCACAGGCCCTGGGTCAGCTCGCCCGGCTCGGCCAGCTCCTGGGCGATGACGGCCAGGGGGCCCTGCTCGCCCCGCGCGAAGAGGGGCCGCAGCTCCAGCTCCTCGACGAGCAGCTGCTTCTTGTCCGTGGGGATGGCGGCCGGCAGCTCGGACTCCTTCAGGGTGAACTCGCACCGCACCTTCTTGCCCGCCTTGGTGTGCAGCAGCTCCGCCAGGGCGTTGGACCACTCCATGAAGGTGACGCCCTCGGGGTTGAGCGAGGTGGTGAGCTGGATGGGGTCCGCCCCGGGACTCTGGGGGCCCATGACGGGCACGACGAGCGGCAGCCCGTCCACGCGCAACAGCCGGTGGCCCACCAGGCGCTCGAGGTGGGGCTCCGCGTCGAGCACGTAGTTGTCCGCCTCGTGCAGGGTGATACCGACGAAGATGCGGCGCCACACGTTGCGGAAGTCGAACTCCAGCCCCGGGAAGCAGTTGGAGATGGCGGACGAGGGCAGCGTGCCG
Source organism: Archangium gephyra (assembly GCF_042230915.1). GTDB lineage: Bacteria > Myxococcota > Myxococcia > Myxococcales > Myxococcaceae > Archangium > Archangium gephyra_B. The sequence continues at coordinate 549,175 of NZ_CP102578.1, read as the reverse complement.
GGAGGATTGCCGGCGGCCCGGTAATGGAGCTGCGCGGACAGGTTCTTCGGATCGAGCTTCTTCATTCCTTCTCTCCCCCGTCCTTGTCCGGCGTGGTCTGCTGGAACTGGGCCCTGCGCGCGGCCTTGCGGATGATGTCCACCTGCCTGCGGGTGAGCGCCAGGGCGCGCCCGTCCGCGCCTCGCATCAGCGCGGGCATCTTGCGGCGCCCCTTGTTGCTCAAGTCTCCCACCTCGTCGTGGCGCCGCAGCACGTCCGAGAACCAGGGCGCCGCCCCGCTGCGCAGCGCCGTGAAGACGTTCTGGTGCAGGGACTTGATGGTGAGGTTGTCCACCAGCGAGGGAGCCATGATGGGCTCGAAGAGGCGGCCGGTGTCCCCCGTGTCCTGGCGCACCATGGTGCTGGCCACGTCCACCTGGCCATTCACCGTGTTGCCGTTCATCACCGCGGTGTTCATCAGCCGGATGGTCTCGAAGGCCCGCCGGACGATGTCCTCGGCCGCCTCGAGCGAGGCCTCGCGCGGGTTGGCCTCCGGGCCGAGGAGCGCCTGCTCCAGGTCATCCGCCACCGTGCGCACCGGGAAGCTGTCCGGAGCGAAGGCGGGCGGCCCCGCGCCAATGCGGGCGAAGGCCTTCAGCGGCTCGGCCGCGCCCTTGAGCTTGAGCTGCACGTGCACCAGGCCATCGCACTCGTCGTCGATGTACCCGTAGCTCACCTGCTCCTGCTCGCCCTTCTTGTTGACCCGCTGGTAGCCGGCGTAGATCTGCGCGGGCATGGTCAGCGTGGGGCCCGCGCTCTCGGCGTAGCCCTGCCACGTGCCCTTCTTGGGGTCATAGAGCACGTCCGCGATGTTCTCGTCCGGGTTGGACTTGCCATCCGCGCCCTTCAGGTCATGGCTGGAGCCGTACACCTTGCCGTGCGCGGGGGTGAAGCGCAGGCGGATCTCCGGGAACTCCTCGGTGGGCCGGAGGTAGCGCACCGAGCCCAGCGGCAGCACCTTGCCCGTCCGGAAGTTGCGGCACTGGCCCTCCAGCTCATGGAGGGCGTGGTCGGAGAAGCGCCCGGTGCTCGCGAGGATCTTGTCGTTGCGCTCCCCGGTGCGCCGGAAGATCTTGATGTTGCCGACGCGCACCTCCCACTTCACGTCCGAGGGGCCCAGCCCGTTCTCGGCGAGCAGCTCCAGGGTGAGCGGCACCAGGCTGTCCTTCGAGGTGACGGCCCACACCTCGAGGAACGGGGCCACGGGCCGGATGTGGCCCTCGGACGACTTGAAGCGGATCTCCTTGGGCAGGAAGGCCTGGGAGATGGCGCCCGTCACCGGGTCCACGCGGAAGGTGGGGGCCGGCTTGAGGCGCCGGAAGCCGAGCGGATCCTCGGGGTCCACCTCGAGCTCGTAGTTGTCGAGCGGCTCCGAGGCGGCGCCGAGACGCGCGATGGCCAGGGGGGGAAGGATTCGCAATTCCTTGATGGTCACGCCAGTTCCTCCGGTGAGGCGGAGCGGGTGCGGCTCAGGACTTCGGGATCATCTTGCGGACGCTGGCGAGGGCCTGCGCGTCCAGGTCCTCCAGGGCGCGGAGGTAGTCGGTGTGGCGCTGGGGGTATTGCCTGCGCAGCTCCGCCGTGAGGTGCTGGGAGGCCTCGAGCAGGTCGCGGTGCAGCCGCCACCGGTCCGCCTCGGTGGCGGGCAGCTCCAGCGAGTAGGGCATCTCGAAGGGAGGCCCGGCCATGGCGCCCGACCCCGACGTGTCCAGCGGCAGCTCCACCAGGAGGTTGGAGAGGGAGCGCACGTTGTACATCTCGCCGAAGGTGCGGTTGATGAGCAGGCCGCGAGCGGTGAGCACCTCGCCCTGGCCGAGGGCTCCGGCGAGCTCGTAGGCATGCGAGAGGTTCACCAGCAGCATCCGGTAGCGCAGGTTGAACAGGTACGCCCACCGGGAGGACTCGGGGTGGGTGATGGTGACGCACCGGGGGGCGGCGGCCGCGCGGGACGTGGACTTGAGGGAGCCCACCACCACCCGGTCGGCGTCCAGGTCCAGCTCCGTCTTCGGGTTGATGGGCACCGGCCGCGTGGGCACCCACTCGCCCTCGGGATAGTCGCGGTAGATCTCCAGGAAGCGGCGGAAGTGCGACTGCTCGTCCACGTCCGGGTCGTAGAAGCGCGCCTCGCCCTGCTTGCCGACGGCGGCCAGGGCCTCGACGGCCTCGTCCCGGTTGCTCACCGGCTTGACGATGACATCGGGCGTCGTCTGGCGATGGGTGGTGGTGCTCTGTCCCCGGGCGCCGCGCATGTAACCGCGCCCCCACTCGTCCCAGGAGGCCTGGAACGTCGTGGTGGAGGCCTGGAAGTCCGCGTCCTTCACATACGCTGGGTTGTCGAGGATCTTCTGCATCCGGTCATACAGCTCACCGACGCGGTGCAGGGGCTGCGTGGTGGTCCCCTTCGCCGCGCGCTTCTTGATCTCCCGCGCCTCCTCGTCATCCCAGCCGGCCGGCGCCTCCGCGAAGATGTAGCGGGCGAGCGAGTCCTTCGTCAGCGGCTCGAGCTTGAACTCGAAGGGGTAGAACTCGCTGCCCCAGGGGTAGTCCTCGCGGTCGAGGTTCAGCGGCCCGCCAATCAGGCGCAGCACGTTCTGGACGGTGATGAGGTGCCCCATCTCCTCCTTGGCGATGCCCAGCACCACCTCCTGCCAGTGCCGCACCCGGTCGCGGTGCTTCGCGGGCACCTGCGGTCCACCCAGCGAATAGGCGGCGTACAGGTACTGCACCATCAGGGCGTGCTCGACCTCGGCGGCGATGTGCAGCAGCAGGACCGCGTAGTCGTGCCAGGAATATCCGGGAGGGAGCTCCGGCTCCTTGCGTATCAGGGGCTTCACCCCCCGGGCTCGCACCGCCAGGTTGCGAAGCTCCGGAGCCCGCTCGAACTGAAGAATCGAGCCCAGGCGCCTGCTCATCCGTGAACGCATGTCCCCTCCGCGACGTCGTGGATGCAGCCCATTCACGAGACCACCAGGGTCCGGTGAAAGTCAATCCACGACGTCTTGGAAGGAGATATTCCGTTCTAGGGAGTGTTTCCTCCCGAAGGCACCGGCGGCGGCAGCGGCAGGATGAGCGGCGGCTTCTGCGGCTCCGGCGTGGGCGCGCCCGCGCCACCGATTCCCGTCCGGGACGCATCATCCTTCGGCGGCTCGATGGGCCTGCCCACGTACTGCACGTTCTCGTTGTTGCTGATGGCGAAGCGCACCAGCGTGCGCAGCACCCGGTTGCGCCGCACGTTGCCCACCACCTCCCGCAGATCCTCGTACACCGTGGGATCCTTCAGGATGCCGCCCAGCGAGCCCTCGCCCCGCGCCACCATGGCCGTAATCTGCTTGATGTCCGCCGCCGCGCTGCCCAGGTCCGCCAGCATGTTGCCCGAGTTCCCATACACGAGCTGGTGCAACGCGCCGTCCGGGTTCTTCTTGGCGTCCTCCATCAGCACCGCGAGCTGCCCCGCCGCCGCTCCCAGCTCGCTCAGCGCCTTGATGCCATCCTGGCCGTAGATGAGCGCGTGCGCCGAGCCGTCGCCGTTGTGCACCTCGTCGAGCAGCCCCTCCACGTGCCCCAACGCCCGCTCCATCCGCAGCGCCGTATTCGAGGCATTGGCCACCAGCCGCCGCACCTCCTCGCCCGTCTGCTTGTCGTAGATGAGCGCGTGCAGGGCGCCGTCCCCCTTCTCCACCTCCTCGAGCAGCCTGCGCAGGCTGCTCATGCTGGCGGCGAGATCCTCGGACACCTGGGGCGTGGCGAACTCCTCCACCGACTTGCGCACCATGCGGCTCACCGCCACGGTGTCCTCCATCACCTGCGCCGCGCTGCGCATCAGCGAGGACATGTCCGCCCCGCGCGCGCTCGGAATCACCCCCTGCTCGGGCAGCTGCGGCTTGTCCGGCGAGCCGATGGTGATGTCCACCGCCTTGTCGCCCAGCACGCCCAGGCTCGACAGCCGCGCCACCGAGTCCTGCCGCACCCGCGGCGCGTTCTCCGCGCTCATCCGCAGCCGCACCTCCAGCCGCGTCTCCCCGGGCTTGGACGGGAAGTCGATGCCCTCCACCCGCCCCACCTCCTTGCCTCCCAACCAGACGGGGGATTGGTCCGACAGGCCCTCCACGTTCTCGAAGTAGGTGATGTATCTCACCTCCTGCTCGAACAGGTGCGTCTCGTCTCCGATGAGGAAGACGATGAGGCCGGCCAGGGCCAGGGCCACCGCCACGAACAGGCCCACCCGCAGCGCCTGGTGCTTCTCCGCCGATGTCGTGCTGAAGAGGCTCATCGCGCCACCTCCTCCTGAGTCCGGAGCTCATGCCGCCGCGCGTCCAGGAAGGCCCGCACCTCCGGCACCGTGGACGCCCTCATCTCCTCCGGCGTCCCCACCTGGGCGATGCGCCGGTTGGCCAGCATGGCGATCCGGTCGGAGAGCGAGAAGGCACTCACCATGTCGTGTGTCACCACGATGGACGTGCACCCGAGCTGCTGCTGCATGGAACGAATCATCTGGTTGATGGTCTCGGTGGTGACGGGGTCCAACCCCGTGGTGGGCTCGTCCCAGAGGATGACCTCCGGGTCCGTGGCGATGGCCCTCGCCAGCCCCACCCGCTTCTTCATGCCGCCCGACAGGTCCGCCGGCCGCATGTCCTCGATGCCCGGCAGGTTCACCAACGCCAGCTTGCGGGCCACCCGCTCGCGCAGCTCCTCGGGCGGCATGTCCGGGAAGTGCTCGCGCAGCGGATAGGCGATGTTCTCCCCCACCGTCAGCGAGTCGAAGAGCGCCGCGCCCTGGAACACCATCGCCACGTGCCGGCGCACGTCGATGAAGTCCTCCTCGCGGAAGCCGGTGAGATCCTGCCCCTCGAAGAGGATGCGTCCGGCATCCGGCCGCAGCAACCCGATGAGGCACTTGAGCAGCACGCTCTTGCCCGTGCCCGAGCCCCCAATCACCGTGAGTGTCTCGCCCGCGTACACGGAGAGCTCCAGGTCGTCGAAGACGTGCTTGGGCCCGAAGGACTTGCGCAGGTGCTCGAAGCGGATGAGCTCCTCGCCGCGCCGGGGCGGCTGGAACTGGAGGCGGGACGTGCGGTGGCGGAAGAGCATCTCAGAGGTAGAGCGTGAGCTTGGTGATGAAGAAGTCGGCCAGACACACCGAGACGGAGGTGATGGCCACCGTCTGGGTGGTGGCGCGGCCCACGCCCTCGGTGCCGCCCTCGACGGTGAGCCCGCGGAAGCAGCCCACCACCCCGACGATGCCCCCGAAGACGACGCCCTTGAAGACGCCCGAGATGAAGTCGCTCATCAACACCGTCTGCAGCGCGCCCTGGAAGAAGAGGTGGTAGGAGATGCCGTACTGCATGTTCACCACGAAGGCGCCGGCCAGCATGCCGATGACGTCGGCCAGCACGGTGAGCGCGGGCATGAGCAGCAGGCAGGCGAGCACCCGGGGCACCACCAGCTTGCGCAAGGGGTCCGCCCCCAGGGCGCGGATGGCATCCACCTGCTCGGTGACCGTCATGGAGCCCAGTTCCGCGGCGATGCCCGAGCCCACGCGCGCCCCCACCGTGAGGGCGATGAGCACCGGGGACAGCTCGCGAAACAGGGTGAGCACCACCACCCGGCCCACCGTGTACTGCACGCCGAAGCGCCCCAGGAAGAAGCCGAACTGCAGGGAGATGACGAGCCCCGCGAAGGTGGCCGTCAGCAGGGCGATGGGCAGCGAGCGCACGCCCAGCGCCTCCACCTGGTAGACGAGCGCCGAGGGCGAGAAGGGCGGACTCACCGAGCGCACCGCCACCTGGCCCGTCATCACCATGAGCGCGCCCAGCCGCTCCAGCCGCACCTTCATGCGGTGGGTGAAGGAGCCGCCCAGCGGGTTGATGGCCCCCGCCTGCGAGGTCTCCACCGGGCGGTGGTGGCGGTGGTGCGGGGGATGCAGCCTGGCCTCCGTCGTCATGATGCCTCCTCCGCGTGGAAGCCGTGCACCAGCGACTCGAACCCCGCCAGCCGCTCCTCGTAGCGCCCCAGCGGCGCCACGTAGGTGAAGTCGTAGACGCACTGGTCCTTCTTGAGCACCAGGAAGAGCAGCTCCACCGGCACGCCATCCAGCTTGGCCCGGTAGCGCGAGCGCAACGCCTCGCGCTCATCCACCACCACATTCTGCTGCTCCACCTCCAACCGCTCGGTGAAGCCCATGAGAAGGTGGCGCGTGAGGACATCCAGCGGCGCGTCCTCGTGCTCGCGGCAGGTGGAGTTCACCGACAGGGCGTGGCCCGTCTCCGGGGTGTACCAGGCGAGGTCGTTGTTGGAGAGCTTCACCCGCGCCCAGACGGGCGGCAGCGCGCCGAGCCGGTAGCGCACCCCGGGTTTGGAGAACACCTGGTTCTCGAAACGCACCCCTCGGTGACAGCCCACGGCGGACGCGAGCAGCAACAACAGCGGAAGGACGTGACGGAGGACACCCCTGCTCATCGGGGCGAGGGTAGGCACCCGTGCAAGAGGCGGTGAGTTGCGGCGGGAATGAAAGGTTGAATCCCCGCCACGCGGAGGGCTGCCGGACGTGCCAGGCGCACGCCGCGCCGAGCGTTCCTCCACTGGTGGACAGATGCGGATGTTAGGGCCTGAACCCTTGCTTCTGGCAACTCCGGAGGAGGAGGCACCTCATGGACGGTGGGTTGGGGCTTTTCGGATTGGGATTGTTCCTGCTGTCGATCGCCCTCCTGTATGCCCGGGAGGCGTTCGGGCTGGCGTGGCTGCTGCTGGCCATGTCGCTCGTCTCCATGGGCCTGGCGATGTCGGAGACACCGCGGCGCCGGGACGTCGCCCTGGGGATTGGAGTGGTGTGCCTGTTGTCGGCGCTGGTGAGCCTGGCCTTCGGGGTGTCGTGGTGGTCGGTGGTGGCCACGGCCATCTTCGGGGTGGCCTACATCGTGCTGTGGGCGGAGTTCCGCTTCGCCTACTTCCAGCACGTGCCGCAGGAGGCGGCGGGGCCGATCACCAACCCCCTACGGCGCTTCCGCCTGCGCCGCCGGGCGTGAGCGCACAGCGGCCCGCCGTAGTGCTCACGGCGGGCCGGTGAGGGACTACAGCTGCCCCTTCTGCTCGAGCACCCAGAGGGTGGCGGCGACGATGTCCGGGCAGTCATAGACGCGCTGGGCCTCGCTCACCGAGCTCCAGGTGGAGCCGCCCTTGTAGATGCGGCCATTCTCGATGGTGGCCTGGGTGCTGCCGCCCACCTCGACGGCGTAGTCATTGCCGCGTTTGACGGCCTTGCCCCGGGTGCCGCCCCCCTTCTCGATGGTGATGTCCGGGCCCGAGGTGCGCACGGTGTATTGGGTGGCGCCGCCCTTCTCCACCCGGTTGCCCTTGCACTTGTAGTCGGCGGCGAAGGCTGGCGCCGAGGCCAGTGTGAGCGTGGCGAGCAGCATCGACAGCTTCTTCACGAAACTCCTCCAGGAATGGGACGCGAGGTCGCGCGAACCCATGGACCCGGCGTACCATCGGGGCCTGACATGCCGCGTCACGAGGCGGTGGCCGCGGCCATTCGTGCAGGAGCTCGCCGCTGGGACTCCACCGCCTCCCCGGTTGTTGTAGAGGAATGTGGCCGTCCTGGCCTCAGGGCGGTGTGGAGGAACGAATGGGAGAAGTCGTCATCGTCTCGCTGGTGGGCATGCTGGTGTTCGGGGGCCTTTTCATCCTTCTGTGCCCGGAGTGGTGGAGCAACAGCCTGGGCACCATCAAGGAGGAGCAGAAGGGCCCGGAGACCAAGGCCCCCAAGGCGGACAAGTAGGCAGTCGGCCGCCCGCTGGAGAGGCCGCGTCCCGCCTCAAGGCTTGGGAGCGAGCCCCAGCAGGGCGTCGATGAGCGGGTTGCGCTGCGGGCTCTTGCGCCAGGCGGCGTAGATGGGGAACTCGCGAGCCGGCTCGTCGAGCGGCTGCGCCACCACGCCGGGCACCTTCGGTCCGCGGGGCAGCAGCGACGCCAGCAGCGAGTAGCCGAGTCCCGCCGCGACGAAGCCGAGGATGGTCTCGGATGAGTCCGCCGCGTACATCCGCTGCGGCACCACGCCGAAGTGTGAGAGCGCCGCGAGCTGCAGGTCCCTCAACTGCGGATCCGAGCTGTAGGTGATGAAGGGCTCGTCCCGGAACTGCTCGGGGCTCAGCGGCCCCTTGCGCGCGAGCCGGTGGTTGGACGGGAACACGAGGAAGGCGCGCGTCTTGCCCACCTGCTGGGCTTCCAGGTCCGCGGGCACCTCGGGCAGGTGGTCCACCAGCAGATCGGCCTCGCCCGAGCGCACCAGGGACACGGCGGGCACCTTCGCCTCGAAGAGGGCCACCTCGATGTCGGGCCGCTGGCCCTGCAACCGCCGCAGCCACGGAGGCAGCAGGTGGCGCAGCGTGTGCCCCGAGGCGTGGATGCGCAGCCGCCCGCCCACCGTCCCCGTGCGCAACGAGCGCTCCAGCACCGGCAGGCCCTCGTAGAAGGGGGCCAGGTACTCGTAGAGCGCGCGGCCCTGCGGGGTGAGCACCACGCGGTCCTTGCCCACGCGCTCGAAGAGGCGCACGCCCAGCTCGGACTCCAGCCGCTTCACCTGCTGGTGCACGCCCGGCTGGGTGATGGGGTACGGGAAGGCGCGCGCCGCCCGGGCGTAGCCCTCGCAGCGAGCCACCCAGTAGAAGCCCTCGAGCCGCTGGAGCTGAATCATTGACTGGAGCTTATCGAAGGACGAGCCATTAGTTCCATGCAGTTTGCGAGGAACGGGGGCATGTTGTGTCTCGTCAACGCGCTTCCACCGGAAGCGCTCTTCCCAAAGAGGCCCACCATGTCCCGCCCCAACACCGCCGCCGTGCAGCCGACCCACAGTGGTGCCTGGGTCATCCAGACCTGGCTCTCCTTCGCCCTGGCCGTCGGCGTGATGGCCATCGGCATCTACCACCTGCCCATCGACGGCTGGCAGAAGGCTTTCCTGGGCATGGGCCTGCTCTTCACCATCGGCTCCACCTTCAGCCTGTCCAAGACGGTGCGCGACCAGCACGAGCAGGAGCGCCTCACCGCCCGCATCGACGAGGCCCGCGTCACCAAGCTGCTCGCCGAGGTGGACCCGGTCGGCAGCCTCAAGTAAGCCCACCTGCCCCTCGATGCGCGAGGCACTCCCGGCCTGCTATACCCGGGGCATGGTGTCCAGCCCCGCGCTCCCCCGTCCCGGGTCCTCCTCCGCTCCCTGGCTCGAGGAGCTCGACATCCTCATCCGCGCCCGCTACCCGCTCCTCTACCTCGTGTCGTGGGAGGAGCACCGCGTGGACTCGCTCCTCGCGGACATGGCCCGCGCCCATGGCAAGGTGCTGCTGTCCTGGTCCATCAGCCGCGGCCTGCGCTACCTCGGCGGCTCCCGGGGTCCCGCGCTCCCCGAGGACACGCGCAGCCCCATCGATGCCATCGCCGCCATCGAGAAGCTCTCCGAGCCCTCGCTCGTCGTGCTCAAGGACTTCCACCCCTACCTGGAGGAGAAGTCCGTGGTGCGCGCCCTGCGCGAGCTCGCCCACGCCCTCAAGAGCACCTTCACCACCGTCATCCTCCTGTCCCCCACGCTCGTCATCCCCACCGAGCTGGAGAAGGAGGTGTCCGTCCTCGACGTCCCGCTGCCCGACTTCCAGGAGCTGATGAACCTGCTCAAGGAGATCGTCGCGGTGGTGCGCCGCGGCAACAAGGCCACCATCGAGCTGTCGCGCGAGCAGGCCGCGCAGCTCATCCAGGCGGCCCAGGGCCTCACGCTGTCGGAGGCGGAGAATGCCTTCGCCAAGGCGATTGCCCACGACGGCAAGCTGAGCGCCGAGGACATCCGCCGCGTCCAGGACGAGAAGCGCCAGGTCATCCGCAAGAGCGGGCTGCTCGAGTACTACCCGCCGGAGCAGGACCTGGGCCACGTGGGCGGCCTGCAGAGCCTCAAGCAGTGGCTCACCCAGCGCACCGCCGCCTTCGGCGAGCGCGCCCGCCAGTTCGGCCTCCCCGAGCCGCGCGGCCTGCTGCTGCTCGGCGTGCAGGGCTGCGGCAAGAGCCTCACCTCCAAGGCCATCGCCGCGCACTGGAACCTGCCCCTGTTGCGGCTCGACATGGGCCGCATCTTCAGCGGGCTGGTCGGCTCCTCCGAGGAGAACCTCCGCAAAGCCATCCGCGTCGCCGAGAGCATCGCCCCCGTCGTGCTCTGGGTGGATGAGATTGAGAAGGGCCTGTCGGGTGTCGCCTCCTCGGGCACCACGGACGGCGGCGTCACCGCGCGCGTCTTCGGCACGCTGCTCACCTGGCTCCAGGAGAAGACGTCTCCGGTGTTCGTGGTCGCCACCGCCAACCGGATTGAAGGCCTGCCCCCCGAGCTGCTGCGCAAGGGCCGCTTCGATGAGATCTTCTTCATCGACCTGCCCGAGGCCGCCGAGCGCCGCGACATCTTCCGCATCCACCTGCAGCGGCGGAAGCGCGACCCGGCCACCTTCGATTTGAACGCGCTGGCCAGCCTCGCCGAGAACTTCAGCGGCGCGGAGATAGAGCAGGCCATCATCGCCGCGCTCTACGAGGCCTTCGGCCAGGGCGTGGAGCTGGAGCAGCGCCACATCACCGGGGCTCTGCAGGAGACTGTCCCGCTCGCCGTCACCATGCGCGATGACATCGTCCGGCTGCGCGATTGGGCCCGCGGGCGCACCCGTCCGGCCTCATCCTCCGGCAACGGCGCGAGGAAGGAGTAGGCGATGTCCTCCAACAAGTTCTCCCGCTTCCTCCACCTCGAGCGCTCGCGCGGCGAGAAGCCCCACCCCGACGGACAGGTGCGCCTGCAGGACGGCGGCCGCTTCGAGTCCGTCGCGGGGCCCAGCGCCGACGCCCCCGCCTCCGTCTCCGTCCCCGAGGCCCATGTCGAGCGCTTCAAGCTCCATGGGCAGACGCCGCTGACGCTCGATGAGGCACCCGCCCAGGGACAGTCCTTTCCGCGCTGCGTCCGCTGCGAGGCCGAGAACGGCCGCTTCGTTCGGGAGTGCACCACGTGCGGCGCGGACCTCCAGTCCCCCGAGCAGCTCGCCTACGACGCGGAGCGCGCGCGCGCCCAGGCGCAGGCCGAGGCACAGACTCGCGAGCAGATGCAGGTCCTCCAGCAGGCCCGCCAGCAGGACGAGGCCGCGCGGATGGCCGAGCGGCAGCGGTACGTGGAGCAGCTGCACCGGGAGCTCGAGAAGGATCGCTCGTTCGCCAGCCGGATTCAGCCCTTCTTCGAGCCGTGCATCGGCTTGGGACTGCTCCGCCTCATCCCCCACCCGCTCGCGCGCTGGATGACCCTGGCCTGGGCCATCGGCCTGCCCATCCTCCTCGTGAAGTTCGGTAACGAGCTGCTCCGGATGATGGGTCTGTACCTGGGCGTGCTCGTCCTCGTGAGCCTCGTTCCCACCTCGCTCCTCACCGCCGGGCGCGGTGGGCGCTGGGATTGAGCGGGGCGGTCAGGAAACCGCGGGTGGCCAACCTGGGATGCTCGATACCCTCACCCCGTCCCTCTCCCAGAGGGCGAGGGGAGATGGGCACGGGCGAGGGGATGTTGGGCGCAGGGGGGAAGGTGTTCTACGCGGGCTCGTCCGCGGTTTGTTCTCGCGCTGATGGCTCCTGCGTGGAAGTCACGCTCGTGACTTCTCCCGTCCGCACTCCCAGCCACAACGTGTCCTGCGCCGCCGCTCCCCTCACGAGGCTCGCGTCCGTCGTCGTCAGGAAGACCTGCGCCCCGCTCGCCGCCAGGTAGTTCATCAGGTACGTGTTGCGCTCCGGGTCCAGCTCGCTCGACACGTCGTCCAGCAGCAGCAACGGCAGGAAGCCCATCGCCGCTTCCAGGTTCTCGATCTCCGCGATCTTCCACCCCAACACCAACGCCCGCTGCTGGCCCTGGCTCGCGTACGCCCGCGCGCTCCGCTTCCCCAACGTCACCGTCACGTCGTCCACGTGCGGCCCCACCGAGGTGAAGCCCCGGTCCAGGTCCCTCCGGGAACGTGCCGCCAGGGCTTCCCGCAGCGCCACCGCCAGCGCCGCCTCGTCCGCCCCCACGAAGTCCACGTCCCCCAGGTGCGCCGGGTGGTAGCCGTACGCCGCCGGCTCCGGCGTCCGCCCGATGGCGGCGAACGTCGCCTGCGCCCTCGGAGCCAGCTCCGCCATCAGCGCCCGCCGCCGCGCGTACACCCGCGCCCCCGCCTTCGCCAGCGTCTCGTCGTAGGCGTCCAGGTACGCCGCGTCCACCGGGCCCGCCTTCAACAACCGGTTGCGGTTCTTCAACGCCCGCGCGTACTCGCGGCTCTCCCGCAGGAACGCCGGGAAGCGGTTGAACACCGCCCGGTCCAGGAAGGCCCTCCGTGCCTCCGGCCCTCCCTTCACCACCTCCAGGTCGTCCGGGGTGAAGGCCACCACCGACACGCCCCCGAAGTACTCCTCCAGGCTCGACGCCTTCTTCCCGTCTACGAAGGCCTGCCGCACCCCTCCGGCCACCTCCACGGAAATCTCCCGCTCCGCGCCCTTGAGCAGGAAGCGGCCCGTCACCCGCGCCGACGGCGCTCCCCACCGCACCAGCTCCGACAGGCGCCCGGCTCGCAACGGCTTGAGCGTCGCCAGGAAGTAGAGCGCCTCCAGCAGGTTCGTCTTCCCCTGCCCGTTCTGCCCCACCGCGATGGACGCGTGCGCACTCGGCGCCAGGGTCACCTGGCCAAGGTTTCGGAAGTCCTGAACGTGGAGTGCCAGCAGCCGCACGGGGGGCCTTTCTCCCATCCGTACACGTGGGCGTCCAGGTTAAAGCCCTACCCCGACACCCGCCCCGTCCGAGGCCGCCCGGCTGCTTCCCGCGCCCGCTGCACCAGCCCCGGCAGGTCCTCCGGTTCTCCTCCCGGCCGTCCGCCCGGCGTCCGGGCGAGCACATCCCGCTCCGGAGAGAAGAGCCGCGCCGGCATCTGCCCCTGTCCCCGCAGCCGGATGAAGAGGCGCAGCGACTCGCGCAGCCGCTCCGCGTCCGGGCCCGTCTCGGACCTCGCCCGCTGCGCCGCCGTCCACAACCGCACCCACGCGGCCTCCTCGTTCCACGGCCCCACCGGACGCGCCCGCGACAGCGCCGCCAGCTCCGCCGCCACCTCCAGCAGCCCCGCACGCCCCTCGCTCAGCACCTCCGAGGCCTCCAGCCGCGCCTGCGCCGGGCCCTCCCGCGCCACCAGCCACCCCAGCAGCTCCGGCCACTCCTCCTCGCGCGGCACCACGGGCGACAGCCGGGACTCCAGCAGCGCCCTGAGCCGCGCTCGCGTCAGGTCGTGCCAGAAGGCCGCGTGCAGCAACAGCTCCGGCCCGCTGCGCGGAGGACGCACCGGCGCCCGCCGCATCCGCTTCTCCAGGAAGCTCCTCACCCGGCCCGTGCCGTCGAAGCGCTCCAGGCGCGTCCACAACGCCTCCAGCGCCTTGTCCGCCACGAGCAGCGCCCGCCGCACCTCGTCCGCCTCCGCCGCGTCGAAGGGCAGCGCGCCCTCCACCGCCGGACGCTTGAAGACGCGCTCGAAAACCTCCCCCGCCGCGCACGCGGCCCGCAGCTCCGGGAGGTTGCGCGGCAGGATCTCCACCGCCTGGGCCCACAGGCGCCGCCCCAGCAGCGGCCCCGCGTCCAGCACCTCCTCCTCCAGCTTCAGCAGCGCCTCGCCGAGCTGCGCCGGCTTCTGCTTCGCGATGAGCCGCCGCTCCACCGCCCACGCGACGGCCTCGCGCAAGCGGGCTACCTCGGCCAGCAGCACCATGGGCGCCGAGCTCCTCGGCCAGCCCTCGGCCGCCGCGCGCCGGGCCACCGACTCCAGCGTGGTGTCCACCTGCGGCTGGGCCAGCGCCACCTCACGCAGCAGCTCCAGGTTGGCCCGCACCCGGTCCTTCCAGAAGAAGGCCCGCAGCATCTTCTCCAGCGCGCGGTAGCGCAGGCGGGTCGCTTCGAGCAGCTCCCCTCGCTCTTCCAGCCGCGCTCGCAGGTTGTCCGGATGGGTGGCCACGGTACCGTCCACTATAGGGACACCCGGGCCCGGCGGCAGGCCCCCGGAGGCACAACTCTCACCAAGCCAACTCTCTGTCAGGGGCACTGGGGATGCGACGAAGAGCCGAGATGTTCACTCGTGACGCCATGTTCGCTCTCCAGTGGCCTCCCTCGACGGGCAAGCGCACTCTCGACGATCACTCGTTAGAAGGGTCGCCTACAGTCCCGGTGCGTGATAGCAGCAGGGGCAGGAAGAAGCGGCTGATGCATCTCACCCATCTCCACATTCAAAACTTCAAGGGCATCGACCAGCTCAACGTCCCCGTCCTGGAGGAGGGATCCGACCAGCCGCGTCCGCTGACGATGCTGCTCGGTGACAACGGCTCGGGAAAGACGACCGTGCTCCAGGCGATTGCACTGACCCTGTCGCTGGCAACGAGACAAACGCCGGAGCCCGCCCAGTTCCAATGGACGGGTTTCCTGGCCGAGCGAGTGTCGAGCCGCGGGCCTACACGGGTCGAGTTGGACGTGCTGTTCGAGCCCGATGAACTGGACGCAACACACGAACTCTTCCAGCAGTGGCACCAAGCTGGTAGGCCCGGCGAACATCCACCTCTGCACCCACCCACCCGCCACTCCCTGGTGAAGCTCGTCTATTCCAATGGCGGGCTCTCGTCTCCCCAAGGGCCAGGCGCGCTGAGCCAGTTCCTCGGACGATTCTTCATCTCCGCGCTGAGCAAGACCCAACCCCACATCCGTCCGGCCTACCTCCCCAGGGTAGGCGGTGCCTATTGGTTCGACCAACACCGCAACCTGAGGACCATTGGCTACAGCAAGCTGCGCGAGTACCTCGTCGGCTGGTGGGGCTTTCACACCTCACCGCGCAAGACGGAAGCATCCGACTACCTCATGCGGCTTGAAACACGGTTCGCAGAGCTCTTCCCGGGAACGCACTTTGCCGGCGTGGAGCCTCGCGAGGTGGGACAGGCTCCGAGCGCCGCAGACTCCTACTTCCTCATAGAGCGTGACAACCGCGCCTACGATCTGGCGGAGATGTCCTCCGGAGAGCAGGCCATCTTCCCACTGATCTTCGAGTTCGTGCGTCTGGGGATTGCGCGCTCGGTCGTGCTCATCGATGAGTTGGAACTGCACCTCCATCCCCCCCAACAGCAGGTGCTCATCTCCTCCCTGAGACGAATTGGCCCCGACTGCCAGTTCATCGTCACGAGCCACTCGCCCTACCTGGAAGAGGTAACTCCCGCCGAGAACGAGCTCCGGCTTCCAGGGGGACAGCCATGCCTGTAGCGCGCCTTTTCGTCGAGGGAGACCTGGATGCGGAGGTCCTCACCCCTCTTCTCGTCACGGCACTGCTCCGAGTGGTGGTCGAGAAAGGCGGCCCCAAGGGGTCGTTGGCGCCCAAGGCACGAGATGCACGGCAGAAGGGCGTGCAAGCCTGCTACCTGCGCGATCGGGACTTCGATTTCGATCCACCGGTGGACCTGACCCGGCCCTCCGTCGATCGCCCTGTCGACAAGATGAAAGGGGACGTGCTCGGCTGGCGCTGGTGCCGTCATGAGTTGGAGAGCTACCTGCTCGAACCGCGTCTCGTCGCCCAAGCAACCCACTGGGATGAAGCCGCATACTCGGCAGAGTTGCTCAAGGCGGCTCAGCACATTCAATCCTACACTGCGGCACGGTGGACCCTCGGCATTGCACGCCGCAGCCTGCCCCCCTTCTCGGACCTGCCAACACGGCCCGACGACCTCCAGAACGAGATCAAGCTTCCTGCTGATTGTAGCGATCCAGCCTGCTTCAATTGGGTCCAGCGTACCATCGAGACATTTCGCCTGAAGGTCGAACCCGCGCTGGCCGACTCGACCGTCGCGATGTCTTTCTCGCAGAATTCGCAACGACTGAAGGCCCTGACGCGTACCGAAGAAGTGCTCCTCTGGTATTCGGGCAAGGATCTGCTGGCCGCACTCACACCGTCACTCGCCCTACGTCCAGAAAACAACCCCAAGTTCTTCCGCCACCGCCTGCGCGATTGGGTCCGAAACAATCCAGCGGCGGCCGTGGCGCTCTTCCCTGAATGGCAGGCGCTGCTCAACCAGTTGCGCGCATGAACCGATGTGTTTCGGTTGGCAATGCGGCTCCCGATGCGCACATAGAACGGCCGCACCAGGCGCTTATCGTAGGAGCGAGTGAGAGCACGGGCATCTGCGCCCGCCGGGTGTAAGGATGGGCCCCGATGCCCCCGCGCAAGCTCCCCCGGCACCTCGTCTGGCTCGAGTCCTTCGCGGCCGCCGTCGAGTCCGGCAGTCTCGAAGGCGCCGCCGAGCACCTCGGCGTGGCCCGCTCCGTCGTCAGCGAGCACATCCGCGCCCTCGAGGACACCCTCGCCGATGGCCAGCCCCTCCTCGAGCGCGGCCCCGGCCGCCGCCTCCACCTCACCGCCCGCGGCGAGAAGCTCTACGAGGGCACCCAGACGCCCCTCCACCAGTTGGACCTCAAGCGCCTGAGAGACCTCGCCAGCGCCGAGGCCAGCCTGCGCCTGGGCCTCAACCCCACCCTCTCCAACTTCCTGCTCGCCGGCATCGCCGGAGACGTGGCCCGCTCCGGCATCAAGCTGGAGGTCAGCTTCGGCGGCACCTTCGAGCTCGTGCGCCAGGTGCAGACGCGCCAGTTGGACCTCGCCGTGGACTTCACCCCGCTGCCGCCCCACCGCGGCGTCGAGGCCGAGTCCCTGCTCCACCTGCCCTTCGTCATCCTCGCCGGCCCGGGCAGTGAACTGTCCCAGCGCCATGGCCCCCGCCGCACGCTCCACGTGCGCGACCTGGACGGCCAGCCCTTCGTGGACTGGCAGCGCGAGGACCCGTACGGCAGCGCCAACAGCGCCCGCTTCGCCGCCCATG
Source organism: Archangium gephyra (assembly GCF_042230915.1). Taxonomy (GTDB): domain Bacteria; phylum Myxococcota; class Myxococcia; order Myxococcales; family Myxococcaceae; genus Archangium; species Archangium gephyra_B. Next base: position 532,231 of record NZ_CP102578.1, on the reverse strand, counting down.
AGGTCACCGTGCGCGAGGTGTCGCGCGTGCAGAGCTTCCTCCACCTCTTCGACTTGCTGCGCGCCTACCACGCCTGCGCCATCGCCCCCGACCTGCGGCTGCTGCGCTCCTTCCCCGAGGACCTCTGCGTCTGGCCCCTGCGCGAGGAGCAGCCCCAGTTCGTCGAGGTGGTGACGCTCCGTCCCTCGGGCGGCCCCGGCTCCGAGGCGGCCCAGCTCGTCCTCGGAGGGCTGCGTCAGCGCCTCGCGTCGAAGCGCCGCAGGAGCGACCCGGCCCCGCTCTGACGCGGTGCATGCAAACGGCGGAAAATCGAAGAAGACGTCGGTTTTTATCGGATTTCCGTCAGGGCTCCCGGTGCGTAGATTTCATGCAACGGAGAAGCTCCCATGACGCCCACCGAACGGACCATTGCCCGACTGCCCGCGCATCTGCGGCGCTATGTGGTGAGTCAGGACTACGACGCCTACACGCCGAGGGATCAGGCGGTGTGGCGCCACATCCTCGGCCAGCTGCGCAGCCACCTGGCGGACAAGGCGCACTCCGTCTACCTGGAGGGCCTGGAGGCCACCGGCATTGGCCTGGAGCGCATCCCCAGCCTGGATGAGATGAACGAGAAGCTGTCCAAGCTGGGCTGGGCGGCGGTGGGCGTGCGCGGCTTCATCCCGCCCGCGGTGTTCACCGAGCTGCAGGCCCTCGGCGTGCTGGCCATCGCCGCGGACATCCGTACCCACGAGCACATCCCGTACACGCCGGCCCCGGACATCGTCCACGAGAGCGCCGGCCACGCGCCCATCATCGCCAACGCGCGCTATGCCGAGTACCTCAAGCGCTGCGGGCTGGTGGGCTTCAAGGCCATTGCCACGGTGGAGGACGAGGCCGTCTTCCAGGCCATCCGCAACCTGAGCGTGGTGAAGGAGGACCCCACCGCGACGCAGGAGGAGATTGCCCATGCCCAGGCGCGCCTGGAGGCCGCCAACCAGAGCCGCCGCTACGTCAGCGAGAGCACCCGCGCCTCGCGGCTCTACTGGTGGACGGCCGAGTACGGGATGATCGGCGGCATGGAGCAGCCGCGCATCTACGGGGCCGGCCTGCTCTCGAGCATCGGCGAGGCCAAGCACTGCCTCACCGACGCGGTGAAGAAGCTGCCACTGTGCGTGGCCTGCGCGGACACCGAGTACGACATCACCCGCATGCAGCCCCAGCTCTTCGTGGCGCGCGACTTCGAGCACCTCTTCGAGGTGCTGAACGAGTTCGAGGCGACGCTCGCGTGGAAGCGCGGCGGGGACTACGGGCTGAACGAGGCCATCCAGGCGCGCACGGTGAACCACCTGGTGCTGGCCGATGGCCGGGAGATTACGGCGCGCGTGGTGGAGGCGCTGCCCGGGGCGCGTCCGGTGGCCGAGGGACTCACCAGCGCGCTGGTGCGCCTGGAGGGCCCGGTGATGGTGTCGCGCGAGAGCAAGGCCGAGGGCAAGCCGTGGCCGGGGCTGGCGCTGGTGGCGTTCGGCGAGGGGCAGCTGCCGGACAAGGGGCCCTTCAAGCTGGAGCTGGCCAGCGGCCTGAAGATCCAGGGCTTCGCGGTGGGAGGGGGCGAGGTGCTCAACCTGCGCGGCGAGCTGGACGGCCGCCCGGTGGAGCTGCCGAGCGTGGCGAAGCTGTTCCTGAGCACGGGCCTGCCCTCGGTGGCCGGGGGACCGGCGGATCCGGGCGCGTGGGACCGCTGGTTCGGCGAGCTCAACGCCTTCGCCGAGGGCGAGGGCGAGGCCAAGGCCCGTGAGAAGAAGGCCACGGCCCTGCACCCGTCGCTCGCGGCGCTCTACCGCGAGGTGCGCACCATGCGCGAGTCGAAGGCCATCAACCTCGCGCGCCTGGAGCAGATCTCCAACGCCGCCACCGACTTCCGCGACGACTGGCTCCTCAAGGTCGAGGTCGAGGAGCTCAAGAAGTCCGCGCGGGCGTAGGCTCTGCCGGGAGCCGCCTCCTCGGGAGGCATTGAGGGCCTAGGTCCCCTTCGGGGTGATTCGGGCCCTTTTTCCATTCGGACCCGACCTCACACGGTGGGTGCCTTGAGCCGGTGGGCTCCCGGGCGCTACCCTGCCGGTTGCGAGCCCCCATGCACTTCCATCAAGACGTCATCTCGGCCATCGGCAACACGCCCCTCATCAAGCTCCGGCGCGCCTCCGAGCTCACGGGCTGCACCATCCTCGGCAAGGCCGAGTTCCTCAACCCCGGCCAGTCCGTCAAGGACCGCGCCGCCCTCTTCATCATCCGGGACGCCATCGCCCGCGGCCGCCTCCGCCCCGGCGGCGTCATCGTCGAGGGCACCGCCGGCAACACCGGCATCGGCCTCGCCCTCGTCGGCAATGCCCTCGGCTACCGCACCGTCATCGTCATCCCCGACACCCAGAGCCAGGAGAAGAAGGACATGCTCCGCCTCGTCGGCGCCGAGCTCCTCGAGGTCCCCGCCGTCCCCTACAAGGACCCCAACAACTACGTGAAGGTCTCCGGCCGCCTCGCCGAGACCCTCGACGCCCGCGAGCCCAACGGCGCCGTCTGGGCCAACCAGTTCGACAACACCGCCAACCGCCGCGCCCACCTCGACACCACCGGCCCCGAAATCTGGCGCCAGACCGGCGGCCGCCTCGATGGCTTCATCTGCGCCGTCGGCTCCGGCGGCACCCTCGCCGGCGTCGGCATGGCCCTCAAGGAGCGCGACCCCAACATCGTCATCGGCCTCGCCGACCCCATGGGCGCCGCCCTCTACCACTGGTACGCCCACGGCGAGCTCAAGTCCGAGGGCTCCTCCATCTCCGAGGGCATCGGCCAGGGCCGCATCACCGCCAACCTCGAGGGCGCTCCCATCGACGAGGCCTTCCAGATTTCCGACGTCGAGGCCCTCCCCCTCCTCTTCGACCTCCTCGAGCACGAGGGTCTCTGTCTCGGCGCCTCCAGCGCCATCAACATCGCCGGCGCCATCCGCCTCGCCCGCGAGCTCGGGCCCGGGCACACCATCGTCACCGTGCTCTGCGACTCCGGCAACCGCTACGCCAGCAAGCTCTTCAACCCCTCCTTCCTCCGCTCCAAGGGCCTCCCCGTCCCCCGCTGGCTCGAGGAGCGCGGCCCCGACTCCGCCCGCTCGCTCCTGCCCGGCGTGCTCCTCGCCAAGGCCTCCTGAGCACCTCCAGGCGCGCCGGGGTTCAACCCGGGGTCCGTGGCACCCTCACCCCGTCCCTCTCCCGGAGGGCGAGGGGATATTGGCGCATGGGCCCACGGGCACTCCTTCTTCTCTGACTTCCGCTTCCGCCGCGCCATGGGATAGTGGCCCCCGCTCCATGCGGCGCAAAGACACCCACGGTGCCGGAGACGTGAAGACGCGCGGGCCTCGCTCCAGCAAGGCCCCCACCGCCGAACCGCGCGAACGCATCCTCCAGGAGGCCACCCGCCTCATCGCCCAACGCGGCTTCGGCGCCATCTCCGTCAACGACGTGGCCCAGGCCGTCGGCATCAGCAAGCAGGCCCTCCTCTACCACTACCCCTCGCGCGAGGCGCTCCACGAGGCCGTCGTCGCCTCCCTCGTCGAGCACTCCAACCGCCACCTCCTGCTGCTGCTCGGCGCCTTCACCGGCAAGGGCGAGGAGCGTCTGGAGCGGGCCATGGGGCAGATCCGCCAGTTCTTCGACACAGACCCGCACGCCGCCCGCGTCATCCTGCGCGAGCTGCTCGATGGGGACCGCGCGCAGGTCGCCCGGCTGAGCCGCGGCGTGGAGCCGTGGCTGCGCCTCATGGCCGACACGCTGCGCCAGGGCCAGCACGAGGGGCACATCCGCCTGGAGTTGGATCCCGAGGCCGCGGTGGCGCACGTCGGCACGCTGCTGCTCACCACCTTCGCCCTGCTTCCCCTGGAGGGTTGGACCGGCGTGAGCGACGCCGAGTGGCGCGAGCGCCGGCTGGGTGAAGTGGTGCGCATCATCGAGCGCTACCTCTTCACCCACGCCAGCCCCGGGCCCGAGGGCCCCGCGCGTCCCGCCTCTCCCCGGCGTCAGACGAAGTAGGAGCGGCGCCGCACTTCCTCGGGCAGCTGCTCCAGGTCGAAGCCGTCCAGCTTGCTCATCTCGCTCTCGGTCATCCCGAGCGCCTTGTACTCCGGGGTCGTGCCGGACACGCCTCGCAGCACTCCGGCCGCCATCTTCCGCGCCACCGACAGCCCCAGCGGCCCCACCGCCATGCGGTTGAAGGCCACGTGGCCCACCTCGTCCACCAGAATCTCAATCAGCCGCTGCTCCATGGACTCGCGCACCGCGGGCTGCTCCCGGAAGATCTCCCCCACCCGCTTGAGCATCCACTGGAACATGAAGACGCCGGCGATCTCCGAGGCCAGCAGGATGGGATGGAAGAAGAGGCCCGGCGCATAGGCCAGCGAGCCGATGAGTACCCGCAGCTGCAGGCTCGGCTTCCACGCCCCCTCCACCTTCACCCCGAAGTGCTGCGTGGCCCCGATGAGGATGCGCGTGTGGTACGTCTCCTCGAAGCCCAGCAGCCGCTCCACCTGGTGGAAGAGCTGCGTCCCGTCCTGGCGCTTCTGGCGCACCCGGCCCACCACCTCCACGCCGTACGCCTCGCCCGCGTTCGCCTTCACGAACGTCAGCAGCGCCACCTCCGGCAGCGTCAGGTGCTTTACCTCACCGAAGCTCGCGTAGGCCCGGTTGAAGGCCTCGCCGTCCACCTTCCCCTGGTACTGGCTCTCCCAGCCCGCCGCCTCGCGCAGCCACTCCTCGCGCAGCGAGAAGCCCCGCTCGAAGTTCATGTCGCCGTTGCGGCGCTCGAGGAACCGCCGGTAGTCCCGCAGGAGATCCTCCCGCGCGGACTCGGGGATGGGGGCGAAGAAGCTGGGGCGCAGGGACGTGGAAACCAGTGCGTCGGCCATGACGAACCTCGGTGGGGGTTGCCGCCTGGAGGGCAGGCACTTACCAGTCGGTAAGTCATACTCTCCCGTCCGGCAAGCGATTCGTCCAGACCCCGGGACGTCGGCAATTGTCATCCAACACTCAAGGTGTGTGGCATGGGCGGTATTTTACGCCCCCCGGCACATTGCCCCTCCCCCTCATTAGGGTCCAGAATGAGGCAACCCCCCGCCTCCAGGCACCATGGACTCCGCTCGAAAGCTGCCCCCGTCCGAAGCGTCCGAATCCCCCTCGGAGCCCCAACCCGGTGATTGCAAGGTGCTCGTCGTGGATGACTACGACGACGCCCGGGAGATGTACGCCGAGTACCTCGAGTTCCTCGGCTACCAGGTGCAGACCGCCCGGGATGGGCAGGAAGCCATCCAGATGGCCCAGCAGTCCCATCCGGACGTCATCCTGATGGACCTGTCGCTGCCCGTGGTCAGCGGCTGGGAGGCCACCCGGCTGCTCAAGCAGGACGCGCGCACCAGCCACATCCCCGTGATGGCGCTCACCGGCCACGTCCTCCCCGCGCACACCGAGAAGGCCCGCGAGGCCGGCTGCGACGAGTTCGTCTCCAAGCCCGCCCTCCCCGACACCGTGGCCGACAAGATCCGCGCCCTCCTGCAGAAGACGGGCAGCAAGCCTCGCTCGCGGTGAGCCCTCCGCCTCCCTCTTCCCAGCCGCCACCTCCCAACGACGGCTGGCAACCGCCGCCGGAGTTCGACGAGTACCGGCTCCTGCGCCCGCTGGGGCGCGGACGCACCGGGCACGTCTACCTCGCCCACGACACCCTGCTCGAGCGCACCGTGGCGGTGAAGTTCATCCCCACGCTCGATGACGAGGCCCTCGCGCGCTTCCTCATCGAGGCGCGCGCCGCCGCCCGCCTCCAGCACCCCAACGTCGCCACGCTCTACCGCGCCGGCCAGTTCGAGGACCTGCCCTACCTCGTCTCCGAGTACATCCGCGGCACCAGCCTGGACCGGCTCCCCAGGCCCCAGCCCTGGCAGCGCGTCCTGGACATCGGCATCGGCCTGGCCCGAGGGCTCGCCGCCGCCCACCGCCGCAACGTCCTCCACCGCGACATCAAGCCCGCCAACGCCATCCTCGATGAGGCCGGCCAGGTGAAGCTGCTCGACTTCGGCCTGGCCAAGCTCCTCGATGCGCCCCCGGAGCTCCCCGGCGACGCGCCGGACGCCGGGCCCGAGGCGCCCCCGGACACGGGCACCTCCTCCTCGGAGCTCGACCTGACGTCCCCCACCCACAGCAGCCTCGTGGGCACCCCCTACTTCATGTCCCCCGAGGTCTGGCGGGGAGAGCCGGCCTCGGTCCGCTCGGACCTCTTCTCCCTCGGGGCCCTGCTCTACGAGCTCGCCGCCGGCCAGGGCCCCTTCCGCCATGTGCCGCTGAGGGAGCTGCCCTGGGCCCTCCAGAAGCAGGACGCCCGTCCCCTGGCCGCGGCCGCGCCGGGAGTGGAGCCCCGCTTCGCCGAGGCGGTGGACCGCTGCCTGCGCCGCGAGCCCACCGAGCGCTTCGCCTCCGCCGACGCGCTGCTGGAGGCGCTGGAGGATCTGCACGCCGGTGACACCGCCCCGCCCCTGCCCGAGGGCAATCCCTACCGCGGCCTCCATGCCTTCCAGGAGGAGCACCGCGCCCTCTTCTTCGGCCGGCGGCAGGAGGTGCGCGCCGTGCTGGAGCGGCTGCGCGCCAATGCCTTCGTGCTCGTCACCGGCGACTCCGGCGTGGGCAAGTCCTCGCTGTGTCTGGCGGGCGTGCTGCCCCGCGTGCGCGAGGGCGCCCTGGAGGACGGCCTCTCCTGGAGCGTGGCGCGCATGGTGCCCGGCCGCCGGCCCGTGGCCACCCTCGCCGCCGTGCTCGCCCCCCATGTCGCGCTGGAGGAAGCCCGCCTCGAGCAGCTCGCCCGCGCCGAGCCCACCACCCTGGTGCGGGCCCTGCGCGCCGCCCTGGGCGAGGGCGCCCGCCGCGGCGTGGTGCTGCACGTGGACCAGCTCGAGGAGCTCGTCACCCTGAGCGAGCCGGCCGAGGCCGCGCTGATGGCGGAGCTGCTGGGACAGCTGGCCTCGGGGGTGACGGGCGTGCGCCTGCTGGCCACCTCCCGCAGTGACTTCCTCACCCGGCTGGGCGCGCTGCCCGGCCTGGGCGAGGCCCTCTCGCGCGCCCTCTACCTGCTGCGCCCCCTGGGCCGCGCCGAGGTGCGCGAGGTGGTGACGGGCCCCGCCCGCGCCAAGGGCGCCCGCTTCGAGTCCGAGGCCCTCATCGACACGCTGGTGGAGTCCACCCTGCGCGCCGAGGGCAGCCTGCCCCTGCTCCAGTTCACCCTCGCCGAGCTGTGGGAGGCCCGGGACCAGGAGCACGGCCTCATCCCCGCCGCCGCCCTGGAGGCCCTCGGCGGCGTCAATGGCGCGCTCGCCCGGTACGCGGACGGCGTCATCGCCCAGCTGCTGCCGGACCAGCAGGGCGCGGCGCGGCAGCTCCTCATGCGGCTCGTCACGGTGGACGGTACGCGCGCCCGCCGCTCCGAGGCCGAGCTGCTCGGCCAGGACCCGGCCTCGCGCGCCGCGCTGGAGGCCCTCATCCGCGCGCGCCTCGTGGTGGCCCGCCGCTCCGAGGAGGGCACCACCTTCGACATCGCCCACGAGGCCCTGCTCAGCGGCTGGCCCATGCTCGCCCAGTGGCTGGCCGAGGCCAACGAGGCCCGCCTGCTCCACGCCCGGCTGGAGCTGGCCGCCGCCGAGTGGGAGCGGTTGGGACGCCCGCGCGAGGCGCTGTGGGGCACCCGCCACCTCGCCGAGGTGCGCGGCCTCGCCCCGGAGAGCCTCACCCACCGCGAGGCCGCCTTCCTTGAGGCCTCGCGCGGAGGCGTGCGCCGCGGCCGGCTGCTCACGCGGGTGCTCGCCGCGGGCTTCGTCGCCTCGCTCGCGCTGGTGTACGCCGGCTTGCGCCTCCACGCCTGGTACAGCCTGGGGCAGCAGGTGAGCGCGCAGCTCGCCAAGGCGCAGTCCTTCCTGGAGCATGCCCGGGAGCGCGACCGCGCCCTGGAGGTGGCCCGCACGGAGGCCTTCGCCCTCTTCGACGCGGGCAAGCTGGACGAGGCCCGGCCCCGCTGGGCCGAGGCCCTGCGGATTCAGACCGGCACCCAGCAGGCCTACGCCCAGGCCAGCGAGGCGATGGAGCGGGCGCTGGTGCTCGACCCGGCCCGCGAGGCGGTGCGCGGCGCCTTCGCGGAGGTGCTGTCGGAGCGCACCCGACTCGCCGAGCGCACCTGGCACCCCGGCGAGCGCGACGAGCTGCTGCAGCGCCTGCGCCTCTATGACACCACGGGCGAGCGCATGGCGCGCTTCGAGGCACCCCTGCGCGTGAGCCTGAGGACCCGGCCCGCCGGGGCCACGGTGTCCCTGGCGCGCTACGAGTCCGCGAGCGATGGACGGCGGGTGCTCACGGCGGCGCGCCAGGTGGGCGCCACCCCGCTGGAGGGGCTGTCACTGGAGCGCGGCACCTGGGTGTTGGAGCTGAGCGCCCCCGGCCATGCGCCGGTGCGCCACGTGGTGCGGGCCGAGCCCGGTCCCGAGCGCACCCTGGACGTGGCGCTGCCCGAGGCGGCCCGCGTCCCCGAGGGCTTCGTCTACGTGCCGCGCGGCACCTTCCTTTTCGGCACCGCGGCCGACGAGAACATCCGCCAGTTCTTCGACACGGCGCCGCTGCACGAGGTGGAGACGGGGCCCTACCTCATCTCGCGCACCGAGGTGACGTATGGCGAGTACCTGCGCTGGCTGGAGGCACTGCCGCCCGAGGAGCAGGCGAAGCGCACGCCGCATGGGGCCAAGGTGGCCTCGATGAACGCCGAGGTGGAGCTGAAGCGGCTGCCGGATGGGCGCTGGCACCTGAGCATCCACCCCAACGGGGTGACGTACGCGGCGCCCGAGGGCGAGCCCCTGCGCTACACCACCCGGCCGCGCCTGGTGGAGCAGGACTGGCGGCGGCTGCCGGTGGGCGCCATCGACTACGCGGACGCCAAGGCCTACGCGGCGTGGGTGGCACAGACGGGCCGCGTCCCCGGCGCGCGGCTGTGCAACGAGCTGGAGTGGGAGCGCGCCGCCCGGGGCGCGGACGAGCGCGAGTACCCCCACGGCGACGTGCTGCTGCCCCACCAGGCCAACTACGACGAGACGTACGGCAAGGTGGGCGCCAGCTTCGGCCCGGACGCGGTGGGCAGCCACCCCGACTCGCGCAGCCCCTTCGGCGTGGACGACATGGTGGGCAACGTCTTCGAGTGGGCCGACTCCATCCTCCAGCCCGGCCGCTCGGTGGCCCGCGGCGGCAGCTACTACTTCGGCGCCAGCACCGCGCGCTCGCCCAACCGCGAGACGCCCGAGCCCGGCTTCCGCGATCTCAGCGTCGGCCTACGGCTGTGCGCGGATGCGCCCTCCACCCCCTGAGGCGAGTGCCCGGCAGCGGACACCGCCAGCGTCCGGCGATCAACACCTGCCCTCCCCCCAGTACGAGCGGGCTTCAGCTTCACGGTAACAGTACACCCGCGGCCGTCCCCCTCCCCCCGGCGGCCGTTTTCCGTGAGGAGCTCCATGCGCTCGTCGTACCTGCCCCGTTCCTGGCTCGCCGGAGCCCTGTTCCTGTCCGCCTGCGCCACCCCCCTTCCCGAGGAGGAGCTGGCCCCGCGCGGCTTCACCAAGGCCCCGCTGGCGGCGGACAACGGCTCGGACCTGAATGGCTCGGACCTGAATGGCTCGGACTTGAATGGCTCGGACCTCAACGGCGCCGAGCTGAACAACTTCCTGGTGAGCGTGAACTTCAACCCGGCCATCAAGGGCGGCGCGCTGCTGGACGAGGCGTGGCTGCGCGGCACCTCGTTCTATGGCTACAAGGGAAGCACCCTCTACAAGGACGCGGAGTTCGTCGGCGTGCAGTTCCAGGGCAACCTGGGCGATGGCAGCACGGTGCCCGTGCGCATCACCGGCATGAACCCGGCCCCGGCGCCCAACGCGGATGTAAACCTCTACAGCATCGAGTACCGCGCCGCGGACGGCACGTGGCGCCCGGCCTGCCGCAACGTCGCGGGCACTCCGGTGCAGGCCCTGCCGGTGGAGGGCGTGTGGAACTACCGGCAGAACGTGGAGGGAGGCGGCTCGAAGACGGATGACCCGCAGCGCTTCACCTTCGCGTGCCAGGGAGGCGCCATCGCCAAGTGCGCGCTGTGGGGCTACCGGCCGTGGGCCACGTACAACGGAGTGCCGCTCGCGCACTACCACCAGGCGTGCACGCGCATGGTGCGCGCCGACTACTGCGGCACGGGCAAGAGCTATACGAAGACGGGCAACCGCATCAATTTCTACGACGAGCTGGGCATCCAGCAGGACACCGAGAGCTGGGTGTTCGAGGCGGAGTGGGACCAGAACGGCGCGCGCTGCTTCTACGGCCTCAACCGCACGCACGCGCAGCTGCCCTGCTTCGACTCGCGGGTGGACCTCTTCTGCGGTCAGCAACTGAGCACCAGCCGCGGCGTGCTGATGCGCAACGAGACGCCCGGCTCGCTGGGCATCGACCTGGGCTTGTAGTCAGGCGCACTTCGCAGAGGGACCCGCTAACCCTTGTTCGGCGGGTCCAACTGCATCGGCCGAGGGTAGCAGAGGCCCAGTGGATCCCAGACGTACTTCTCCATCGGGACCAGCGTCAGGTGACTCATGGCCTGCTTCTCGGCGAAACGCATGAAGCGCTCGGAGACGAGGACGACGCCCCACATGCCACGGGGCCTGAACACGTCCTCTCCCTTCCAGGTACCTTCCTCCAGGACGAGCCCGTCGATGGCGTCAGTGCCGACGTTGCGACACCACGAGCACTCTGGAGGCTTCTTGCTCAGGATGCGGCTGCGCTCCATGTCCAGCGCCGGGTTGCCGTAGGCGGGGTTGACGTAGAGATACCGGGGCGGTGGGCCGGGCTTGGGGCCACGGCGCTTGCGGCGTACACGGGTGATCTCGACAGGATGGAAGCCGCTGAGCCCCGTCAGCCCCTCTGCCTTGAAAGCTTCCGCGAAGCGCTCGGAGATCAGCAGGTCGGTAGGCCCCTTCATGAGGTCCCCATAATCCTTACCGTAGAGCTCCAGCTCGCCCCGGTAGGGGGGTTCCCAACTCAGCGAGCCGATGCCGTCCCCACATTGAGGACAGTGCATCCCAGGGCCGGTATTGATGACATCCGCGTCGAACTCGGTGTCGTGATGGCCTCCGCGCAGCTTTTCCACGACGAAGAACCGCGAAGGGTGGGAAGAAACGTCAGAGGCCATCGGGGAACCTCGCTCGCATATCGGGCCGGTTATAGATTCCCCTCAACATGGCCTCGAACTCCTCGGGGGTTGCCTTGCTATATCGCTCGAGCCAGTTGATGACTTCATCATCTACATCGCGGTGCCATTTCTGATAGCCGTTGTGGGCAGCCTTGTCGGCGGCCCGCGTGACGAACCGGGGGTCTCTCTCGGTGTACCGGCCCTTGAGTGTTCTATGCAGATCGAGCTTTCTCGCGATCCGCTTGGAAATGGGGTGGTGGAGTTGTCCGCTCGGCCTGGGCGCCTCCGCTCCTTCTCCCGAGCCTTGGCCCACCATGGCGACCGCCGTGGAGGGAAGGGTGATGACGATGGTGCCGCCAACGACAGCCACTGCCCTCACCTGCCCCACATTCGCCAGGTTGATACCCAGCTGGGAGGCACCCACCGCCGCGGCCTCCGGGAAGCCAGGTAGCCCCGACAGCCGCGAGGCCAGCCACGCCGCGCCTCCCGTCATGCCCTGGCTCACCACCATCGTGACCGCGAGGACAACAACGCGCGCCACCTGCGGACCCACCCGCTCCGCGAAGCGCTGACCGGCCCGCTCCAACTCCCCGGGGGTGATGGCTTTGTCCGAGGCCCTCTTCAGCTCCCGGCTCGCCTCCACCACCTCCAGGAAGGTCTCCATTCCCAGGTAGACCAACATCAGCACCGAGACGATGGCGGCCGCCTTGGTGAACACGGGCTCGGGATTCGCCGCCAGGACGGCCCAGGTGATGAGGCCCGTCGCGATGACCGTGTAGAAGAGCTGGGGGGCCAGCGTCTTCTCCACCGCCCTGGCGATGCTCTCACGCATGGGCTGAAGTGACAGGCCCAGGGACACTCCCAGCTTGTCCCACTCGGTCAGGCCCGCCAGGCCATCGCGCAGCGACAGGCAGTCCGCCCTGTGCTGGCCCGCCCTGCAGAGGCCGCCGAAGCTCCTGCTCATGAGGCTTCGCCACCGGGTCTCCGTGTCGTCGATGGAGCAGGAGGCGCGCGCCCACCCGCCTTGCACCAGGAGTGTCAGCGCCTCTTCGAACGCGTCCGCCTCCACCTTCACGGACTTGTTCGAAGTGGGCAGCCGGTACTCCCGTGGCGGCCCTTCACCTATGTCCAGCCGTACTCCGCGCGCGGTGGTGCACGCGGACAACAGCGACAACAGCGTGACCATCACGGTCAAGCGATGTGCCATGAGACGCCCTCCAGCCTGCTTATCCTTGGGATGTTCCCGCGTCCCCTCACGCTACCTTGCGCTCGGCGGCCTCTCCCACCCGTGCCAGCGGCAGCCGCACCCGGAAGCAGGCGCCGCGCGCCACGGACGTGTCCAGCTCGAGCGTCCCGCCGTGGTTCTCCATGACGAGCTGCCGGCAGATGGCCAGCCCCAGCCCCGAGCCCTTCCCCACGTCCTTCGTGGTGAAGAACGGCTCGAAGACGCGGGCCCTCAACTCCTCGGGAATGCCCGGGCCGTCATCCGTCACCACCAGCTCGGCCATGCCGTCGCGCACGGCCGTGCTCACCCGCACCTCGCCCTCGTCTCCCAGCGCATCCAGGGCGTTGCGCAACAGGTTCAGCGTCACCTGCCCCAGCTGCCCCCGGTTGAAGGAGAAAAAGGGCAGCTCGCCGCATTGGAGCTCCACCCGCGCACTCGCGGGCAGCGAGCGCCGCACCAGCTCCACCGTCTCCCGCACCACCTCGTTGAGGTCCCCCGGCTCGAGCTTCGGACGCTCGCCGCGCAGGAATGCCCGCAGGTCCGCCTGGATGCCCCGGATGCGCTCGGTGGCGTGCTGCATCGCCTCCAGCGCGTCCGGCGTGTCCTGCAGCAGGAACTCCACATCTAGCTCCCGCCACAGCCGCTCCACCTCCGCCGCGTCCTCGGGGTGGGCCTCCAGTCGCTCACGGCTGCGCCGCAGCACCTCGGACAGCTGGTCGAAGTACTCGCGCACCGCCGGCAGGTTGGTGTGGATGGCGGTGAGCGGGTTGTTGATTTCATGCGACAGCCGCGCCATCAACTGCCCCATGGCGGAGAGCTTCTCGGCCTGCATCACCTTCTGGCGGGCCTGATCGAGCTCGGCGGTGCGCGCCTCCACCAGGCGCTCCAGCTCGGCGTTCTTGCGCCGCAGGGCGATGCCGCGCCAGCGCACCACGCCCACCACCGCGGCCCCCAGCAGCAGCACGCCCAGGCCCCGCGCCCACCAGGACGCCCACCACGGCGGGTGCACCACCAGGTTGAACCCGGCCACCGGCCCCCACGGGCCCCAGTCGTTGCGCGCGCGAACCTCGAAGCGGTAGCTGCCCGCCGGCAGCGTGCTGTAGCGCACCGAGCGCCCCGGCACCGCGTGCCAGTCGTCCATCCCCACCAGCCGCGCCTCGTGCCCCACGTGCCCCTCGTCCAGCGCGCCCAGGTCGGCGAAGCGCACCTCCAGCGTCGTGGCTCCGTGCGCGGCCTCGAGCCCCTCCACCCGCGCGCCGGGAATCTCGTGCGTCCCCAGCCGGGTGTTCAGCAGCACCACGCGCGGCGGCGCGGCCGGGCCCGCGTAGTGCACCCCATCGAAGCGGCCCAGGCCGTTCGAGGTGCCCACCCACACCGTGCCGTCCGCCTCCGCCAGGAAGGAGTTGCCGCTGCAGTCGTCCCCCGGCGCCCCGCCGCTCGCCCCGAAGTGCTCGAGCACCCCGTCCTCCCCCACGAGGTGCACCCCCGCCCCCGTCCCCACCCACAGCCGGCCCGCCACGTCCTCGCCCAGGAAGTAGACGACGCCATTGAGCAGCCCCGTGCTCCGGTCCAGGCGGAGCACCTCCGTGAGCCGCCCGCCCTCGTAGGTGAAGCAGCTCAGCCCCAGCGGCTCCACATAGGACACGCACACGCGGCCATCGCGCCGCGCCACCATGTAGCGCACGCGCTCGTCCCGCAGCCCCTCCGCCGTGCCCAGGCGCCGGAACACGCCCCCCTCTCGCACGTACAGCCCATCTCCCGACGCCCACAGCCTTCCGGCCGCGTCCCGCTCCACGCCCCCGAAGAACGTCCGCCGGCTGTGCGGCAGCACCTGCTCGAAGGCCCAGTCCCCGCCCCGGCGCTCGCCCCGGTACAGGCCCGAGGTGGTCGCCGCCCACAGGGTTCCATCCGGCTCCCACAGCAGGTCGAACGTGTAGCGCGCCGGCAGGCCCGCCGCCTCGCCGAACGTCCGCACCGCCCCGCTCCCGGGCTCGTAGCGGTGCAGCCCCACCGGGTTGCCCGCGGCCCACAGCGCGCCGTCCGGGCCCACCTTCACGCTCTTGAGCGAGTACCCGCGCAGCCCGGGCACGGGCACCCAGCCCTCGGACGTCGCGCGCGCGAGCCCATCATCCGTGCCCACCCAGAGCGTCCCGCGGGCATCGCGCTCCAGGCCCCAGATCATGCTCGAGGGCATCCCGGTGGAGGCATCGTGGACGCTCCACAGGCCCCGGCCCAGGGAGCGGTGCACCCCCAGGCTGACGACCCAGAGCGTGCCCTCCCGGTCATGCAGCACGTCCCGCATCCGCGCCGAGCGCTCCGCCAGGCCCAGCCGCCACAGCTCCACCCGCTCGCCCTCCACCGCGAGCAGGCCGCGGTAGTTGGGCACCAGCAGCTGCCCGCGCAGGCCCACGCGCAGGCGGCGCCCCGCGCCCATCATCCCGTAAATGAGGGAGGAGCGGTCCTCGAACGGCGCCCCCTCACGCGGCTGCACGGCCAGCCAGCTCTCGCCGCTCGCCCACAGGCGGCCCTGGCCGTCGCGCACCAGGTCCGAGATGGGATTGCCGTGCCCCAACACCTCGTGGATGAGCCAGCGCCCCCGGGCGTCACGGCTCATCAGGCGCGCGCCCGAGCCCACCTGGATGTCCCCCGCGGCATCCGTCCACAGCACCAGGGCTGGGCCTCCGGGCCAGCCCGGCATCGGGATGAACCGCCCCGGCTCCACCTCCACGTACAGCCCCTGCTCGGTGCCCGCCACCAGCCGGCCCCCGGCGTCCAGGCGCACGCTCCACACCTGCTCGGGGACTCCATTCATCGGCACGGCGGTGAAGCGGCTCCCGTCCCAGCGCACCACGCCCTTCTGCGTGGCCAGCAGCAGCCGGCCCTGGGAGTCGAGCGTCTCGTCCCTCACGATGGACGACGGCAGCCCCGCGTCCAGCCCGAAGCGCTCGAAGCGCTCGCCATCGAAGCGGTACACCGCATCCGCGGCGCACACCCAGACGAACCCCTCCGCGTCCTGCAGCACGCAGGACATGTCGTGGTTCTCGATGCCCGCGTCCGTGCCGTAGCTGCGAAAGCCGATGCGCCCCGGCGGCTCCGCGCTCCTCGCCTCACGGGCCCACAGCAGCAGCGCGGCGAGGCCCACGGCCAGGAGCGTGGCGTTCCGGTACGACGGCATGGCTCCCGTGGCCTCTCTCGGAAAGCGGGGTCACACGGATTGACCCGGGAGGTTCAGTCTAGCACAGGGCCCGAGGGCCTCACCGGCTCAGCCCGGGAGCCTCGGCACCCTCACCCCGTCCCTCTCCCGAGGGGAGAGGGGATGACTCACGGTGGGCGTTGGCCTCACGGGGAGAGGAGGCCTCGCGGGGTGCGCCCTGGCGAGCGGGCCCACGGTTACGCCCCCGCAGCCGCCCGTATAGCTTCTTCGCCGGCAGGGCGATGGTCAGCGACACCGCCAGCACCGACAGCGCCAGCCCCAGCGCCGGCAGCACGTCCTGCGAGCGGCCGAGCCGGCTCGCCAGGCCCGCGAAGTTGGACCAGCCGTACGCCAGCGGCAGGTGCACCACGTACACCCAGAGCGACGCGCGCCCCACCGGCGCCATCCACCTGTCCAGCCGCGAGGGCAGCCGCATCGCCAACCCCGCCGCCACCGACAGCAGCCCCACCCGCCACGCCACCAGCGTCGGGTCGCTCACCCTCGGGTCTCCGCCCCACAGCGTCATCAACGCCAGGATGACCGTGCCCACGCCCATCAGGCACAGCCAGTGCGGCGCCCGCTTCACCTCCGCGAGCCACAGCCCCGCGAGGCCGCCCACGAAGAAGTACGCCGACCAGGGGAAGAGCGGGAAGTTGGACGTCCGGCTCACCAGCGCCTGCTCCAGCGCCAGCGGCCACCCGCCCGCCTCCACCGTCGCGCGCACCCACGGGCTCACCAGCGGCAGCAGCACCGCGAGCACCGCCAGCGCGCCCATCCGCGCCGTCCGCCCCTTCAGCAGCGACAGCACGCCCGCGCCCACCAGCAGCGCCCCCGCCACCCCGTGCAGTGCATCGAAGGCCAGGAAGTGCCGCCACACCGTCACGTCCCCGGCGAACAGCAGCGGCAGCCCCCACCCGGGCCAACGCAACAGGTAGCCCCAGCCGAGCAGCAGGGCCACGCGCGGCAGGTACCGGCGCAGCACGCTCGCGCCGTGCGCACCCGTGCGCTGCACCGTCGTCGCGAAGGCCCACCCGGCCACGAAGAGGAACAGCGGCGCCGTCACGGCCCGCAGGCTCCAGTACGCCACCATGCCCACGCCGTCGCGCGCCGCGTCCGACAGCACCGCGTCCAGCGTGTGGCCCATCACCATCGCGAGCGTGGCCACCGCCCGCGCACGGTCCAGGCCCGTGTTGCGCGAGCCCGGTACCGGCGGGAGTGGCGCGGCGCTGGGGGCCTGGGCACTCATGACTTCAGCACTCGCTCACGCTCAGACGCGCATCGGCATCACCACCGCCGTGAAGCTCCGGTCCCCCGGCGCGTGCAGCACGCCCGGGCTGTGCTCGTCACCCAGCTCGAAGGCCACCTCGTCCGTGTCCGTCACCGTCAGCACGTCGATGAGGTAGCGCGCGTTGAAGCCGATGGTGATGGCCGTGCCCCGGTAGGCGATCTCCAGCGCGTCCTTCGCCTCGCCCAGGTCCGGGTTGTTCGCCGTGATCAGCAGCTGGTTCTCCGACAGGCCCACCCGCACCGCGTAGCTCTTGTCCGCGCTCAAGAGCGCGATGCGCTTGAGGCCCTCGAGCAGCCGCGTCTTGGGCACCAGCACCGCCTTCTCGCCCTCCTTGGGGATGACGCGCTGGTACTCGGGGAACTGCCCGTCGATGAGCCGCATCACCATCGTCAGGCCCGTCTTCTTGAAGAGCGCCGAGTTCTCCGCGAACCCCAGCTGGCACTCCGCGTCCGGCGCCTCGTCCAGCAGCCGCTTGAGCTCCAAGAGGCCCTTGCGCGGGATGATGACGCCGCCCTTGAGCTTGAAGTCGCCCGGCAGCTCGCGCTCGATGAGGGACAGGCGGTGGCCGTCCGTGGCCACCATCCGCACCTTGCCGCCCTGCTGCGGCTCGAAATAGACGCCGTTGAGGATGTAGCGCGTCTCGTCCGTGGAGATGGCGAACTGCGTCTTCTTGATCATCTCCAGCAGCGTGTTGCCCGTCACCTGCACCAGCGGCGCGCTCTCCTCGCGCGGCAGCTTCGGGTACTCCTCGGGCGCCGTGCCGACGATCTTGAAGTGCGCCGGGCCGGAGGAGATCTCCACGTAGTTGTTCGCCAGCTTCTTGAGCGTGACGTGGGCGTCCGGCAGGTTCTGGACGATGTCGAAGACGTACTTGGCGCTGAGCGTCACCGCGCCGGGCTTCACCACCTCGGCCGGGTGCTCGGACACGATGCCGATCTCCAGATCGAACGCGGTGACCGTCACCCCCGTCTTGTGCGCCGTGACGAGCACGTTGGCCAGGATGGGCATCGTCGTCTTGCGCTCCACGATGCCCTGGGCGCGGTAGAGGGCCTTCTTCAGCTCGTCGGCGGCGATGCGGAATTCCATCTCGGGGGGTCCTTGAAGAACCAGGGGTACGGGAAAGGGTGGCGGCCCCTCGGCCGCCCTCGCCGGATGTAGCCCGGGGGCTCCGGGTCGTCAACGAACCTGACGTCTGCGGTCATGCTCTCCCGTCCGGCACACGGCCATCCGGGCACTTGCGCCCCCTCCCCAGGCCCCGGCATACAGGTAGGACCTATTCCTACCGACCCGCCGACCGGTCGCTGCTTCCCGCCACCGCCACCCCCATTACTAGGGAGGGTCGAGCGAGGAGGAGAACGCCATGCACGATAGGGTCTACAAGACCGACGACGAGTGGCGGCAGGATCTCACCCCGGAGCAGTACCGGGTGATGCGCCAGGGGGCCACCGAGGCGCCCTTCACCGGGAGCTACGTGGACCACCACGCGCGCGGCATCTACTGTTGCGCGGGCTGCGGCCACACGCTCTTCGCCTCGAAGGCGAAGTTCGACTCGGGCACCGGCTGGCCCAGCTTCTGGGCCCCCCTCCGCGCCGGCCACGTGGCCCACCACGAGGACCGCTCCTCCTTCCTGCGCATCCGGACGGAGGTGGCATGCGACCGCTGCGGCGCCCACCTGGGCCATGTCTTCGACGACGGGCCCCCGCCCACCGGGCTGCGCTACTGCATCAACTCGGCCGCCCTGGCCTTCGAGGCCGAGGACGCGGCCCTGGAGGAGGCGGTCCTGGAGGAGGACGCCGGCGCGCCCGCGTATGAATGACCCGGACCCCGGGTGCGTCTGAAGTGGCATCTGCCCCGGGAGGCGGCGAGACTGCCCCCTCCCTTTCCGGAGCCCGACCATGACCTCGCGCCTGCCCCTGCTCACCGCCGTCCTCGCACTCGGCCTGCTCGCCGGCTGCAGCAAAGGCACCACCCCTCCCCCCGCCGAGCCCTCCCCCGCCGCCGAGTCTGGTGGCACCCCCACCGCCCCCATGGACAAGCCCGCCACCGACAAGCCCGCCCCCGCTCCCGAGACGCCCTCGGGTGGCACCGCCGCCGCGCCCTCCGCCGAGCGCGGGCCGGCCGTCTACTTCATCCGCGACAGCGGCGTGCGCTGCATGACCACCCCCTGCCCCTACTTCGTCGCCACCCGGCCGGACCGGCCCAACGACGAGCCCCTCCAGGTGCACGAGGTGGACACGGCGGCGCTCGGCCTCAGCGACGAGAAGCGCGCCAGCGTCATGGAGGCCACCCACGGGAACGTGGGGCTGAAGGTGGAGGCCACCCTGGACACCATCCCCAACGCGGGGCCGGCCGGCGCCGCCACGGTGCTGCGCGTCCGCCGCATCGTCGAGGGCCAGTAGTCCCTCCACCTACCCGGGGGGCCCCCGCCCCAGCCGTCCCCCGGAAGTCACTTCCCCGGCACCACGCTCCACGTCCCCTGGCGAAGGAGTATCCTGGCCCTCTCACTCTTCACGGGTAGGGGGCGCTTCCGCGATGACGGGGCGAGTGGCAGTCACACCCCAGAGCGGGCGCGGGGCCGGATGGAGCCTCGGGCCCCTCGTCCTGCTGTGCCTGCTGGGCGCCAGCTCCACCTGGGCGGCCCCCGCGTTGCGTCTGGAGGCCACGCCGCGCCAGCTGCTCTCCGGACGCGACACCCGCTCCACCCTCACCGTCTCCGCCCCCGGGCTCCCTCCAGACGTGCGACTGGCGTGCAGCGCGGGCCGCGTCCTCCCCGCCCGGCGCTCCGCCCCGGACAGGCTCGAGGCCGTCTTCGTCCCGCCTCGCGCCGACGCGCTCGCGCCCATCCTCTGCGCCGCCGTGTCCCCGTCCTCGGGAGCCCACGCCACCGTGGTGCTGGAGGTGCAGCGCCGCCAGGTGTTGCCGCTCTCCGGGCTGCCCCCGCTGGGCCGTGTGGAGGTCCGCATCGGTGAGGCCCTCTACGGCCCCGTGCGCGCCAACGCCACCGGCCAGGCCGAGGTGCCCGTCCTCCTCACCCCCACCGTCGCGCAGGCCACCGTCTCGGCCGCCGCGCCCGGCCAGCCCGCCCAACCCCGGACCATGCCGCTGCCCGTGCCCTCCCGGCCCACGGTGCTGCTGCTCGCCGAGGAGTCCTCCCTCGCGGCCGACGGCGAGCACGGCGTGCGCGTGTGGGCTTTCGGCATCGACAGCCACGGCGAGCCGCTGGAGGCAGCCCCCACCTTCTCGCGCACGGGCGGCACCTTTGAATCCCAGCGCGTCGCCCCGGGCGTCCACCTGGGCACGCTCGTCCCCCATCCCCGGGCCACTCCGAGCGAGGCGCTGCTCACGGCGCAGGCCGGCAACGGCGAGCCCTCCAGCGTCCGCGTGGAGCTGCGGGCCGGGGTGAAGCCCACCCTCCGCCTCGAGGTCGAAGCACTGGAAGGTGGAGCCGCGGGCGCGTTCGTTCATGTGTCCGTCCATGACGAGCGGCGGCGTGCGATGCCCGGAGAGCCCGTGCGCCTCCAGGCCACGCTCGGCGAGGTGGGGCCCGTCCAGGATCAGGGGGATGGCACCTACCTCGCGCGCTACCGGGCACCTCCCGGCGGCGGCCAGGAGCGGTTCGTGGCGTGGATCGACGGCACGCCCCCGGTCTCGTTGGACGCGACGTTCCTTCCCATCCCCCGCCTGACCCTGGAGCTCGGAGGGATGGAGCAGAACGGGCATCAGCTGCCCGCGGATGGCCTCTCCCGGGTGAGCCTCAAGATCTCCGCCCGCGACGCGAAGGGCCTGCTGGCGCCGGACGGCACGGTGCTCCTCCTCTCCACCACGCTCGGCCGGCTCCCCGCCTCCGTGACGACACGCGAGGGCCGCGCCACCGCCGAGCTGGAGTCGGTCCGCCAGACCGGCGAGGCACTCATCCAGGTGCGGTGGGAGGACCAGAGCGTCAGCACCACCGTGCGGCTCATTCCCGGAGAGCCCGCCCGGCTGCGCGTGCGCACCGAGGAGCGCGAGGTGCTCTGCGACGGGAGGGACAGCACGCAGGTGCACCTGCTCGTCGAGGACCTGTACGGCAACCCGCTGGACGGCGTGCCCATCACCCTGCGCGCCGCGGGCACCCAGGCCGAGCACGGGCGCTTCGAGCGCGTGGCGTCGCTGGGCGGCGGGGAGTTCGTCACCCGCTACCACCCTCCCGAGCGGTGCGAGGGCGGCGTGGCCACCGTGCTCGCCGCCGCGCGCGAGGCCCGGGGAGATGCACACCTCACTCTCGCCTCGCGCACGCCCCGGGGCCTCACCCTGCGGCTCGGCGCGCAGAGCAACCTCGGCCGGCTGGTGCAGCCCTCGCTGGAGCTGGAGGCGGACGTGCGGCCCTACGCCCTGGGCGAGCGGCTCGCCGCCAACGCTTCCGTGCAGGTGGCCTGGGGACGCTTCTCGCTGCGCGGCGAGAGCGTGGCGCACGAGCCCTTCGATTTGAACGCCCAGGCCCTCACCACCACCGTGTCCGCGGGCGCGCGCTGGTTCCTGCCGCTCCCCGGCACGCTGTCCGCCTACGCCGGCGCCGGGCTCGACGCGCACCTCGTCCACATCGACTGGCGCCTCAGCCTGGACCCGGGCGGGCAGCGCCAGGTCTCCCCCGCCTTCGGTGGACACGTGCGGCTCGGCCTGGTGTACCCGCTCGGCCCCGGAGAGCTGGTGCTGCAGGGGCGCTACGGCCTCGCCCGGCTCCCCGCGGGCGGCACCTTCCAGGGCCCCATCGGCGGGCTCTCCACCTCACTCGGCTACCGCTTCGCGCTCTGACGAAAGGAGGCTCCGGATGCGCTCCCGTACCGGCCCGCACCCCCTCGCCCTGCTCCTGCTGGCCTGGGGGCTCTCGTGCGACCCCCGCCCGGACACGCCGCGCCTCCAGGCGGTGTCCCCGGAGCGCACCTCCTTCGGCTCGCCCGAGCGGCTGCTGCTCAGCGGCGCCTTCACCCCGGACGTCGCGGTGGACCTGGGCTCGGAGGCCCCACCCTCGCTGGAGAACCGCTTCGAGGTGCGCATCGGCCCCGAGCGCGCCTACGCCGTGCGCTTCCTCTCCCGCGACGCGCTGGAGGCCACCGCCCCGGCCACCCTGCCCCCCGGGCTCCACGACGTCACCGTCACCGACTCCCAGGGCCGCTCCTCCACCCTGCCCGGCGCCTTCGAGGTCATCGACCGCGGCGTGCACCGGCTCGTCTTCGTCACCTCCATGCGCTCGGCCCGCCCCGGCGAGTGGACGGAGCCCATCCGCATCGAGCTGCGAGATCCCTCGGGCCAGCCCGCGCCCACCGCCATTGCCCGCGTGCTGCACATCACCAGTGACTCGGAGACGGGCCGCTTCGCCCGGCTCGGACAGGAGGCGGAGGCCCGGCACGAGCTGGAGGTGACGCTCGCCCCCGGAGAGTCGGGGGTGGATCTGCTCTACCAGGACTCCACACCCGGCTATCACACGCTGGAGTCCAGCAGCCAGGAGCTGCCGCCCATCGCCCAGACGGTGGCCGTGGGACGGCTCGGCCCGCCCACCGCGGTGCGCTTCACCCGGCTGCCCACCTCGGCCCTGGTGGCCGGAGAGCCCGTGGCGCTCACCGTGGACGTGCTGGACTCCAGCGGCGGCCCGGCCTCGCTGCCCGCCACCGGCATCCAGCTCACGCTGCGCACCACCTCGCCCGCGGGCGGGCTGGCCGTCAACGAGGGCGACCCCTACCACCCCGACCTCACCCTCGTGCTCCAGGGCGCCCAGGGCCGCCTGCCCCTCCTTTATAGGGACACGCGCGGCACGGCGGAGGTGTGGCTGTCGGCCAGCGGCTTCAACCGCGACACGTACGGGGCGCTCTCGCCCCACACCGTGAGCCTCGCGGTGCGGCCCGGCCCCACCCGCCGCTTCGAGCTGCAGCGCACCGGCACCGGCCCCCTGCAGGCCGGCGTCCCCGAGCGCTTCACCGTCACGTCGCTCGACGCCTGGAACAACCGCACGCCGTACAACGGCCCGGTGCGGCTGGACACCTTCCCGCTCGACCCGGGCTTCTCCCCCGGCGACATCGAGCTGGAGGTGGGCCTGGCCGCCTTCAACGCCGAGTTCTCCCGGGTACAGACGGTGTCCGTGGTGGCCGAGGACCCCAACACCCAGGACGTGCGCGGCGCCACCCCGGAGCTCGCCGTCCAGGCCGGTCCCCCCGCGCGCCTGACGGTGTCCAACGTGGTGGGGCCCCAGCAGGCCGGCGCGCCCTTCCTGCTCACGCTCGAGGCGCTCGATCGCTTGGGCAACCGGGCGGAGACACCCCTGTCCGCGACACTCACCGCCTCCGGCGTCCCCGAGGGCGCGCTGAGCCCCACCACCAGCGGCACCTTCACGGGCTCCATCACCCTTCCGGTGACCCTCACCGCCGCCGTGGAGGAGACGAGCATCCGCCTCGTAGGGGGAACCGACACGGCACCGGCAGCACTGAGCGCCACCACCGGAGGCTTCGCCGTGCTGCCCGGCGCCACGCAGCGCTTCGTGGTGGAGGACACGGCCGAGACCCAGACGGCGGGCGTCCCCTTCCGGGTGCGCATCCGCGCGGTGGACACCTACGGCAACACCACCCGGGACGTGCACGACCTGGCGCTCGACGCCCAGGGCCTCCTCGCGCACCAGTTCTCTCCCCCCCGCGTCCCTGGCTTCCAGGGCCAGGCCGACGTGGAGCTGACGGTGTTGCTGGCCCTCTCCGGCACGCGGTTGAGCGTCGCCTCCGGCACCACCAAGGGACAGCAGTCCGGCACCTTCTCCGTGAATCCCGGCCCGGTCGCCCGCTTCCAGCCGCAGGTGCCCCCCTGCATCACCGCCTCGGAGCGGTGGAAGCTCACCCTGCAGGCGGTCGACACCTGGAACAACGCCGTCTCCGCCTACTCGGGCACCGTCCGGCTCGCGCTCTCCCCGTTCGGCACCATCAGCCCGAGCGCCACGCCCCCCTTCACCGGCGGCACCCTCACCCTCCCCAACGTCACCTTGAGCGACGTGGCCGGCCGCGAGCCCCAGTCCTGCCTGGAGCTCGTCATCACCGACACCGAGGATGCGCGGAGGACCGTCCGGCAGTGCCTCAACCTGCAGCTGAGCTGCCCCAAGCTCCAATGAGGCCGCGCCCATGAGAATCCGCTCCCGGCTGCTGCTGCTGCTCATCACCATCGCCGCGGCGCCCACGCTGGCGGTGGGCCTGCTGGCCTGGCGTGCCGCGGAGCGGGCGCTCTCGGAGGCGGTGGCCGAGCAGCACCGGCGCACCGCACGGGCCGAGGCCGCGCAGGCCTCCACCCATGTCCTCTCGCTGGCCACGGAGCTGGGCGGCGCGCTGCTGCTCGAGGATCCGCACCGGCTCGGCCCCGCGAGGGCGCAGGAGTTCCTCACCCGCGTCTTCCTGCGGCGGGACGCCATCGCCCAGGTGGGGCTCTTCGATGAGCAGGGCCAGCTGACGGCCTCCGTCTTCGTGGACGACCCCGAGGCCTTCGCGCGGCAGGAGCCGCAGTTCCGCCGCCACGCCACCGTCGCCGCCGGAGAGGTGGAGGACTTCCAGCACCGGGCGGCGGGGCTGCTCTCGCGGGTGCCCGAGGGCCGCGCGTACGCCGTCTCCGCGCCCTACCTGACGGCCGTGCGCCGCCGGCCCGCC
Organism: Archangium gephyra; assembly: GCF_042230915.1. Lineage (GTDB taxonomy): Bacteria > Myxococcota > Myxococcia > Myxococcales > Myxococcaceae > Archangium > Archangium gephyra_B. The sequence goes on along the minus strand of NZ_CP102578.1, from coordinate 507,623 downwards.
GTGGTGGTGGCGGCGCGCGCCTCGGGGACGCAGGCCGGAGGGCTCGCCGCGGAGCTGGGGCTGGAGGAGCTGTCGCAGCGTCTGGCCGAGGGAGGCGCGGGCCACGAGCGCATCTTCCTGCTGGATGGAGCGGGCCGGCTGTTGCTGGACGGAGCGCCGGAGCGCGAACGCCGCCAGGAGGACTTCTCCGGGAAGCTGCCCGGCGCGGCGGGCGCGAAGCAGACGGGGCTGGGGGAGTACGAGGAGGAGGGGCGCGCGTGGCTGGCGGCCTTCAGCCCGGTGCCGGAGTTGGGCTGGGTGGCGGTGGTGGCCCGCCCGCGCGAGGCCGCGCTCGAGCCGCTGCATGCGCTGTCGCGGAGCACCTTCGGGGTGCTGGGCCTGACGCTGGTGGGTGTGCTGGCGCTGGCGCCGGTGCTGGCCCGCGCGCTGGCCCGTCCCATCGCCCGGCTGGCCGAGGGCTCGCGCGAGCTGGCCCGGGGAAACCTCGCCCACCGCATCACCCTCAAGCGCCGGGACGAGCTGGGGGACCTGGCGCGCGCCTTCAACGACATGGGGCAGGCGCTGGAGCAGGCCCACCGGGAGCTGCTGGGCTTCAACGAGCAGCTGGCGGCCCAGGTGGAGGAGCGCACGAAGGAGCTGCGGCAGACGCAGGTGCAGCTCTCGCGCAGCCAGCGCCTGGCGGCCATGGGAGACCTGGCGGCGGGCATGGCGCACGAGATGAACAACCCGCTGGCCGCGGTGCTGGGCAACGTGCAACTGATGCTGATGGACCTGCCGCCGGAGGACCCCTCGCGCCGGATGCTGGGCACCGTGCACCAGCAGGCCCAGCGCATCGCCAGCATCGTCCGCGAGCTGCAACTGCTCTCCGAGCGTCAGCAACTGGGACGGCTGCCGCTGGACCTGCACCGGATGCTGCAGCGGGTGCTGGAGTCACGCGGCCCGGAGCTGACCCAGGTGGGAGTGCAGGTGGACTGCCGCTTCCACCCGGGCGACGTGAAGGTGCTCGGCGACACGCAGGCGCTGGGCGACGTGTTTGGCCGGCTGCTGGGCAACGCGCTCAACGCCATGAGGGACAGGCCCGAGCGCAACCTCGTGCTGACCACGCAGGTGATGGACGCGCAGCTGGTGCGGGTGGAGATGCGGGACACGGGCCGGGGCATTGCCCGCGAGCACCTGGAGCGCATCTTCAACCCCTTCTTCACCACCAAGCAGCAGTGGACGGGAAAGGGCCTGTCGCTGGCCGTGTGCCACCGCGTCGTCGAGGACCACGGGGGCAGCATCACCCTGCACAGCGACGAGGGCGTGGGCACCACCGTCACGCTCGTGCTGCCCGCGGCGCCCGCGTCGGGCGGCCTGGTGTGAGAGACGCGCCAGCCCTCCCTCGGAAGACTGGCGCGTCACCGCCTTGCGTCAGGGAGCCGCGTGGCACGGCTCCTGCCCAGACACGCGGTGCTCGCGCGAGGGCAGCCCGGTGAAGCGGCAGGGCAGCAACGTGCGGGTCGGGGTGAGATGCTGGGGCGAATCGCCATTGGCGAGCTGGCCCTGCGCGTTCACGCCCCAACCCACCGTCGTGCCATCCGCGCGCAGCGCCAGACCGTGGAACCGGCCGAGCGCCACCGCCACCACGTCCGTCAGGCCCTCCAGCGGGGCCGCGGTGAGCCGGGTCTCGAGCACCGTGAGCGGATCAGCGCGGCGCGCCCCCCAGGCCCACACGGTGCCGTCCCTTCGCACCGCCACGGAGAAGGAGTAGCCCGCCGCGATGGCCACCACGTCCGTCAGGCCCTCCACCTGCCCGGGAGTGGGACGGGCCCAGCCCTTCGTCCCGTTGCCGAGCTGGCCATGGGAATTGCCTCCCCAGGCCCACACGGTGCCGTCCGCGCGCAACGCCAGGGAGTGATCGATGCCGGCCGAGATGGCCACCACGTCCGTCAGGCCCAGCGCCCGCACCGGTATGGCCCGAGAGGACTCCCCCGTCCCATCCCCGAGCTGGCCGTCGAGGTTGGAGCCCCAGCTCCACACGGTGCCATCCTCGCGCAACGCCAGGGCATGGCGGCCACTGGTCGCGACGGCCCGTACGCCCAGCAGCCCCTGCACCTGCACGGGAGTGAGGTACTGATTGGCCGGGTCGTACATGTCGAAGCCCACCATGTTGAAACCCCAGGTCCAGACGGTGCCGTCCCCTCGCACCGCCACGGAGCTGAATTCACCCGCCGCGAGCGTCTTCACGTCCGTCAGGCCCACCACCTGCACGGGAGGGCCGTTGAACCAGCCCCCCGTGCCGACCCCGAGCTGGCCGTGGACATTGGAGCCCCAGCCCCAGACGGTGCCATCCCCGCGCAACGCCAGGGTGTGCAACGCACTCGCACTGGAGAAGACGGCCTTGATGTCCGTCACGCCCTCGATGCGCACCGGAGCGTACCGGTCCATCGTGGAACCGTCCCCGGCCCAGAGCTGCCCCTCGCTGTTGCCGCCCCAGCCCCACACGGTGCCGTCCGCGCGCAGCGCCAGGGAGTGGTGCGAACCGGCGGAAATGGCCGCCGTGCTCGAGAGCCCCAACACGGGCGACGGAGCGTGCGGACCCATGATGCTGGTCCCGGTGCCGAGCACCCCCTTCTCGTCGGTGCCCCAAGCCCAGAGGGTGCCATCCTTTCGCAACATCAGCGAGCCGGTGGCGCCGGCCGCCACGGCCACGCCATGCTCCACCCCCATCACCGGCCCCGGGGTGCGCCGCAAGGGCGTGGTCCCCGCCCCGAGCTGGCCGGAGGCATTGGTGCCCCAGCTCCACACGGAACCATCGCCTCTCAAGGCCAGGGAGAAGTTGCGGTTGCCGGCCGAGACGGCGACCACGTCCGACAGGCCCGGCACCCGCACCGGGGTGAGCCGCTCGGTCGTCGTCCCGTCGCCGAGCTGGGCCGTGTAGTTGCTCCCCCAGGCCCACACGGTGCCATCCCCGCGCACCGCCAGGGAGAAGTTGCCGGTACCGGCCGAGACAGCGACCACGTCCGTCAGGCCCGCCACCCGCACCGGGGTGAGCTGCGGCGTCTTCGTCCCATCTCCGAGCTGGCCGAAGGCATTGAAGCCCCAGGCCCACACGGTGCCATCCCCCTTCACCGCCAGGGAGTGCGAGCCACTGGCCGCGATGGCGACCACGTCCGTCAGGCCCGCCACCCGCACCGGGGTGAGCCGCGGCGTCTTCGTGCCATCTCCGAGCTGGCCGTCGGTGTTGGCGCCCCAGCTCCACACCGAGCCGTCCCGTGCGAGCGCCAGGGAGAAGAACCGACCGGCCGCGACGGAGCGCACGTCCGTCAGGCCCGGCACCCGCACCGGGGCAAGCCGTTGGGCCGTCGTCCCATCCCCCAGCTGGCCGGAGGCGTTGGCGCCCCAGCTCCACACGGAGCCATCCTCCCTCACCGCGAGCGAGAAGTTGCCGGTACCGGCCGCGGCGGCCACCACCTCCGTCAGGCCCGGCACCCGCACCGGGGTGAGCCGCGGGGTCGTCGTCCCATCACCGACCTGCCCGTTGCTGTTGGAACCCCAGGCCCACAGGGTGCCGTCCGGCGCTACGGCCAGGGAATCGAACAGGCTTTGCGACAGCACCCCCTGTCTGGACGCATCCCACGCCTTGCCGGGCAGTCCCTCGGCGCGGGCCTGACCGGCCCAGACGGCCACGCACGCCACCAATAAAGTCCTCAGGACGGACCTCGAGCGTCTCCGCAATGGTTCCTCGTTGAGCATGATTCTTCCTGGATGAAGTGAGGAGCTTGAGTACGACAGGAATTGGAAGGTTTGCCCGGGCGGCGGGCTCCTCAGCAGAACACGTGCCACTGTCTGGCTTCGCTCAACCCTCCCAAATCATTGGCGCCTGCTCGCCTGGCCAGACCTCGGGTGACAAAATTTTGTACGCGAGGTGACCAATCTCGTCGTTCCGCCTCGGGCGGAGCCTCGAGAGGCAGCGGCCCGGTGCGGGAGAAGGTCCCCCCGTCGTTCAGCCCCCCGGGGTGAGGGTGCCACGGACAAGGGGTTGAATCCCCTACTGCGTCAGCTCTTCCAGCACTTCGGAGAGGCTGGCGGCCGTCAGGGCTCGAGCGAACCAACGCTCGAGGAGGGCCACGTCCGTGCAGGTCAGGATGCGCTGCCGGGCCTCTTCGCTGACGAGCCAGCCCCGCGCGGCGAGAATCTGAAGCACACTCTCCGCCCGTCCCTGAGCCCGTCCCTGCTCCAGCCCCTTCAGGCGCCCTTGCTCGATGAGTTCCTCGCCATAGGTCCGCATCAGCTCCTCCGCTCGGTGTGTCTCCATGACGGAACGTAGCACTCCGCGCATCGCCGCGCGGACGGTCCTATCCCCAACCTGGAAGAGGTAGCGGACAATCAGGCCCAGTTCCTCGTCCCCATGAGGGGCGGCATGCACTTGTGCGAACAGAGCCGTCCACTCCGGTAGACGGTCGGCCATCTCCCCTGTGCGCCCGTAGCGCAGCACGAGCAAGGCCAACCGGACCAGGGCCGGACCTGGACGCGCCATCAGCGCCTCGGCCCGCTCGGCCGTCAGGTCATCCAGCAGGTACTCGAAGCGCGGCACAAGAGAGCGCCATCCCTCGTGCTCCTCGGCCTCTCCGGGCAGGTCGAAGAGCTCTTCCACCCGGCGGGGTGCCGACCAGGCACCCTCCGGCCCGTGGTACATGACGAGGGGCACCACCACTGGCAGCTTCTCGCTGTCCGGGTTCGCCTTGCGCCAGAGCTCGAGCTGGCGCACCACGTAGCGCAGCATTCGCAGCGCCATCCACCGGTTCACCGAGGACTGGTGCTCCAGCAGCACATAGAGCAACAGCGGACGCCCACCGCGCAGGCGCGCCGAGAAGAGCAGGTCACTCTGGGTCTCCCGCAGCTCCGGATCCACCACGGAGCCGGACTCGCGCCGCAGGGTGGACCAGTCCACCTGGGAGACGACGTGCGCGGGCAGCACGGCACGCAGCTCGGCCGCGGCCCGCTCGGGCTGGCCAAAGGTGAAGCGGGCGAAGAGGTCATGAGGGCCGGGCATGGTGGGCAGCGCCCGAGAAAGCACGCAGCGGGCCAGCGGCGCCGCACAGGGCACCACCCGTCCCGAGGCGTCCATTCCGGCGACTCCCCTCCTGGAGAAGGGACGCCCGCTCCCAATCCAACCCGAGGCGGGGATGAGGGCAAGCGCGCCCAGGTGGGGTGACGCGTCCCCGGACGAACCGCTACGCCCCGCGCTGCTGGCGCTCGTGAAGAACCTCCACGTAGTCGCGCAGCACGCGGAAGGAGTCGCTGTCGTAGACCTGGGGGCCGGAGGTGGAGACGTGCTCTTCCAGGGCGAACAGGGACGAGGTGAGCGCGCGCCAGCCCAGCAGCATCTCCTCGTAGCGGTGTTGCTCGAGCAGGGAGCGGAACTCCACCACCGCGGGCAGGTCCGCGTGACGGTTCATCGGGCCCCAGTTGCGCGCGCGGGAGAGGAGCTCCTCGGTGCCGAGCAGCCGCAACTGCTCCTTGTGGTGGCGGCTGGCCTCCCTCTCCTTGCGCCAGAGGAAGACGGCCAGCGCCACCCACCCGACGAGGAACAACCCGCCCAACAGTCCGAGCACCGTGCAGAGACCCATGGCCGAGAGTTACCTCAAACGGCGCGGCTCCACAGCGAATTGAGCGGGCCGCGCCGTCCTCACATCCGGAGGCCGAGCTGCACGCCGGGCCAGTACCGCACCGAGGTGGCCTCATTCACCCACTGCTCCCGCGCCGGCAGCGTGGTGAGCCGGTAGCGCTCCTCGTCGCGCGCGGCGAGATACACGTTGTAGGTAGGCCCGCCGAAGAAGGCGAAGCGCTCGAAGAGCTGCACCCCGAGCATCAGCCGTCCCTGGCCGAGCACGTTGGAGCTGCCGCCGAAGGGGTCCCTCACGCGCAGCACCGTGCTGCCCGCCACGTCCCCGTCCAGCCACATGCGCTCGCCCAGCGGCAGGTGGAGCCCGAGCCCGAGCCCGAGGCTGAAGCGCTCCAACCGGTCATCCGGCCCGATGCCGCCCAGCAGCGCCGTGTACAGGTACTTGCCGCCGAACTTCACCGCGAGGTTGGTGAGCTGGATGTCGCTGCCGTACAGCTCCACGTGGAACTGGCCCTTCTTCTCGAAGGAGAGCAGCCCCACGGGCACGCCCTTCACCTCCTCGGAGACATTCACCAGGCCGAGCTGCACGCCCGTCACCACCCGGGCCACGTTGATGAGGCCCACCTGCGCGCCCGTGACGTCCCCGCCCACGTTGAGCAGCGCCGCCTGCGCGCCCATCACCTCGCCCGCGCGGTTGAAGCCCATGGCCCACTGCACGCCCCGCACCGAGCCGCCCGTCACGTTCCCCACCCCCGCGCCCTGCAGTCCCGCGAGGTCTCCCCGCGCCACGTTGAGGCCGCCGCTCGCCTGAAGGCCGCTGAAGCTCCCGCCCGTCACGTTGCCGCCCCCGGCGAACTGCACGCCCCACACCGAGCCTGCCGCCACGTTCGCCCCCACCGCCGCCTGCCCCACCCGCACGTCCCCGCCCGCCACGTTCACCCCTCCCGCCAGCTGCAACGCCTCGAGGTCCCCGCCAGCGATGTTCGCCCCCACGGACGCCATCAGCCCGCTCGCCGTCCCCTTCACCACGTTGAAGCCCGGCGATAGCAGCAGGCCGTGGGCCTCCTCCTCGTACCAGTTGGCCACCAGCGACAGCGCCGCGCCCCGCACCCGCACCGCCCGGCCTCCATTCACCACGCCGAACGCGAGCTGGTTCTCCACCCGCCCCCTCGGCGGCCGCAACACGTTGGTGCTCACCTGCGGAATGAGGCTCAGCGACACCGGCACCCGCGTGTAGCTCTGCATCAGGTACAGCCCCTCGGCCTCGGAGCGGCTGGCACGCGCCAGGACCTCGGGATCCACGAGCGTCAGCTCCCCCTCGGCGGCCACGGGCGCCACCTCCGGCCCCCCGCGCGACACCGTGGCCTCCAGGGCAATCGCCTGGAAGCTCGCGGCCGCCAGCGGGGTGCGCTGACCCTCCACCAGCGTGAAGCTCGCCTCGGAGGCGCCGCTCTCCAGCTCGCGCCGCACCTGGTAGCGCCCGGGCGCCAGTCCCAGCTCCGCGGGCCGGCCCGGCAGCTTCTGCACCTCCACCACCAGCGTGCCCGCCTCGTCGCGCACGAAGAGCCGGCCCTCCAGCGCCTCGGCAAGGTACAGCCCCGCCGACGTGGCCCGCAGGTCCGTCATCACCAAGTCCCCCGAGCCCGCCAACTCAATGTCATACGCCGGGTGCTGGGCCCCGCCGCGCGTCTTCTCCGTGCGCGCCAGCGTCTCGTGGAAGGCGAACTGGTAGGCCTCGTTGAGGGTGACGCGCCCGTCCCGCGTGGCATCCGCCGCGCCGCGCAGGCCGGAGATGAGGTGGTGGGTGAAGTAGGAAGCGCCCAGCCGATCGGACTCCTGGGACACCTCGTCCTCGCTGGAGGAGGTGAGGATGGCGTGGCCCTTCACCTTGTTGCCCGAGTCCACGAGGAAGGCGGGCCTGCGGGTGCCGCCCTTGGCACGGGCGAAAGCCCCCGAGGCGCAGCTGTCCAGCACGGCGATGCGCACGTCCGCGGGCAGCGAATCCAGGGCGCGGCGCAGCTCGCCATAACCCAGACGCTCGCCCTTGAGCAGCAGGCCCTCCTCGTCCGAGTGGCCCGAGTAGTAGACGAGCACCTCCACGCGCGAGGCCCCGGAGCCCCGGGCCGCCTCGGTGCGCGCACGCAGCTCCCCGAGCGCCTCCAAGAGCCCCGCGCGCCCCACGTCCACCAGCACGCGCCGGTCCGCGGCGGCCACCCCGCCCAGCTCCCCCAGCACCTTGTCGAAGGAGCGCGCGTCGGACACGGCATAGCGCAGGCGCACGCGTCCGGCCCCGCCGTCGTTGACGCCCACCAGCAGCGCCAGCCGCCGCACCGGGGCCGGCTCCGCGAGCGCGGGCGCGGCCAGCAGCAGGCCCAGCAGGGCGAGGACTCTCGAAGCACTCATGGCGAGGACTTCTCCAGCGTGAAGGAGGCCTGCATGTACCGCGAAGGCAGGGGCAACGGCGAGGTACGGGCCTCCGCGTGCCCGGCGAGCGAGCGGGCGGCGGCGAGCACCTCCTCTAGGGCGAAGGGGGCCTCGGCGGTGACGAGGAAGAAGCGCTCGAAGCCGGGGGCGTCGTCCAGGGCGTAGGCGCCGGGCAGCGCGTGGGTGCCCGCGGGGGCCAGGGGCACCGAGCCGGTGCCGGACTCGGGAGCGTGCAGGGTGACGGTGCCGCGCCCGTCCACCGAGACGATGACGCCATGGGCCCGGCCCGCGGCCACGTAGGCCAGCTGCACCACGTCCCCGGGAGCCGCGAGCGCCCCGTCCGCGAGCGCCTCGGCCGCCCCGGCGCGCTGGCGGTGCACGGTGATCCGCGGCGCCAGGCCCTTCACCCGCGTCTCCTCCACCTCCGGGCCGGGCGGGGCGGACCCCGGGGGCCGCACGAGGACGACGAGCGCCGCGGCCGTGATCGCCGGCACGAGGGCGGCGGCCAGGGGAAAGCGGCGGGCCGGACGCTCCCGCCGGGCCTGGACGAGGCGGGCCTGGGTGGCCACCTGGCGGGCAAGCACGTGGGGCGGGTGCCGGGCCAGGGTGGCGGCGCTGTCCGCCTCGAGCGCGGCGAGCCGGGCGGCGCCGTCCGGCTCCTCCAGGAGGCGGGCCCGGGCACGGGCAAGCTCCTCGGGGGGGAGCTCTCCCAGGGCGATCCTCTCGAGAAGCCAGTCGGGGGTGCGGGTCGGGGAACGCATGCGGCCTCCTGCCAGGGAAGGGAACACCGCGCCCGCCTCCGGCTGTTACCTCCCCTATTCCCCGCGCTTTTCTTCCGGGTGACGCACCCGTGACCTTGCTCCTCCAACTTTCGAGCAGGCACGCGGCGTCTCCGGGCCGACCCGAAGATCGCGCCGGTGTTGACTGTCTGGGAAATCGAGCAGCCCGTGCTTCTAGGCGTGAACAGACCCGAGGTACCGTCCCCCCCCCACTTCCCCCCCCATCGCGATCTCCACCAGTGACCACCGACACCATCGACGCGATCCGCGAGTCCTACCTCTCTGCCCAGCTCGCGGGAAACCGCCGGGAGGCCCTGCGCCTGCTCGTGGACGAGGGAATCCTCCGGGGCATCCCCCTGCCCACCTTGCACCTGGACATCATCCAGAAGGCTCAGTGGGAGATCGGCCGGAAGTGGCAGGAGAACGAGATCTCCGTGGCCCAGGAGCACATGGCCACCGCCATCTCCCAGCTGGCCCTCTCCCACCTCTACCGCCACCTGCAGAGGGATCCGCCCAACGGCCGCCTGGTGATGGTGACGTGCGTGGAGGGCGAGCAGCACGAGCTGGGCGCCCGCATGGCCAGCGACTTCCTGGAGATGGCGGGCTTCGACGTGCGCTTTCTGGGAGCCAACGTTCCCACCGAGCACCTGGTGCGCGAGGTGCTCGAGTCGAAACCCGATTTGCTGGCGTTCTCCGTCACCATGACATACCACCTGCCCGCGTTGCGCAAGGCGGTGGCGGCGGTGCGTGAGGTGGTACCCACGCTACCGATGGCCGTAGGGGGGCTGGCCTTCACCTGGGTTCCCGGGGTGGAGGCGGAATTGGGAGTGCCCTTCTTCGGCAAGGACGCGCGCGAGCTGGTGGCCGCGGCCTGCAGGATGTTCGAGGTCTAGCATGCAGTCGTTGGCCCGTGAGGTGGAGCGCCGCATGCAGCGGCTGGCCGAGGCGTCCGTCTCGGAGCTCTACGAGGACCCCTTCTGGTTCGCCCGCTACGGTGAGGAGCGGGCGCGGCGCTTCGGGAGCGAGGACGCCGTCTTCCACGTGCGCTACCTGGTGCAGGCCCTGGAGGCGAAGGACGCCGGGGTGATGGAGCGCTACGCGCGCTGGCTGCAGGGGCTGCTGGTGCCGCGCGGCATGAGCTCGCGCCACATCGCCGCGCACTTCCAGGGGTTGCAGGCCGCGCTGGTGCGCGAGGGGCTGACGCAGCCGCCCGAGGCGCTGGAGTACGTGCGCGCGGCCGAGTTGGCGCTGGAGTGGCCCGAGGGCGCCGCGCGCGCCGTGCACCAGGCCCTGCCCCAGCTGGTGCCGCAGGCGCTCGCCGAGCTGTCGGCGCGCGAGGGGCCGCTCACCCGGGGGCAGGAGATCCGCCTGGGGGACGAGATGCTGTTGCAGCTGTCCTACCTGATGGACGCGCTGGGCGCGCAGCGGCCGGGGCTCTTCGTGGAGCACGTGCGCTGGTACGCGGGCTTCTGGCCCCACAGGGATTTGCGCTGCAGCTACCGCGGGCTGTTGGAGGCGCTGGAGGCGGCGCTGGCCCGGGATGTCACCGTCTCCGAGGTGCCCCGGGTGACGGTGGCGACGGGGCTGACGGCCCTGGAAAAGGAGCAGTCATGACGACGCCCGTCCCCGCGCCCTTGTGGCACTTCCTGAGCCGCGAGGTGGCGCTGGTGTGCGATGCGTCCGGCACCCTCACCTGGTTGGATGACCGGGCGGGGCGGCTGCTGGAGGCCGTGACCGGTCAGGCGCTGCGCTCGCTGGCGGCGCAGGGCACCGAGGACAAGGTGGACCGGCTCGTCACCCTGGCCCGTGACGAGCGGGTGGAGCGCTGGGAGATCATCCTGTGCGTGGGGGGCATGCCGCGCACCTTCGCCTTCCGGGGCGCGCCGCACGAGGGGGGCGCGGCGCTGGTGGGCAGCCTGGTGCCGGAGGACTACGCCGCCTCGCTCTCGCAGGTGAGCGAGACGATGAGCGAGCTGGCGGGCCTGCACCGCGAGACGGAGCGCCAGCAGCGCGAGCTCAAGCGGCGCGCGGACGAGCTGACCCGCATCAACCGCGAGCTGGAGGAGAGCAACCGCGGCGTGCGCACCCTGCACGCCGAGCTGGACGAGAAGACGGAGAGCCTGGTGCGGGCCGCGGAGATCAAGAGCCGCGTGGTGGCCAACGTGAGCCACGAGTTCCGCACCCCGCTGCACTCCATCCTCGGCCTGGCGCGGCTGCTGCTCAACCCCGCCAACGGCACGCTCACCTCGGAGCAGCACAAGCAGGTGCAGTTCATCCGCTCCTCGGGCGAGGCCCTCTTCGAGCTGGTGAATGACCTGTTGGATCTCTCGAAGATGGAGTCCGGCAAGGCGACGCTGCGGCCGGTGAAGTTCGGCGCCGGGGACTTCCTGGGCGCGCTGCGCGGGATGATGCGGCCGCTGGTGCCGGCGGACTCGGCGGTGGAGCTGCGCTTCGAGCCGCCGCCAGCGGACCTGACGCTGGAGACGGACGAGGCCAAGGTGAGCCAGGTGCTGCGCAACCTGGTGTCCAACGCGCTGAAGTTCACGGAGAAGGGCCACGTCACCGTCTCGGCCGGGCTGGGGCCGGAGGACACGGTGTGCTTCCAGGTGAGCGACACGGGCATCGGCATCGCGCCGCAGCACCACGCGCACATCTTCGAGGAGTTCACCCAGGTGGAGAGCCCGCTGCAGAAGCAGGTGAAGGGCACGGGCCTAGGGCTGGCGCTGTCGCGGCGGCTGGCGGAGTTCCTGGGCGGCAGCCTCACGGTGCAGAGCGCGCCGGGCCGGGGCTCCACCTTCACCTTCACCCTGCCGCGGGTGCACCCGGAGGTGGCGGAGATGGTGGGCATGACCGAGCGCAGCCAGCACCTGGAGCCGGGCCGCGCGCCGGTGCTGGTGCTGGAGGACGACCGGCAGACGCTCTTCCTCTACGAGAAGTACCTGTCGCGCTCGGGCTTCCAGGTGCTGCCGGTGCGCACGGTGGAGGAGGCGCGCCGCACGCTGCAGCGGGTGCGCCCGGCCGCGGTGGTGATGGACGTCATGCTGGAGGGCGAGACGAGCTGGAGCTTCCTCTCCGAGCTCAAGAGCGACGAGGCCACCCGCGACATCCCCATCCTGGTGGTGACGCTGATGGACCGGGAGCAGAAGGCACGCGCGCTGGGCGCCGACGAGTTCTGGCTCAAGCCGGTCGTCGAGGAGCAGCTGCTGCGCAAGCTGGCGGCCATGGCGCGCAGCGGCCCGGTGCAGAAGCTGCTCATCATCGACGACGACGACGTGCACCGCTACCTGCTGCGGCAGCTGCTCAAGGACACGCCCTACGTCCTGTCGGAGGCCGCCACCGGGCCCGAGGGCATCCAGCTGGCGCGCGAGCAGACGCCCGACCTCATCTTCCTGGACTTCGTGCTGCCGGACATGACGGCCTTCGACGTGCTGGACGAGCTGAAGGCGGATCCTCGCACGCGCGACATCCCCGTCATCCTCCACACCTCGCGCCAGTTGCAGGAGGAGGAGCGGCGGCGGCTGGAGAAGGGAACCTCGACCATCCTGGCCAAGCAGACGCTGAGCCGCGAGGTCGCCATCACGCGCATCCGGGACGCGCTGCACAAGACGGGGCTGGGCACCGGCAAGGGCGAGGGAGGCCGCCGTGGCTGAGCTGACTTTTTCCGCGACGATTCTCAACGTCAACGACGACGAGGCGACGCGCTACCTGTCGAGCCGCACCCTGCGGCTGGCGGGCTACCGGGTGCTGGAGGCGGCCACCGGTGAGGAGGCGCTGCAGGTAGCGGCCCAGGAGCGGCCGGACGTGGTGGTGCTGGACGTGAAGCTGCCGGACATCAGCGGCTACGAGGTGTGCCAGCGGCTGAGGGCCCAGCCGCACACCTCCTCCATCGCGGTGATGCACACCTCGGCCACCTTCGTCACGCCGGACAAGAAGGTGCGCGGGCTGGAGGGCGGCGCGGACGCCTACCTCACCGAGCCCTTCGAGGGCGAGGAGCTGATCGCCACGGTGCGCTCGCTTTTGCGCATGCGGCGCGCGGAGCAGGATCTGCGGCGGCGCGCGGAGCACCTGACTGAGGCGGACCGGCGCAAGGATCTGTTCCTGGCCATGCTGGCGCACGAGCTGCGCAACCCCCTGGCGGCCATCACCACGGCGGTGGGCATCCTCGAGCGCCGGGCGACGGTGGACGCGAAGGACGGGAGGATGGTGTCCATCATCCAGCGCCAGACGAACCACCTGGCGCGGCTGGTGGATGACCTGCTGGACGTGAGCCGGCTGACGCGGGGCAAGGTGGAGCTGCGCCAGGCGCGGGTGGACCTGCGGGGCGTGCTGGAGCAGGTGCTCACGGTGTTCCGCCCGCAGGCGGAGAGCAAGCAGCTGAAGCTGGAGTCGAGCCTGCCGCCGGTGCCGCTGTGGATGGAGGCGGACACGACGCGGCTGGTGCAGGTCTTCACCAACCTGCTGGACAACGCGCAGAAGTACACCAACGAGGGTGGAACCATCACGGTGACGGCGGAGCGCCTCTTGTCGGAAGACGGGAGCGCGAGCGCGCGGGTGCGGGTGAAGGACACGGGCATCGGCATCCGGGCGGAGGTATTGCCGTCGGTGTTCGAGCTCTTCTCGCAGGCGGACGAGTCACTGGAGCGCACGCGAGGAGGCCTGGGAATCGGGCTGACGCTGGTGCACAACCTGGTGGAGATGCACGGGGGCCGGGTGGAGGCGCACAGCGAGGGCCCGGGCCGGGGCAGCGAGTTCGTGGTGTGGCTGCCGCTGGTGGCGCAGGTGGCGGACGCGGAGCAGGAGGTGGTGCTGCCGGAGCTGGTGAAGCGGCGGCGGCACATCCTGCTGGTGGAGGACAACGCGGACGCGAGGCAGGCGCTGCAGGAGTTGCTGGAGACGTGGGGCCACCGGGTGGAGGTGGCGGCGGACGGGTTGAGGGGGTTGGAGCTGGCGGTGCAGGGGGCGCCGGAGGTGGCGCTGGTGGACATCGGTCTGCCGGGGCTGGACGGCTACCGGGTGGCGGAGGAGCTGAGGGCGAAGATTGGCCGAGGCATCCGGCTGGTGGCGCTCACGGGCTATGACGGGACGGAGGCTCACAGCCGGGCGAGGGAGGCGGGATTCGACCTGCACCTGGTGAAGCCGGTGAAGCCGGACGACCTGAGCCGCCTGCTCTCGGAGCTGTAGCCGTAGCAGTCGGAGCCGTAGCCCCCCTGCGCACCTATCTCCCCCACTCCGCACCATCCCCTCTCCCCCCGGGAGAGGGACGGGGTGAGGGTATCCGGGCCGGTGTACCCCCCATGCCCCCACGCCGTCCCCAGGGCAACACCCGCGCCCTCACCGTCCCACCCAGGCGGGCGAGCGAGTGCCGAAGGCCGAACATCCGTTCCGCCCATTGGGTGACGAGGTCGCGAATTCCCCGTTCACCGCCCTTCGCAGCGCGGCGCGCCATGGGCAGATAAAGGGCGTGGCCGCGACGCCAGGGGCGCCCTGTCGGCGATGAGTTTCCGTGGCGCGGGCCGACGTCGACATGCAGAGAGTGTTCGTGACGCACCGTCCCAGGGCGAGGCCCCGGGGTTGGGGGTGGTGGGACGAGTCACGCGATCAGCACGGGGGTGTGGTCGTGAAGGCGACGATGGTTGGTCTGGTGACCGTGGCGGGCATGCTGCTGGGAGCGCCGGTGGCGATGGTGGGGTCGCTGTCCACGGAGCCGGCGAGGCCGGGAGCGGCGTGCGAGCCGGGCGCGAGGGACTGCGGGGCCGTGAAGCCGGAGGAGCCGGCGCCCCAGTCGGCGGGCATGGAGAGCCACCACCCCTGTGACTGGGTGGAGACGTGCCAGCTGCCCTGTGGCCGCGAGGGAGGCGAGTGCTGCCACGCGGAGTGGAACTGCCCGCCGGACGCGAACCTGCCGCGGTGCTGAGCCCCCGAGGTCCGGGGAAGCGGGCCGTGGGCTCCTGAACATTCCGGCCGGTTTGCCCTAGGCTGGGTGGGATGGCGTTCGGGCTTGGACGAAGGCGCAGCCTGCTGACGAAGTTCTACGTGGCGCTCCTGATCGCCGTGCTGCCGCTATTGCTGTTGCAGCAGCTGTACGTGTTGCCGGCCATCCGGCAGCAGCTGCGCGACGACCGGATCCGCTCGGTGCGGCAGCTGGTGGAGACGGGCCACGGCATCCTCGAGGCGTACGAGGCGCGGGTGCGTGCGGGCGAGCTGACACCGCGCGAGGCGCAGCGCAAGGCGGCGGCGATGCTCGAGGGCCTGCGCTACGCGAAGGCCGAGTACTACTGGATCAACGACCTGGAGACGCGGCTGGTGATGCACCCCTTCCTGCCGGGGCGGATCGGCGAGGACATGAAGGGGTACCAGGACGTGGCGGGCAAGCGGGTGTTCGTGGACATCGTGGAGCTGGCGCGCCAGGAGGGAGAGGGCGCGGTGGAGTACCTGGCGACGCGTCCGAGAGACCCGCAGCCCATTCCCAAGGTGTCCTACGTGAAGCTGTTCGCGCCGTGGGGCTGGGTACTGGGGACGGGCGTGTACGTGGAGGACATCGAGCAGGAGGTAGCGGCGGTGCAGCGGCGGCTGTGGGTGGCGCTGCTGTCGGGGGTGGGGCTGGCGTTGCTGGCGGGGGTGTACTTCTCGCGGAGGGTGCTGAGGCCGATGCACTCGCTGGTGGACGCGGCGGGGCGGGTGGCGCGGGGGGACTTGAGGGTGAAGGTGGTGGCGCCCTCGCACGACGAGGTGGGGGACCTGGGGCGGGCCTTCAACGCGATGGTGGGGGACGTGCAGCGGATGCTGGGGGAGATGGGGGAGGTGTCGAAGGCGACGGAGACGGACGCGCGGCACATCCACCGCTCGGCGAACGGGCTGAGGAAGGCGGCGCAGGAGCAGTCGAGGTCGCTGCGGAGCATGACGGACGCGGTGATGGGGATGACGCAGGAGCTGGCGATGGGGGCGAGCCAGGCGGAGCTGACGGCGCGGACGGCGGAGGCGAACGAGCAGGCGGCGCGCGAGGGCGGGGCGGTGGTGAGGGGGACGGGGGAGAAGATGAAGGAGATAGCGCAGGTGGTGGAGCGCTCGGCGCGGATGGTGGAGCGGCTGACGGAGTGGAGCGCGGAGGTGGAGCGGGCGGTGGAGCTGATCTCCGACGTGGCGGATCAGACGCGGGTGCTGGCGGTGAACACGGCCATCGAGGCGATGAGGGCGGGGGAGAACGGGAAGGGGTTCGCGGTGGTGGCGCAGGAGGTGCGCAACCTGGCGGAGCGGGCGAGGACGGCGGCGGAGCGGATTGGCGCGCTGATGAAGGAGAGCCAGACGGAGACGGAAGCGGCGGCGTCGGCGATGAAGCAGGGGCGGCTGAAGGTGAGCGAGGGGCTGGCGCTGTCGGGGGAGACGGGGAAGGCGCTGGAGCGGATCGTCGCGGGGGCGGAGGAGATCCAGCGGAGGGTGAAGGACACGGCGAGGGCGCACGCATCGCAGGCGGAGACGGGCGAGGCGCTCACGTTGCGGATCCACGCGCTATCGAACCAGGCGGTGGAGTCAGCGATGGACGTGGAGCAGATAACAAAGGCGGTGGAGGACCTGGAGGCGAGGGCGCGCCAGCTGAGGGAGATGGTGACGCGCTTCCAGGTGGAGCGGCCATCGCAGAAAGAGAAACCCGAGCCCACCCTCCCCTCTCCCTCCGGACAACTCCCCTCGCCCCCCGGGAGAGGGACGGGGTGAGGGTGCCACGCCCCCCGGGTTGAGCCCGTGCAAGGCCCCCTCTCCCTCTGGGAGAGGGCTGGGGTGAGGGACTACAGCATCACCCTGGAGTGCCGTGACTCGCGGTGAGTGAGCGCCGGTCCACCTTGCCAGCGCTGGTGCGCTGCAACGCGTCCAAGAACCGCACCGACCGAGGCTGCTTATAACGAGCGAGCCGCCCCTGACAGAACTCGAGCACCTGGGCCTCGGTGAGGTCGGCGCCGGGGCGGGCCACCACGAGCGCACGAGGCACCTCGCCCCACTTGGGGTCGGGCACGCCAATCACACAAACCTCGGCGACTTGCGGATGCGCGGCGAGCACGTTCTCCACCTCGGAGGGGTAGATGTTCTCTCCGCCGGAGATGATGAGGTCCTTGCTGCGGCCAACGATGGAGAAACACCCCTCGGCGTCACGCCGGGCGAGATCTCCGGTGTGCAACCATCCGCCGGCGAAGGTCTTGGCGGTCTCCTCGGGGCGGCGCCAGTAACCGGCGCACAGGTGGGGCCCGCGCAGGAGCAGCTCGCCCTCCTCGCCATCGCCGTCGAGCCGGGCCTCGACATGAAACAGGGGGACGCCGACGGCGCCGGGCTTGCGGCGGACATCACCGGAGGGGAGCCAGAAGTTGTTGGGCCCGGCCTCGGTGAGGCCATAACCGGTCTTGAAGTCGATGCCGCGAGCGAAGAAGCGCTCGAAGACGGGCTGGGGGCAGGGGGCGCCGCCGCTGACGAGCAGCTTGAGGCGGGAGAAGTCCACCGAGTCGAAGCGCGGGTGGCGCTGCATCTCGATGAACATGGTGGGCACGCCGAAGAAGAGGCTGATGGCGCCGCGGTGGACGAGGTCGAAGACCTGGTCGATGGCGAAGGCGCGGGCGACGACGGTGGTGCCGCCCACGTAGACGAGCGGAGTGGTGAAGACGTTGAGGCCGCCGGTGTGGAAGAGGGGCGCGTTGAGAAGCGCGGTGTCGTCGGCGGTGAGGCCCCAGCTGACGACGGTGTTGGCGGCGTTGGCGGTGATGGAGCGGTGGGTGAGGATGGCGGCCTTGGGGATGCCGGTGCTGCCGCCGGTGTAGCAGAGCACCCACGGGTCCTCGGGCTCCACGTCCACGGGGGGGAGCGCGGAGTCCGCGAGGGACTCCCGGTGGCTGAAGGGGATGTCCTGGGGCTTGCGGGCGGAGGACTCCTCCAGGTGGACGAAGTGGCGGACGCTGCGGGCCTGCGGACGGACGGCCTCGACCTGGGACTGGAAGTCGGGGCCGTGGACGAGGACGACGGGCTCGGCGTCGGAGAGGAGGGAGGCGAGCTCGGGGGAGCTGAGGCGCCAGTTGAGGGGCTGGAGGATGGCGCCGAGCTTGCCGCAGGCGAAGAGCAGGTCGAGGAACTCGGTGCAGTTCATGGCGAGCACGGCGACGCGGTCGCCGCGGCGGACACCGAGGACGTCATGGAGGAGGCGGGCGGTGCGGTTGGCGGAGGCATTCCACTCGCGCCAGGAGATGCGGCGGTCACCGCGGAGGGAGTCGATGAGGGCGGTGCGCTCGGGGGCGAGCGAGGCCCTGCGGGCAAGCCAGTCGTGGACGATGGGCACGAGTCACTCCAACAACACCCCTCTCCCTCCGGGAGAGGGACGGGGTGAGGGTATATCGGTTCCCGGGTTGAGCCCTCTCCCTCTGGGAGAGGGACGGGGTGAGGGTAGACCGGAGCCTACCGGGACGAAAACCGAAAGTCCCCGGCGCCGGGTCCGCTGGCCGCGAACCCACCCCACGACTACCGTCGCCCCACCTGGAACCCCAATGCGCCCCACCCCGCTCTACCTCACCCTGTTGCTGTGCACGGCCGCCGTGGCCAGCCCCCATTCCCAGCCGGGCCTCTCCCCCAGGCGCTCGCGGGCCCTGGAGACCCAGCTGCTGAACGCGGTGCGCGAGGTGGGCTTCGACCAGGTGCGCGACTGGAGACACAAGGGCGAGCGCATCGCGCACATGCCGAACGTGGACGTCGCGGTCATCGAGTTGGACGCGGAGGGGCGGCCGGTGGCGGTGGCGGATGTGCTGGTATCGAGGGACTACCCGCGCGGGCAGGTGGTCCCCATCGACGCACGGACACTGGGAACGCAGGCGGTGCGCTTCACGCGGTGGGACCTGGAGCGCTGGGACGGGCAGAAGGGCTGGGCGGACGCACCGGCGGCGGACGACCTGGTGCCCGGACGCGAGAAGGCGCCGCTGCGCTTCATGGCGCCCTACCCCGCGTCGCTGTTCAAGATCCTCATCGCGTACGGGGTGATGAAGCTCGTGGACCGGGGCGAGCTGACGCTGGACACGCCGTACCGGTTCCTCCGGGACACGGTGGACAAGGGCGAGCGCCCGCTGCGGGGCTGGCTGGAGCCGATGATCGTCGAGTCGGACAACGGCGCGACGGAGGCGCTGGTGAAGCTGCTGCACGAGCGGGGGGCGATGGAGGGGCTGAACGCGGAGTACGCGGCGCTCGGGCTGGGAACGCTGCAGGTGAACGGGACCTCACCGGTGACGGGGAGGAACTGGCAGCCGGGGAGCATCCACATGACGGCGCTGGATACGGCGAGGCTGTTCCTGCTCATCAACGGAGGGCCGGGGGTGCTGTGGAGGACGAGGGAGGGGCGAGCGGTGACGGCGGGGGAGCTGTCGGAGCCGGCGAGGAACTTCCTGAAGAAGCTGTTGGGGGACCAGGGGTACGCGGAGGGCTTGAGCTCGACGCTGGTGTGCGGAGACGCGAACGCGAGGCCAGGAATCCCCACGGCGGTGCCGGCGAGGTGGCTGGCGAAGGACGGGACGGCGACGGTGGGGGAGACGGCGTTCAAGCGGGACACGCGGCCGTGCAACGCGGCGGCGGAGGTGGAGTTCCTGCACAAGACGGGGCAGACGGAGAACTACGGGAGCGACGCGGGAATCGTGCGGGCGCTGCCGGGCAAGGAGCCGAGGCACTACGTCATCGCGTTCCTGTCGAACCTGGGCTACCGCTACTACGACGAGGGGTTGGCGGGGACGGCGGACTTCTCGGACGAGGAGAACGGCTTCCCGGGGACGGTGACGGCGATCGGCTTCACGCAGAGCATCGCGGAGTTGGGCCGCCGGGTGGACGAGACGATGAAGCAGCGGGGCCGGACGAACCGGTAGCCCGGGAAGGATTCCCGTCCACGGAGCGAGACCCTCTTCGGTCGCCTCTCCCCGGTCCTGCCTGGGCATCAGGGCTGCAAGGGAGCGTGTGCCGGCCAGGAGCTGCCCATCGCCCGATGAAGACAGCCTCCCTCGCCGGAAGACCCCCGGCAGGTATCCAGCGCGACACATGACGCGGTGTTGCGGCTTGGAGACAGAGGCTATATTGACGTGAGATCAATTCCGGATCCATCCAAGTCATTGGATGCCAATGCCGCGCGCAAGCGCATCTCACTCCTCTTGAGGAGCGGCCAGCTCACCTACACCCGCCATTCGCGCGAGGAGATGGAGAAGGACGACCTCACCGAGGTCGACGTGACGAACGTGCTGCGCGGCGGACACATCACCGAGCCCGCGGAGAACGAGAAGGGCACCTGGAGGTACCGGGTCCACACCAACACCATCTGGGTGGTGGTGGCCTTCCGGGGCGAGACGGAGTTGGTCGTCGTGACGGTCTGGAGGAAGCGATGAAATGCCTGCAGTGCGGGGGAAAGATGACGGTCCGGCAGGAGACGCGACGCGCCTATGCGGGGCTGGAGGGCGTCATCATCGAGGGAGTCCAGGTCCGCCATTGCCCCGGGTGTGGGGAGGAAGAGCTGAGCTACTCGAACGTCGAGCAACTCCACGCCCAGCTCGCGCTGCAGCTCGCACGAAAGGAGGCGGCCCTTACCCCTCGTGAGATCCGATTCCTGCGCACCTGGCTGGGCCTGTCGAGCAGCGACCTGTCGAGGCGGATGGGCGTGGCCAAGGAGACCGTGTCGCGGTGGGAGCGGGTGGACAAGCCCCTCTCCATGGGAGCGACAGCCGAGAGGCTCCTCCGGCTGATGGCGGTGCACGAGCAACCCGTGGAGGAATACCCACTCGAGCGGCTCGAGCACGTCGCGACCTCGAAACCGGCCCCCCTGCGGGTGCGCCTCAAGCAACGCAAGCAAGGCTGGACGGCGGAGGTCTAACCCTCGCGCCTCACGGCACCAGCACGAGCTTGCCCACGGTGGAGCCGGACTCCAGCGCTCGGTGGGCCTCGGCGACGCGCTCCAGCGGGAAGCGGGTGACGGGCGGTGGGGTGATGCGGCCCTCGTCCACCCACGCGAGCAACCGGCCCATGGACTCCTCGAGCACGTCCTGGCGCTCGAACAGATAGGACAGGTTGAAGGCGAGGACGCTCGCGTTCTGGTTGGTGAGCGAGAGCGGATCGAACCGGGGGGTGCGCAGGAAGTCCGCGGCGAGCTTCACCCAGTTGGGCCGGCCCCCCTCACGCGGCAACATGGAGTGGAAGCCGTAGATGACGAGCTTGCCGGGCCGGGCGAGGTGCCGGTAGCTATCGCGCAGCGTGGAGACGCCATTGGCATCGAGCACCACGTCATAGCCGCGAGGAGCGGCCTGCTCGGCGGCGCGCCAGAGGTCCTCGCGGCTCTTGTCGATGACGACGTCCGCACCGAGGGCCCGCGCGGTCTCCACCTTGTGACTGGAGCCAACGACACCCACGGTGCGGCAACCGGCGATGCGCCCCAACTGCAGCAGGGCCCCGCCCACGCCGCCCGCGGCCGAGTGCACGAGCAGCGTGTTTCCCGGGCGAGGGTGGGCCAGCTCGAAGAGGGCGTAGTAGGCGGTGAGGAAGACGGTGGGAAAGCCCGCGGCCTGGGCCATGTCGAAGCGCGCGGGCAGGGGGAACACCTGGTGGCGGGGCACGGCGACGTGGGTGGAGTAGCCGCCAAAGCGCGTGACGCCGAACACCCGGGTTCCCACGGCGAGGTCCGTGACGGCAGAGCCCACCGCGGAGACGGTACCGGCGAACTCGAAGCCCGGGGTGATGGGCCAGCCGACGTACTCCTTGGCCGAGGCATACAGCCCCATGCGGATGACGCAGTCGGCGTAGTTGACGCCGATGGCCTCCGAGGTGACGACGACCTCCTCGGGGGCGGGAGTGGGATCGGGCTGCGTCTGGAGCGTGAGCCGGTCGTAGCCACCGGCGCGGGGGATGACCACCTTGCGCATGGCCCGGATATACCCCCGCTCCGGGCGCGCTCTTCACCAACTTGTCCAACTGTTGGACAACTTCACGCCTCGTCGTCGAACGGGAGCCCCATGACCCGCGACTCCTGCCCACCGGTGGAGACCTCCGGCACGGCCGCCTCCTCCGCGACAATCACGGAAGGCGCCGCCGCCACGGGTGCGGAGACGCCCGGCTGCACGGCCTCGGCCCCGGAGTCGGGCACCAGGAGGGCGATATCGTCCATGCTCGCGACGAACGCATTGTCCCCCGCGTCGCCGAAGTCCCCACCCTGCTCCAGGTTCTCGACGTCATCCAGGCTGGCGAAGAACGAGTCCGCCCCCGGATCGCTGTAGACCTCCTCGTCCTCCCCGAGCGCCTCGGCCTGCGCCTCGAGCGCGGACAGTTCCGCCTCCATCCAGGAATTGTCCTCCCCCGCCTCCACCTCGGCCCCGCCGTCCACCTGGAGCGCGGCCACCTCCGCCGCCATCCAGTCGTCCTCCCCTCCTGCCCCACCAGAGGCGGCGGTCTGCTCCGCAGCGGCCCGCTCCAGCGCGGCCAGCTGCTCGGCCTGGGCGCGCTCGGCCCGGGTCACCGACGCGTACACATTGGCCCGGGCCAGGTGCGCGAGCGAGACGCCCTGCTTGTCGTCCGCCCCCGTGCTCGGGAGCGCCTCCTTCGCGCTGTCCTTGCCCCCCTTGAGGTCCACCAGCTCGCGCTGGGCGGTCTCGTACCCATCGGCGAGCGTCAACTGGGCCCGCAGCGCCTGGCTCTCGCGCTCCAGCTGCGCGCGCTCGGCCTCGAGGGCCTCCAGCTCGGCGCGGTGCTTCGCATTGAGAGCCTCCAGCTGCTGCTCCTCGGTCATCAGCGCCGGGTCATCGGCCCCCATGGGCTTCTCGACGGCGTCGACGCGGTTCTGCGCCTCGATGCGCCGCTGGGCCTCAATGACGCTCGCGGTCTGGACGAAGGGGCTGAAACCAATCCGTCGGATGCTCATGGAAGGTCCTCGCTGGACGCACCGGGGGTGCTTCGTCCTCTATTGTCGCAGCGAGAGGGCCCGGGTTGCGACCCCCCCTCAAAAACCTGGCGGCCCGGGCCCGTCACACGGGGTAGCCTCGGACCTCTACCCGCACAACCCGTTCCAGCCGGAGGCCGAGATGTCGTCCGCGCCCAACCACTACAAGCCCAACCTGCGTGACCTGAACTTCAACCTCTTCGAGTTCCTGGACATCGGGAGGAGCTCGCTGGGCAAGGCGCCCTTCGGGGACTTCGACGAGACGGCGGCGCGGCAGACGCTGGAGACGTTCGCCGAGGTGTGCCTGAAGGAGCTGGCGCCGAGCTTCTCCGAGCCCGAGCACAACCCACCGAAGCTGGAGAACGGGACGGTGAAGCTGCCGCCGGGGCTCCAGCGGTCGCTGGGGGCCTACTACGACGCGGGGATGCACCAGTTGGAGCTGCCGGTGCAGCTGGGGGGCATGGGAGCACCGCCGTCGCTGGGCTGGGCGGCCTACGAGCTGGTGGCGGGCTCCAACCCGGCGGTGGCCTTCTTCACGCTGGGCGGCATCCTGGCGCGCGTCATCGACCGGCTGGGCACCGAGTCCCAGAAGAAGCGCCTGCTGCCGGCGATGATCGACCGGCGCTGGGTGGGGACGATGGTGCTCACCGAGCCGGATGCGGGCAGCGACGTGGGCGCGGGGCGCACCAAGGCCCGGCACGTGGGGGGCGAGGTCTGGGAGCTCGAGGGCGTGAAGCGCTTCATCACCAGCGCGGAGGCGGACCACGCGGAGAACATCATCCACATGGTGCTGGCGCGGCCCGAGGGTGCGGGCCCGGGCACCAAGGGCCTCTCGCTCTTCATCGTCCCCAAGTACTGGGTGGACGAGAACAGCACGCTGGGAGAGCGCAACGGCGTGGTGTGCACGAAGATTGAAGACAAGATGGGCCTGAAGGGCTCGGTGACGTGCGAGCTGACGTTCGGGGACGGCAAGCCCGCGCGCGGCCTGCTGCTGGGCGAGGTGCACGACGGCATCCGCCAGATGTTCCACGTCATCGAGCAGGCGCGCATGGCCATCGGCATGAAGTCCATGGCGACGCTGTCCACGGCGTACCTCAACGCGCTGGAGTTCACCAAGGAGCGCAAGCAGGGCGCGGACCTGATGAACGCGCGCGACGCCAAGGCTCCGCGCGTCACCATCATCCACCACCCGGACGTGCGGCGGATGCTGATGGCGCAGAAGGCGCACGCCGAGGGCATGCGGGCGCTCTGCCTCTATACCGCCTCCATCCAGGACCAGGTGGAGCTCCAGGGTGGGCACCGGGCGCCGGAGGCCGCCGAGTCCGACTCGCTCAACGACCTGTTGCTGCCGCTGGTGAAGGGCTACTGCTCGGAGAAGGCGTACGAGCTGCTGGCGGTGTCGCTCCAGTGCCTCGGGGGCTCGGGCTACCTGAAGGACTACCCGATGGAGCAGTACATCCGGGACCAGAAGATCGACACCCTCTACGAGGGCACCACACACATCCAGGCGTTGGATCTGCTGCTGCGCAAGGTGGCGCGGGATGGAGGGGCGACGCTCCAGCGGCTGCTGGCGCAGGTGCGCGCGACGGCGGAGTCGGACGAGGGTGGCAAGGAGCTGGAGGCCGAGCGCGCGGCGTTGGGCAAGGCGCTCTCGGACGCGGAGGCAATGCTGGGGGCGCTGATGGGCAAGCTGGGCGAGTCGCTCTACCACGTGGGCCTTCAGGGCAACCGGGTGCTGATGGCGCTAGCGGAGCTGCTCATCGGCTGGCTGCTGGTGCGGCACGCGGCGGTGGCACTGGAGCGGATGAAGGAGAACCCGGGCGACAAGAGCTTCTACGTGGGCAAGCTGGCCAGTGCGCGCTGGTACTGCCGCGAGGTGCTGCCGGGGCTGGCGCACACCGCGCGCATGGTGGAGCAGAGCGCGCTGGACCTGATGGAGGTGCCCGAAGAGGCCTTCTGAGCCCCCAGCCCCTCCAAGCCGAGCCAACCTCCCCTCCCCTCAGCCAACCTCCCCTCCCCTCAGCCAACCTCCCCTCTCCCTCCGGGAGAGGGACGGGGTGAGGGTGCCACGCCTCACAGGTTGAACCCGTGCGAACACCCGAGCCCCCGAGTGCCCGCCCGTGCACCCGGGAGCCCGGCCCCCCGGACATCCCGATGCCGGACGTGGGACCCGGGTGTTACATCCAGCCTCTCATGGACGAGCAGCAGGGAGAGCAGGGACGGAAGGCCGCGCGGCCGCAGAAGAAGCCGCGGAAGGTGTCTGCGCGCTATCTGGAGAACGCGGCGCTGCACTACCTGAAGCGGTACGCGGCGACGGTGAGCCAGCTCAAGCGCGTGCTGATGCGCAGGGTGGACCGGTCCATCAAGGCGCACGGGGGGGAGCGGACGGAAGCGATCGGCTGGGTGGACGAGCTCGTCGCGAAGCTCACGCGCAGCGGGCTCATCAACGACGAGGCGTACGCGGGGATGAAGGCGCACTCGCTGCGCAGCTCGGGCCGGAGCGCGCGGGTCATCGCCCAGAAGCTGCGGATGAAGGGCGTCTCGGCGGAGGTGGTCGCGAAGAAGCTGGCGGACGCGACCGCGGAGCTGTCCGAGGAGGAGGCGGCGAAGATCTGGGCGCGGAAGAAGCGGCTGGGCCCCTTCCGGACCAACCTGAAGACCCGGGAGGACAACCGGCAGCGGGACCTGGCCGCGCTGGCGAGGGCGGGGTTCTCCTTCGCCATCGCGAAGAAGATCATCGACTCCGCCCCCGGGTAGGAGTGCTCAGGCGAAGCGGACGGCGTAGATGGGGGGAAGGTGCGCGGAGAGGTGCATCCACGAGTCTCCGCCGTTCTCGGAGACCCAGAGCGAGCCGGTGGTACTGCCGAACGCGAGCCGCTCTCCAGTCGAGTCCACGTCGAGCGCGTGGCGCAGGGTGAGATCGTAGGCGTGCTCCTGGGGCAGCCCTTCGCGCAGCACCTCCCAGCTCTTGCCGCCGTCGCGGGTGCGGGAGACGACGACGCGGCCGTCCACGGGGAGCCGCTGCTCGTCCTTCACGGCGGGGACGCGCCAGGCGATGTCCGGGTTGGAGGGGTGGGCCGCGATGGCGAACCCGAAGACGCTCGGAGCGCTCTCGGGGATGGGAACCCAGCGGTTGCCCGCGTCATCGGAGCGGAAGACACCGTTGTGGTGCTGGACCCAGAGGCGGTCCGGGTGCGCGGCGCAGCGCGCGACCCTGTGCGGATCCTGGATGGCGGGGTTCTCGCGCAGCTCGGGAGGCATGTACGCGGCGAACATGCCGAGGGTCACCTCCCAGTGCTCGCCCCCATCGCGCGTGAGCCAGGCGCCGCCGCACGAGACGCCCACGACGAGCTCGTTGGGATTCGTCGGATTCGGGGAGATGGAGTGGATGCCCGGCAGGTCCGTGCCGCCCCCGAACCACTGCTTGCGCAGCGGGTGCTCCCAGAGGCCACGGCACAGCTCCCAGGACTGGCCCCGATCGCGCGAGCGGAAGAGTCCTCCACCGACCGTGCCACACCAGAGGGTGCCGTCCACGGCCTCGAGGGCCCAGATCTGCTCGACGCGCCACGGCCAGGGCTTGCCATCGGGGAGCGTCTCCTCGAGCCCTTCCGGCTTCTTGGGGAAGGCGGGGGCGGTCAGCTCATCCCAGTGCTGGCCCCCATCGGAGGAGGCGCGCAGCTTCACGCCGAAGTGGCCCAGGTTGAGCGCGGCGTAGAGGGTGCCCTCCGCGGAGGACTTCGCGACCAGCGAGACGGAGTCGCCGAGGAAGGACGTCTGGGCGATGCGCCACCGGCCCTGGGAGCGCCGGAGCTCGAAGAGACCCTTGCGCGTGGCGACGAAGATGCGATCCGACAAGATCAACCCCCTGAGAGAGCCTGCATGACGTAGATGTCGGCGGCCTCGCCGAGCGGTTCCTGCTGGCCCGAGCGGTCGCGGAGCTGGCCGCCATCGACGAAGACGACGACGTGGTGGCGCAGCGCGCCCTGTTCATCGAGCACGTAGCCGCGCACCTGGGGATGGCGGGCGAAGTATTGCTCGAGGGCCTCGCGGACAGTGGCCCCGCCCACCGTCTCCGGAGGGCACGGGACATGACGCTGGAGGCTCGAGGTGAAGGAGATGCGCGGCACGGCGGCGCACCCTAGCATCGGAGGAACTACCGCCGGAACACGGTGCCGCCCTTCATGACGAAGCGGACGTGGCGCAGCGCGGAGATGTCGCGGGTGGGGTCTCCCTCGACGGCGACGAGGTCCGCGAGCAGCCCTTCCTTCACCTGGCCGATGCGGTCCTCCATGTGGAGCATGCGGGCGTTGACGGAGGTGGCGGCCTTCAACACCTGCACGGGCGTCATGCCGTAGGCGACGAGGAGTTCCAGCTCGCGCGCGTTGTCGCCGTGAGGGAACACACCCACGTCGCTGCCATTGCAGATGGGGACCCCGGCGGCGAGAGCGGCGCGGAAGCTGGCGCGCTTCTGCTGGAGGGCGGGGGGCTCGGGGTCGGTGCCCTTCTTCCAACCGCCGTACTGGTGGATGGCATCACCGGCGGCGAGCGTGGGGCAGAAGAAGACGCCGCGCTCGGCCATGAGCTTGAAGACCTCGGGGGTGCCGCCATCGCCGTGCTCGATGCTCTCGGCGCCGGCGAGCACGGCGCGGCGCATGCCCTCGGGGGTGCTGGCGTGGACGACGACGGGGCGGCCACCATCGCGAGCGGTCTGGACGATGAGCTTCATCTCCTCGAGGGAGTAGGACGGGAGCGCCTCGCCGCGAGGGCCCCAGCGGTAGTCGCCGTAGACCTTGATCCAATCGGCGCCCTTGCCCATCTGGCCGCGGACGGCGCGGATGAGGTTATCGACGCCATCGGCCTCCTCGGCGCCCTGGGGGACATGCCACTCGGGGGCGAAGCCCTTGGGAGCGTAGGAGCCGGTGGCGACGAGGGCGCGGGTGGTGGCGAGGACGCGGGGCCCGGGGATGATGCCCTGCTGGATGGCCTGCTTGAGCCCGACGTCGGCATCGGCGGCGCCCTCGGTGCCGAGGTCGCGCACGGTGGTGAAGCCGGCGAGCAGCGTATCGCGGGCGTGGTTGGTGGCGCGGGCGACGCGGAGGGCGAGCGGCTCGCGGAGCACCTGATCATTCCAGGAGGTCTCGTTGTAGGGGTGGAGGAGCAGGTGCGAGTGCCCCTCGATGAGGCCGGGGACGAGGGTGGTGCCGGGAAGCTCGACGATCTCGGTCCCGAGGGGAGCGGTCACCTGGGCGGCGGGCCCGGCGGCGGCGATGCGGTCTCCGCGGACGAGCACGACCCAGCCCTCCTGGGCCTTGGCGGAGACGCCGTCGAAGACGCGAGCGGGGCGCAGGAGGAACACGGTGGGAGCGGGAGCCTGGGCGGAGGCCATGGAAGGCACGGCGCAGAGGATCGCGACGAGGAGTGCAAGCAGGAGGCGCATGGGGAGCAGGGAGGAAGGAGGAACGAGCGAGCGACCTATCACAGGACTCCTCACTCGCCATCCATCCCCTCTCCCCTCGGGAGAGGGACGGGGTGAGGGTGCCCGTACCCGTCCTCCCCGCCGTACGCCCTACTCGTCCTGCTCGATGGCGGAGGCGTCCTTGCCGAAGGGAGGCTCGAAGGCGCCGGAGAGCTGCCGTTCCTTGAGGTCCTTGTCGCGCTCGAGGTCGGCGTAGGTCATGCCGGGGGACTCGGGACCGGGACGAGGTGCCTCTTCCTCGGAATGCCCGCGGAACCGCGACGACAGCTTCTGCCAGATGCTCATGGGGAGACCTCCTGGCAGAGAGGATGGGCACGGACGGAGCGAGGCCCCAGGAGACTCCCCCCACGCTGAGCATCGGACGCTCCCATGCCTGCCCGCTCGGATGGCACGTGCAATGCGGCACGCTTTGGAAGAAGAAGAATCACACAGTGCGCCGGGAGGCGCGAAGGACGGTCAGGCGGAGAATGCACGAGGTGACTGCGGGGGCAGCCGGGAAGGTGGCGTCGAGGCTGGAGCTGTCGGCGGGAGCGCTGGCGGCGAACGTGGCGACGCTGCGCAAGCTGTCGGCGGACACGGGAGGGCCGAGGGCGCTGGGAGCGGTGCTGAAGGGCAACGCGTACGGGCACGGTCTGACGCAGATGTTGCCGCTGGTGCACCCGCTGGTGGACGTCCTGTACTTCATCACGCCGGGGGACGCGCTGACGGTGCGGGCCTTCGAGCAGACGAAGGGCCTCACGCGCAAGCAGGTGCTGGTCATCGGGGCCACGGACGCGGAGGAGGCGGTGGCGCTGGCGCGGGCGGGGGTGGAGGTGGTGGTGGGGGACGGCTCGTGGAGGGAGACGGTGGAGGAGCTGCGCCGGGCGAAGCTGGAGCAGCCGCTGCACGTGCACGTGCACGTGGACACGGGGCTGGGGCGTGAGGGCTTCACGCCGGGGCAGATCGCGGGGGGCGAGCTGGACTTCCTGCGCGAGGCGGCGGACGTGCTGCGGGTGGTGGGAGTGCTGAGCCACTTCGCGAACACGGAGGACGTGACGGAGCAGACGTACGCCGAGTCGCAGCTCGACATCTTCGAGGGTGGGCTGATGGCGCTGCGGGCGAGCGTGCCGGTGCAGGAGCCGATGCAGCGGCACATGGCGGCGAGCGCGGCGACGCTGGTGCTACCGAGGGCGCGTTACGACGCGCAGCGGGTGGGCATCTCGCTGTATGGGCTGTGGCCGTCGACGGAGACGAGGCTATCGGCGCGGCTGGTGTTGGGGCGGGTGCCGGAGCTGAGGCCGGTGCTGTCGTGGAGGTGTCCGAGCCAGGTGGTGAAGTGGCTGCCGGCGGGGAGCTACGTGGGGTACGGGTGCACGTACCGGTGTCCCGAGGCGACGCGGGTGGCGATTCTCCCGGTGGGGTACTTCGACGGCTACGCGCGGCTGATGTCGGGGAAGGCGCACGTGCTGGTGAACGGGAGACGGTGCCCGGTGCTGGGGCGGATCATGATGAACCACATCATCGTGGACGTGACGAGGGCGACGCACGACGAGCGGCCGCTGACGGCGACGCTGATAGGCAAGGACGGGGACGAGCACCTGCACGTGGAGAACCTGGCGGACTGGGCGCAGACGATCCACTACGAGTTCGCGACGCGGTTGGGAGCGCACCTGCGCCGGGTCGTGGTGCCCTGAGCCCAAATCCCCTCGCCCTCCGGGAGAGGGACGGGGTGAGGGTGCCGCGAATCCCAGGTTGAGCCCGTGTCACGCCCCCTCTCCCTCTGGGAGAGGGCTGGGGTGAGGGTCATGGGCCCGCGAAACCCACTTCGCACAATTTCCTCGATTTTCTTGAGATGGAAGCGCAGTCATCCCCTCCTCAGGGAAGAGACAATCCCCACGAGGAGAAGCGATGAAGCTCGAGACGAATTGGCTGCGCAGGAATCTCCAGGGCCCGGCCCTGCTGGCACTGGGCACGCTGTGGAGCAGTTGTGGACCCGCGACACTGGACGCCCCGGAGCCGCGAGAGCCGTCTGGGTTCGAGTCAGCGGTGACGGTGGACCACCGGCCGTTCACGGTGATGACGTACAACGTCCGGCAGGTGAACGCGGACGACACGGGCATCTACAGCTGGACGCAGCGGAGCCCGGACGTCATCAAGCTCATCTCGGCGAGGAACCCGGACATCTTCGGAGTGCAGGAGGCGTCGGCGGCGGCCATCCAGAACGATCTGATCAACGCCTTCCAGGCGGCGTACGACTACTACAAGCCGCCGAACGGAAGCCCGAAGATGATCTTCTATCGCCGGAGCCGGTTCGCGCTGGCGGCGGGCACGGACGTGCAGGGGTACTTCGGCATCACCAATCCGTACGCCACGTCCGACGCGTGTTATCCGAATGCATCGGGGCGGACGGCGGCGTGGATCAAGCTGGATGACAAGCTCTCGGGCCGGCAGTACTTCCTGGTCAACTCGCATCCGGCGCATGGCGCGAGCTGTGGCCTGGCGCGCGAGAAGAACGCGGAACAGCTTCGAGCCATCATCACCCAGAAGTCCCTGGGCCGCTCGGTCATCGTGTTCGGAGACTTCAACTCCGACCCGCAGAACCCGAGCTCGGCGAACGACGACTCCATCGCGATGCTCGAGGGGGGCTCACCGGCGCTGTACCGCTCGGCGCGGCACACGGGAGCCACGACGGCGAGCACGGCGACCTTCAACAGCTCCTGGAAGAGCCCGAGCACCAACTACAACCGGCTGGACTACATCCTCGTGAGTGGCGGGGACATGACCACGTCGGACCCGCTCATCGACACGAGCGAGTACGACGGCATCTCGCCGTCGGACCACTTCGCGGTGATGGCGACCATCCGTCCGGCGGTGTTCCAGGCGGGCTCGACGACGGATGTCCAGGGCAACGGGACGTCTGCGAGCACGCGGCTCTACTTCGCCGACGTGACGGGAGACGGCTGCGCGGACAAACTCTCCTGGAACCCCACGCTGCTGGGAGGAGCGACCCAGGCCTTCCGCGGCAACTGCAACGGGAGCTTCGGGGCGGCGATCGTGCACGACAACGGCGGGAGCGCGTCCACCGGGACGACGTTCTACTTCGCGGATGTGAATGGGGACGCGTGCGCGGACAAGATCTACTGGAACCCGACCTTCGACACGGGCCACACGCGGGTCTACCTGTCGAACTGTGACGGGACGTTCCGCTGGACCAACTCGAACGACAACGGCGGGAGCGAGTCCGCGGCGACCACGTTCCATTTCGCGGACATCACCGGGGACGCGTGCGCGGACAAGATCTACTGGAATCCGACCTTCGACTCGGGCCGGGCGCGCATCTACCTGTCGAACTGTGACGGGACGTTCGCCTGGTCCAACACGAACACCGATGCCGGGAGCAGCCAGAACGCCGACGCGCACTTCTACTTCGCGGACGTCACCGGTGACGGCCGTGCGGACAAGATCCTCTGGGATCCCACGGCGGACTCGGGGCGCACGCGCGTCTACGCCTCGAACGGCAACGGCACGTTCACCTTCCTGACCTCGCACACGGGCGGCTCGAGCGGCGTACCCGAGACGCGGCTCGCCTTCGCCGACATCAACGGTGACGGCCACGCCGACAAGATCTTCTGGCGCCCGGACTACCGCGAGGGCCGCATCCAGGTGTACCTCGGCTCGGCCACGGGCTTCTCGGGCGGCCCCCTGATGAACAACCCGGGCTACAGCCAGTCCGCCAACACGCAGTACTTCTTCGCCGACCTCGACGGCAGCGGGGCGGCGGACCAGATCTACTGGAACCATGGCGCGAGCGACGGCGGCTCCCGCGCCTACCTGTCCCGGTACTGAGTCATCCAGCAACCCACATCGCACCCCATCCCCGGGCCGATGGTTGGCACCCGGGAGGAGTCGCACCGTAGGCGCCCCTGCTGACCGAGGTGACGCGGATGCGACGTGTATGGTTTCTCCCACTGCTCACGGGCGGACTGCTGGCCTGTGAGCCGCAGTTCGCCCCGGACGCCTCCCCTCGAGTGGAGTCCCTGGACACGCTTACCGAAGCCGCACCGGCCCCCCTGCGCTCGGCAGCCGAGGAAGCGCAGGCCGTCTTCGAGTCCACACTGGCGCTCGAGGACTCGCCGGAGTCCGCGGGCCCGGCGGAGCGGGAGCGGCTGACGGCGGTGGAGCGGCTCGGCAAGCTCCTCTTCTTCGATCGCAGGCTCTCGGAGCCTCCCGGCCAGGCCTGTGCCGTCTGTCACGGGCCCACCGTGGGCTGGACGGGGCCGGAGCAGCACATCAACGCCACCGGCGCGGTCTACGAGGGCGCCGTGCAGGGGCGCTTCGGCAACCGCAAGCCGCCCTCGTCCGCCTATGCCACCCCGGCGCCCATCTTCCATCGCGAGCATCCCCGGAAGGCCCGCTTCGTGGGCGGCAACTTCTGGGATGGGCGCGCCACGGGGGAGGAGCTGGGCAACCCCGCGGCGGACCAGGCGCAGGGCCCCTTCCTCAACCCGGTGGAGCAGAACAATCCGAGTGAGGCCTCGGTGGTGGCCAAGGTCTGCCAGGGTCCCTACGCGGGCCTCTTCCGCTCCGTCTACGGCTCCCGCATTTGCGCGGACGTGGGGCGTGCCTATGACTCCATTGCCCTGGCCATCGCGGCCTACGAGGACTCGCCGGAGGTCAACGCCTTCACCTCCCGGTACGACGCGTGGCTGGCAGGGAAGGCCAGGCTCACGGACCAGGAGCGCTGGGGCCTGAAGCTCTTCGAGGGCAAGGGCCAGTGCGCCAACTGCCACCCGAGCCGGCCGGGTCCCCGGGGCGAGCCGCCGCTCTTCACCGACTTCACGTACGACAACCTGGGCACACCGCAGAACCTGCTCAACCCGTGGTACTGGCAGCGCGAGTTCAATCCGCAGGGGCCCTTCTGGGTGGACTACGGGCTGGGCGCCTTCCTGCAGACGCGCGAGGAGTGGAGGCCCTTCGCGCGGGAGAACCTGGGCAAGGTGAAGGTCCCCACGCTGCGCAACGTGGACAAGCGGCCCTACCCCGGGTTCATCAAGGCCTACGGGCACAACGGCTACTTCAAGAGCCTCGAGTCCATCGTGCACTTCTACAACACGCGCGACGTGCTGCCGGTGTGCCTGCCCGGGTTCCCCGGCACGCCCGGAGAGGACTGCTGGCCACCGCCGGAGGTGGGGATGAACCTCAACACCAAGGAACTGGGCAACCTGGGCCTCTCGCCCCAGGAGGAGGCCGCCATCGTCGCCTTCATGAGGACCCTCTCGGATGGCTACTTCCAGCGCTGAGCGGAGCCCTCGCTTGCACCCTACCGTCCCAACGCCGGGGTACACCCAAAGACAGACATGTCCTCGGTGACGGTAGAGCAGGACCACCCGGGGCCGCAGGCCTCGGGGTCCACGGGGTCGCACTGGCGGAAGCAGGTGCTCTCGGTGGCGCTGCCCATGCCGCAGACGTTCCCGGCGGAGCACGAGTCGGGAAACATGGGGTTGCAGACCTGGGCGCACCAGAAGACGGCCCGGCCCCGGGACATGCGCATGTTGCAGCGCTCGCCCTCGGGGCACGGGGTGACGCGGCAATCCCCCTGGGAGGCCTCGAGACATTGGTACTCGTCCTCCCGGACGCGGCTGCACTCCTGCCCGTCCGGGCAGCCGAGCCGCTGACAGTCCGGGAAGCACCCCGGGCCCTCCAAGCTGTCGGTGCAGACGAAACCCGGGCCACAGCGCATGCTGCCGTCGAGCGAGCACGGCACGGAGCACACCTGGTTGACGCAGCGCAGGCCCTCGCGGCAGGAGCTGGCGGGCGAGACGGGCAGCGCGTCACAGGACTCGCCCTCTCCGCGCACCCCCTCGGGGGCACAGCGGCGGACGACGGTGCCGGTGGCGCCGGTGGTGAGGGAGCGGCACACGGTGCCGGGGAAGCAGTGCGCATCCACCTCGCACTCGGAGGCCATGCACTCGAAGCGGCGCGTCTCGCGGTTGGCCACGCACCCCTGCCCGGCGGGACAGTCCCCATCGGTGCGGCAGCTTCCACAGTCGAGCCCCTCGCCCGTCCGCGTGCAGCGCATCGCCGAGACCGGCAGCCCGTCCGGGGCGAGCTCCTGCGAGGACAGGGGCAGCACGGCGGTGGAAGGGAGTGGCAGGGAAGAAGGCACCTCGGGAGGAGCGGCCGGCTCGCCATATAAGGGGCGGGACTGCATCCACGAGGGCACGGCCTTCACCAGCCGCGAGGCGGACGAGGCGGCGAAGCTGGCATCGAGCACGGAGGCTCCATTGAGGAGGGCTCGAGGCCGGGCGGGCTGGCGGGGGAGGACGAGGGGGCCGTCGGGGGGCTCCCAGGGGCCGGGAGAAGCGGTGGCGAGCTGCCAGAGGAAAACCGCCATGCCTCCGAAAGCGAACGCGAGCGCGAAACGCTTCGGCCGTGTCCGCTCACGCATGTGCTGCGCCTCTCATGTCATCCCCTCCGTGAGGTGGCGTTCCATTCACGGTGCGATGGGCCTTTGGGACACATCCCCCGGATTATCCGAGGGAGGCGTGCCACGGTTCCGCACCAATCTTCATGACCCCATCGCTTCACTCAACACGCGTTGACCTCGCAACACATGATGTAGCCCCCATCGGGCGCGCTCCCGCAGGGCGAGCAGCTCCAGCACTCCTTCTGCATCGCATAGGCGGCGCCTCCTGCGAGAGCTGCGGCAGCGCCAATGGCCAACATCCAACGGCGCCAGTACGTCTTCCTGTTCATTTCCATGACGTCCTCCGGGCTCACGACTGCACTCACGGCACTGCGCTCACAGCGCGACGCCCATCCGACCCCGCAGCTCCAGCTCGAACCGGGCCTGTCCGTCCTCGGGCAGGGCCGGAGTGACGATGACGAGCCACCCCCAGCCACCCGGCGGGAGCGGCCCGGGCCCCATGCGCAGGGCCAGCACCTCCACCTCCCCTCCTCCCTTCGCATGACGCACCCGCACCTGGCCGGGCTCCCAGGGCCGCAGCGGGTCCGGATTGCGCACCCGCACCACGAAGCCGGACAGGCCTCCGGAGTGGAACAGGCGCCGCTCCACCTCGAGCCCCGCGCCCGGCCGCCACGCGCCCAGCGGGGGCGGCGGCGCGGAGCGCGCGGCGAGCACCAGCATGGACTCGGCGAGCCGTCCGGCCTGGCCCTCGCCCCCGCGGGAGCGCCGCCGCTCGGGCCACTGCACGAGGGCACTGCGCGGCTCCCCCGCGCGCTCGCGCCACACCGCGGACACCACCGTGGGCGACTCGGGCACCCGGGCCGGCGCGGGCACGTACCGGGAAACGCGCACCTGCACGTCCACCTCGGAGTCGCTGGCGGCGAGCACGAAGGGCACCTCGGTGCCATCGGAGAGCACGGCACGGAGCATCACGCGCTCGCCGCCGGGCAGCTCCTCGCGCGGGGTGACGACGAGGAAGCCATTGCCCACCACCAACGGCTCGAAACGTCCGAGCCCGTCCTCCAGACGCGTGCGCTGCGCGTCCAGGGCGGTGTCGAAACGGATCCGCGTCGCCGTCCTGGCGGCCACGCGTACCTCCTCGGCCCCACCCGTCACCCGGACTGCGCGCAGCCTCGGCTTACGTAAGCCTTGCCGCGCCTCCTGCCCCTCAGCGGAGACACGCGTGGTCAGGAGCAGCATGACGCAGAGAGTCATCTCCGCGAGTCCTGACCTCATGCGTCACCCAACCTACGCAGCAGGCCCTGACATGGCGAGGGGACAGGTCAGCCTTTCGTGCACCCATCAACTACAACGCACGGGCAATGAAACGTGAAAAACGTTATAATCGTGCAATGCGGCACAGACCCCGTGCACGCATGCTCCCACCCAAAAACAAGGAGTATCAATCATG
Organism: Archangium gephyra; assembly: GCF_042230915.1. Lineage (GTDB taxonomy): Bacteria > Myxococcota > Myxococcia > Myxococcales > Myxococcaceae > Archangium > Archangium gephyra_B. Next base: position 471,565 of record NZ_CP102578.1, on the reverse strand, counting down.
CGGCTGCGTCATTCCCTCACACTGACGGGTGCGCTGTTGTTGGGCTCGCTGGTTGCTGGTTGCGGTCCCGCCGAGGAGGTGGACGTCCCGGCCGAGGCCCCCGCGCAGCAGGCGGCGCCCGCCGAGGAGACGGGCAGCACCCAGCAGGCGGCGGTGTCCACGTCTGGCTTTACCTCGCACTTCCGCACGTGGCTGACGAACAACGGCTACGAGCCCGCGTACAACCTGGTGCGCGCGGACCTGGTGGGCGGCAGCTACGGTGGCAAGGCGAGCAGCACGGACACGGTGGTGAACCAGCCGGTCATCTTCATCCACGGCAACTCGGACAAGGCGATTGGCACGGGCACCTCGGGCCAGTCCGGCTGGAATGCCTCCATCGAGTACTTCCAGTCGCAGGGCTACAAGCCGAGCGAGCTGTACGCGACGACGTGGGGCCCGGCGGACGCCTCGCTGTCGGCGTACCAGTACCACTCGAAGACGAACGTGATGAAGGTGCGCAAGTTCATCGAGGCGGTGAAGGCCTATACGGGCGCCGCCAAGGTGGACATCGTCGCGCACTCCATGGGCGTGACGCTGGCGCGCAAGGCGGTGCTCGGCGGCTACGCCACGGACTCGCTGGAGGGTGGCCAGTACTACATCGGCGCGCCGCTGACGTCCTCGGTGGACACCTTCGTGGGTATCGCGGGCGCCAACCTGGGCCTGGTCTCCTGCTACCAGACGGGCCCCGGCACCCCGACGTGCGGCAGCACCAACGGCCTGTACCCGGGCTACTGGAATGGCATCGGCGTGAGCGGCCGCTCGGCGTACCTCAACAACCTGCTGGCCAGCAGCGGCTACGAGGGCGCCTACCGCTACACCATCTGGTCCACCGCGGATGAGATCATCGGCTACGACAATCTCGTGTACGGCAGCTACACCTCGCGCATCCCGGGGCAGACGGGCGAGAAGGTGTACTCGGCCTACCCCTACGGGCACTTCAACTCGAAGGACCTCACGCAGAACGTGCAGTTCAACATGGTGAAGAACCACTACATCCCGTAGTGGCGCGCCGGGCGGGGGACGTCTGGATGTCCCCCGCTCCGGTGTCTGGCTTTACGGCTGGGGAGCGCCGCCGGACTCCAGCCCCTCGAGGAACGCGAGCACCTGCGCGTTGTAGTCCTGGGGGCAGTCCATCTGCACGGTGTGGCCGCAGCGCTCCAGGCCCACCAGCTTCGAGCCGGGGATGTTCTCGTGGCCGTAGCGCATGACCTCGAGCACCTCGCCCCCGTGCAGGAAGGGATTGGGGATGAGGCGATCATCCTCGCCGTAGATGATGAGGGTGGGGACGGAGACGCGGTTCAGGCTGTCGCGCACGAAGTCGTTGTGGGCGAGGCCATCCACGGTGCGCACGTTGGCATAGGCGTAGGAGTCGAACTCGGGGCTCTTGGCCACGCGCACGCGCTCCTCGATGAGCCAGTCGAGCTCGGGCCGCCAGCGCTCGAAGTTGCTCTGGCGCACGCTGCCCCAGATGCCGTACTCGGGCGAGCCCTTGATGAGGGCGGTGCTGAAGGAGCGCTTGAACCAGGCCTTCTCCCGGGCGCTGAACTTCTCGAAGCCGGCGGGGGACGTGAGCACGAGCGCCTTCACGTCCTCGGGGTAGCGCAGGGCGTAGGAGAGCGACGTCTGCCCGCCCATGGAGTGGCCCACGAGGATGGGCTTCTGCACACCGAGCTTCTGGGCGAGCTCGTGCACGGCATCGCCCATGGCCTCCATGGTGTAGGGGAAGGAGGCGGGCTTGTCGGACTTGCCGAAGCCGGGCAGGTCCACGGCGATGACGCGGTAGCCCTGGGCGGCGAAGGCGTCGAGCTGGTAGCGCCAGAACTTCAGGTACGAGCCGAGGCCGTGGATGAAGAGGACGGTCTGCTGTCCCTCGGGGTTGAGCTCGACGTAGGCGACCTCGGGCACCAGCTTCGTGCCGTGGAGGGCGGCGGTGTCGGGCAGGGCCAGGCGCTTCAGGGGCCAGGGCTTGCCGTCGGGGGAGGAGTAGTCGAAGTCCTGGAAGGACAGGGGTGGGCGCTCGGCGTACGAGGTGGCGCACCCGGTGGAGAGGCTCGCGAGCGCGAGCAGGGCCAGAGCACGAGTCTTCATGGTCAGAACGCGTACCAGGTGAAGGTGGTGAAGGCGGCCCACGGGTTGGCGGTGACGCGCGGGTTCCCGTTGTAGAAGTCGCCGCGGAACACGTAGCCGGCGTGCAGGCCCACGGTCATGAGGTAGCGGAAGGTGTAGCGCAGCTCGGCGTTGATCTCCGTGCCGATGACCCGGCCGCGCGCCACGCCCGCGGTCTCCTCGGGCGGCGTGATGCTGCTGCGCGCATGGCCCACGCCCAGCTTGAGGTTGAGCTTGTTGGGGATGAGGTCATACGCGCCCGTGGCGATGACGCTCTGCAGACCGAAGCCCTGGTTGGAGAGGTCCGTCACCGCGCCCGTGTAGTTGTTCACGGTGCTGGTGAAGGGGAACAGGATGAGCATCTTGTGGTTGAACCACACCGCTCCCGGCAGACCGTACTGGTTGAGAGTGAAGGCGCCGGAGTAGTGGCTGTCGGCGAGGTCCGCGTCACCCGTGGAGAACATGCCCTCGAGCGTCACCAGGTCGCTGCTGGTGCGCCCGAAGTTGTAGAGCAGCTCCAGGTTGGCGGACAGGCCGCTGATGTCCACCTGCCGGTTGAGGGTGGAGTCCGCGCGGTTGGAGACGAACTGGCCGCCGTTGTACATGACGAAGCCGGAGGCGCCGAACCGGCCGGTGCGGAAGTCGATGTTGTGGTTGAAGTTGAGGCCCGCCCAGCCGACCCAACCGGAGGGCCGGTCGATGGACAGCCGCGGCGCGCCGGTGAAGTTGCCCAGGCTGCTGGAGGACGGGCCGCTCTTCACCAGGCCCTCGAAGGCGTAGGCATCGCCCTTGGTGTCGTCGCGCAGGTACCACAGCGACGCGCCCACGTTCGTGCCGGGCGCCACCGGGTAGGTGTAGTCGGCCATGCCCAGCCAGACGAACTTGAGGCGGGGATCGTTGAGCTCCGCCTTGTCCGCCTGCACGCTGCCCAGGGGCAGCAGGCTCAGGCGCGACTGGCCCTTGAGGTGGTTGCTGAAGACGGACAGGCCGGTGGCGTCACTGCCCAGGAAGGCCAGCTTGTACCCGGTGCGGATGATGTCGCCGAGCGGGGCGCGCGTCGGGTCGTAGACCGAGTCGTAGACGGGCTGGGTGCCAATCAGCAGGGTGAGCTGGCTGGGGTTCTTCGTCGGGTAGAGGGCGACGTTGACGTTCTTCGTCTGGAGGTTGACCTGGTCGGCGTTGAAGCCGCCGCCCTCGTTCTGCTGCACGGCATTGGCGGCGCGGCCCCAGAGGTAGTCCACCTCGAACTGGGCGCGGAAGCTGGCCAGGCCGTCGACGAAGTGCGGGCTGTACTCGATGACCGGAATCCAGCGCTGCTCGACGTAGAAGGCCGGGGCGTTCTCCACGCGCACGGCACTGCCGGCCACCCCGCCGATGGGCCCCAGCGACACGCCCTTGAGGCCCGTCGGGTCGCCGAGCTGGTTGGTGGCCGAGACGCGGGTGAGGAAGTAGTTGATGAGGATGAACTCGCGAGGCTCCGCGTCCTCCTCGCGATTCTTGGCCTCGTACCAGCCGGCGTAGGCCCCGGGCAGGGGCGTGCTCTGTCCCCAAGCGGGGAAGGAGAGCCCGGCCGAGCCCAGGGTCAGCGCCAGCGCGCATCCGCGTACCGCGGTCCTGCAGGTTGCTTCAGGAAGCCACCGCCACGTCATACGTGTCTCGTCTCCGGAGGGGGAAGGAGGATGCGCGCTTGGGAGAGGCCGTTCTACTGGACGACGAACGTCTGCACGGCGTTGCCGGTGAAGGCGTTGCCGTTGAGCTTCACCGTCGTCGCGCCCACCTCGCCGTCCGCGCAGCGGTGGCCGGTGGCCTGGCCGGTGAAGAAGAGCTCCAGCTTGAGCGTCTTGCCATCCGCGCTCAGGCTGCCACGGCCCTCCTGGCCGAAGCCGTTGTAGGTGTACGTGGCGTCGAAGCAGCTCAGGTCCGCCTTGGCGTTCTCGATGAGCACGGCCGTGGAGGTGAACTGCACCGTCGCGCCCGCGGCCGCGTGGTCACAGGTGCCGATGTTGAACCGCTGGGGCGCGTCACGCAGGGTGCCCAGCACGCTGGTGACGGTATAGGTGTTGTTGCCCACCTGCATGGTGGTCTTGCTGTAGCACTGGGTCGAGCCCTCGAGGTTCATGTCCTCGTTGAAGCCATTGGGGTGGCTGGGGATGTTCGCCCCCTCCATCACCAGCGTCTTGCCCTCGAGCTTCGTGCCCACCTGCGTGTTGGGATCCACCGGGGTCTGCTCCACCGGATCACAACCCACCACGCCCAGGGTGCACACCATCACCGCCGACAGCAGTTGCTTCTTCATGTGACTCTCTCCCCCGGCATGTGCCGGCTCGATTGACACGACATGTCTGGGATTTCCCCGCGGGACGCAGCGGGGAAAACCCTCACCCGGCCCCTCTCCCAGAAGAGGGAGAGGGAAGGGGCTCAGCTTACGCCGGCCGCGATGGCCCGCTCACGCAACTCGCGCTTGAGAATCTTCCCCGCCGCGGACACGGGCAGGGACGCCACCAGCTCCACCTGCTTGGGCACCTTGTAGCGGGCCACCCGGCCGCGCAGGTGCTCCAGCAGCGCCTCGGACGTGGCCTGGGCGCCCGGCTTGAGCACCACGAAGGCCCGGCCCACCTCGCCCCATTTGGGGTCGGGCACGCCCACCACCGCGCAGGCCTGCACGGCGGGGTGCTCGTAGAGGACCGTCTCCAGCTCGAGCGGGTACACGTTCTCCCCGCCGGAGATGAACATGTCCTTCTTGCGCCCGTTGATGAAGTAGAAGCCGTCCGCGTCGCGGTGCGCCAGGTCGCCCGTGTGCAGCCAGCCGTCCTTGTCGATGGCCTCGGCGGTGGCCTCCGCGTTCTCGAAGTAGCCCGAGCACATGGAGGGGCCCTTGAGGATGAGCTCGCCCGTGGCGCCCTCGGGCACGTCGCGGCCCTCGTCATCCACCAGGCGCGCGTCGATGAAGTAGTTGGGCCGGCCGATGGAGCCCGCCTTGGACACGGCGAACTCGGGGCCCATGCTGAAGAGGCCGGGGCCGAACTCCGTCATGCCGAAGCCCTGCTTGAAGGGCACCTTGTGCACCGCCTGCCAGGACTGCAGCAGCGGCACCGGCAGCGGCGCGCCACCGCTCGTCACGAAGCGCACGGTGGAGAGGTCCGCCGAGCGGAAGCGCGGCGAGTCATACATCTGCTGGTATTGCGTGGGCACCGCGAAGAAGAGCGTCACCTTCTCGCGCTCCACCAGCCGCAGCATCTCCTCGGCGTCCCAGCGGCGCATGAGCACCACGGTACCGCCGCAGGTGAGCAGCGGCACCGTGTAGACGAGCAGCCCGCCCGTGTGGAACATGGGCGTGTGCGTCACCGTGATGTCCCCGGGGCGCACCTCGTGGATGAGCGTGTTGAGCGTGTTCCACGCCACCATCCGGTAGCTGATGCGCGCGCCCTTGCTCTTGCCCGTGGTGCCGCCGGTGAAGAGCAGGGCGAGGATGTCCTCCTCGCTCACCTGCGGGTTCGTCACCTTCGAGGCGGACACGTGCGCGAGCGTCTCCGCGTACGGGCGGCTCGCGGGCGTCCCCTGCCCTTCCAGGTGGACGAGCTTCAGGGCGCCGCCCACCTGCTGGTGCACGGTGGCCACGCCGTCGCGGAAGTCATCGCTGAAGAAGAGGACGCGCGGGCCGGTGTCGCGCACCAGCTCCGTCAGCTCCTGCGCGTGCAGGCGCCAGTTGTAGGGGACGAAGATGGCGCCCAGCTTGCCGCAGGCGAAGAGGACATCCAGGTACTCCACGCCGTTGTGGGCCACCAGGCCCACCCGGTCGCCCCGGGACACGCCGGCCACGTCGCGCAGCCAGCCCGCGAGCGCCTCGGCGCGCGCGTTCATCGCCCGGTAGGTGAAGCGGCCGGCCTCTCCCTTGGCCACGTCCACCACCGCGGTGTGCTCGGGCCAGTACATGGCCCCCCGGCCCATCCAGTCGCCGATGAACATGCTTCGTCCCCTCCCTGGGTGTTGCTCGCCAGTGTTGCTCGCCGGTATTGCTCGCCGGTCCGCTCAGGCCGTCCAGCGGTAGAGCGCCGAGGCCATGGCGAGGCCGCCGCCGCTGGCGCACAGGGCCACCAGATCGCCCTTCTTGATGCGGCCCTGCACCACCGCGTCATCCAGCGTCATGGGGATGCAGGCCGAGCCGGTGTAGCCCCACTTGTCCATGGTCCAGTTCGTCTTGGACATGGGCTGCTCGAGCACCTTCATCGTGGCCTCGATGGTGCGCAGGTTGAGCTGGGTGAAGACAAAGTGGTCCACGTCGTTCATCGTCAGCTTGGCCCGCTCCAGCAGCTGCTTGAGGAGCATGGGCCAGCGCTCGGTGTTGAAGGTGGCGGGGAACTTGCGCACGAACTGCACCGAGGGCTTGCCGTTGGTGAGTTCCAGCGTCTCGGGCGTGGCCGGGCGGTAGGTGCCGCCCGTGTAGACGCCCAGCGCGTCGTGGTACTCGCCGGCCGCGAGCAGCTTGGCGCCCATGAAGCCGGGCTTGTCACTGGCGCCCAGGACCACCGCGCCCGCGCCGTCCGCGAAGAGCGTGCAGGTCTTCTTGTCCTTCCAGTTGATGTACCGGCTCATGCCGTACGCGCCCACCACCAGGATGTGCTTGTAGGCGTCGTCCGCGGCGATCGTCTTGCTCGCCACGTCCAGCGCCGTCACCCAGCCCGCGCACGCGGCGTTGATGTCGAACGTGCCCGCGTTGCTCGCACCCAGCTTCGCCTGCACCGCCGAGGCCGTGGCCGGGCTCAGGTAGTCCGGCGTGTCCGTGGAGATGATGATGAGATCCAGCTCCTGGGGCTTCACGCCCGCGCGCTCCATGGCCTGCTTCGCCGCGGCCACGCACAAGTCGCTCGTCACCTGGTTGTCCGCCATCAGGTGGCGCTGCTTGATGCCCACGTTCTGCTGGAGCCACTCGTCCACCGGCTCGCCGATGATGCGCTCCACGTCGGCGTTGGTGAGGACCTTCTCGGGGACATAGCGGCCGGTGGCCAGGATGTTGGCGTATCTCATCGGGTCGTCTTGCTCCGCGGGGCGCGCACCTTGCGCGGCCCCTTCTTGCTGCCGGTGTCGCCTCCAGCAGGACGTGCGTCCATGCCGTGGCGGATGAACTCCATCGCGGTGTCCAGCACGTGCTCCAGGCCGCCCTTCTTGTCCCACAGCACCCAGCGCATGCCCAGGAAGTCGCCAATGCCCATCAGGCAGTAGGCCAGCGCCTCCGAGTCCATACGCCGCACCTCGCCCTTGGCCATGGCGCGCTCCAGGCCCGACACGTAGCCCTCGGCGAAGCGGTCGTAGTAGCGCCGGTAGCACGCCTCATCCACGAACTCCGCCTGACGGACAATCCGGTACAGGTTGTGGTGGCGGCTCACGAACTGGAAGAAGGTGCGCAGGCCCTCGCGCTCCACGTCGATGCGGTCCTCGCACTCCACCACCGCCTCGGCGATGAGCCGGCGCAGCCGCGCCCCCAGCTCGTCCACCACCTCGACGAAGATGGACTGCTTGTCCGGGAAATAGACGTAGAAAGTTCCCAGCGCGACTTCCGCCTCCCGGGTAATATCCGCGATGGAGGCGTGCTCGTAGCCCTTCTCCCCGAACACGGTCTCCGCCGCCAGCAGCAGCCGCTGGCGCGTGCGCTGGCCGCGCGGGGTCGCTGGAACGATGCGCTCGGCTGGCGAAGTTGAAGACCGATTCATCTTTCAACCTTGCGTAACACTCCCCTCGCGGTATTGTCAAAAACTGTCATTCATCCGCTGGCGCGTGGACATGCAACGCATTGCGTCAGCCAGGAGAGGGAACGCATGCAGCTCAAGGACTTGAAGGTCATCGTCACGGGCGGCGCTCAGGGCATGGGCGCGCACTTCGCCACGCAGCTCAAGGAGGCCGGTGCGCAGGTGGCCGTGGGCGACGTGAACGAGGAGCGGCTCGCCGCGCTGCCCGCGGGCATCCACCGCCGCCGCCTGGACGTGTCCAAGGAAGAGGACTGCATCGCCTTCGTGCAGTGGGCTCACGAGTCCATGGGCGGCCTCAACGGCCTCATCAACAACGCCGGCATCCTCCGCGACTCACTCCTGGTGAAGAAGGACCGGACCACCGGAGAGATCAAGAAGCTGTCCACCGCGGACTGGAACGCCGTCATCGGCGTCAACCTCACCGGCGCCACGTTCATGGTGCGCGAGGTGGTGGCGAAGATGGTGCAGACGGACCAGCGGCCCGGCGTCATCGTCAACATGAGCTCCATCGCCCGGCACGGTAACCGCGGGCAGAGCAACTACGTGTCCGCCAAGGCCGCGCTGGCCGCCAACACCTTCACCTGGGCGCGCGAGTTCGCTTCCTTCGGCATCCGCGTGGGCGCCGTGGCCCCCGGCATGGTGGAGACGCCCATGACGCAGGGAATGAACCAGAAGGCCCGGGACGCCCTGGTGGCCAACATCCCCGTGGGCCGCATCGGCCTGCCCGAGGACCTCTGGCTGGCGGTGAAGTTCGTCCTCGAGTGCGACTACTTCAACGGCCGCACCATCGACGTGGACGGCGGCCTCACCATGTAGTCAGGTGCGCGCGGGCCCCACGGCTCCGCTCACCACTCAACGGGCCGGCGCGGAACGGGGTCAGACCCATCCGCCCGGCCCGTGCGTTTCAGGGATATGGCGGCGCCCGACACGCGGTTGGGGGGGACGGCGCCCGGCAGGCAGACGGGCAACCCCTCACTTCCACCCTCTCCCAGCGGAGAAGGGAGCTCCCCGCTCGTCCCTGGGGCCCCCAACAAAAAAGGGTGCAAGGTGGGCCTTCTTCGCCCAAACGCAACCGCAACAAGCGTTCAGGGGGTTGCCGCTTGGAAGTCAAGTGAGTAAATCATTTCCAGTCGGGAATAGACGGGACGCTCGGAAGGTCGAGCACGGCAGGCGGGACGCACCATCCCAGGTGGCGGGCCCCGCGAGTCGAGGGAGCCGAGCGAACCGCACGCAGTCCGCTACTCCCGACGTCGAGGGGAACCTCGAGCCCCGCTCAGGTGTCTCAACTGAGGGGCTGGCTCAGGTGTACATCTCGAGCGCGGCCGTGCGACCGGCATCGAACTCGCGCGAGCTCTGCAGCTGCTCCAGAACGCGGGGCGTGCAGTAGAGCGTCACCATCTCGGTGGAGCCCGGCTCGCTGATCCACCTGACGGCGCCCATGAGGTGGTGCGCCTGCAGGAAGTTCAGCACCGCGTCGCGGAACTGCCGGCTCTGCTCACACGCGCTCTTGTGCACGTGCGAGCGATCGCGGGTGATGCTCGGCTGCCAGGCCGCTCCGGGCTGCTCCCGGGGCATGACCATGGCCTCGATCCACCCTTGCGCGCTCTCCACACGGGAGCCCGGCAGCGGAGTGACCGCGGAGATCTTCGGGAAGCGGCCGGAGGCCCGGCGCGGCGATGTGGCTGTCTTCCTGCTCATCCTGCTTCCTCCCGCAGGCCCGGCGCTCACCTGCCGCCGGCCCTGGTAGCCGCCATCACTTGTAGACCGCCAGACCCCTGCCCGCGCGCCCCGTGGGCGTCTTGGGCAGCTTCAGCACATTGTCCAGAATCAAATCCCTGACTTCAAGTGCCGTCAAGTCCGGGGAACGGCAGCGATATAGCGCGGCGAGCCCAGCGACGTAAGGGGCGGCCATGCTCGTTCCGCTCATTCGTTCATAGAACGCCTGGTTGTTACACCTTCGTTCTGTGCTCGAGTAGACGTTCACGCCATAACCCATCACGTCGGGAACAGATCGCTGATTCACCACGCCGCTGGCCGAGAAGCTGGCCACCCGGCGCGAGAAGTCGACCGCCCCCACGGCCAGGGCCTCTGGGAAGGCAGCTGGGTAGCCAGCCGTCCCAGCGCCTCCATTGCCGGCCGCCACGATGGGCAGGACGTTGGAGTCCACCAACCGGCGCAGCAGCGTCTGCAGCGCGCGGATGTTGAGACGGTACTCCATGTCACTGACACCTTGAGGCGGCTGCACGGGGAACCCCAGGGACATGTTCACCACCGCCGGACGGGTGGCGTTCTCAGGACGTGAGAACTGGTGTAGCAGCCATTCCATGCCGGCGGCTACACGTCCCAGGCTCGTGCGTATGCTTTCGGACTCGATGACCGAGGCGACGTAGAGGTCCACCTCGGGCGCGACGCCGTGGAACTGGCCGGCGGCGATGCCGGCCACGTGGGTGCCGTGCCCGTCCGGGTCGAAGCCGCGCACGTCACGCGCCGGGTTGTGCGGCGAGTTGGGGAAGAGCGAGACGTAGCGGAACTGGATGAGGCGGTCCTGGTGCTCCGGGTGGTCCGCGTCCACGCCCGTGTCGAGGATGCCGAGCATCACGCCAGCGCCCTTGATGCCCTGGGCGTGGGCGGAGTTGATGCCGCACTCCTCGGGCCACTCGCGGTTGACGAGCGAGGACAGGCCGCGGTTGCGCGGGCCGAGCTGCCCGGCGGACACCGGGCCGGGGAAGGTGAGCTGCACCGTGTCCGGGATGAACTCGAAGTCGCGCCCGAGCTCCTCCTTGGCCACGCGCTCGGCCTGCTCCGAGGTGAAGTGGGCCATGGTGGCGCCGATGAGCGGCATGTGGCGGTAGGTGCCCACGTCCGAGGCCGTAGCCGGCTCCATCACCGGGCCATCGTTGTTCACCGACACCTGGACTTCGTTCTTGCGGCCGCGGCCCTTCGCCGGCTTCGCCGTCTTCTTCTTCGCCGGGGTGGGAGGCGTGCTGACCTCGGGCAGACGCCCGGGAAGCGTGGCGGAGCGCAACCCGAGGCTGCGCAGCATGTCCGGCGCCCGCCCGCTGATCATGAACTGAAGGGCGGTGGTGCGCTGCAGCACGCGCTCTCCCTGCTCCGTGCCCCGCACGCCCGGATGGGCGTGGGTCTCGATCGACTCCTTTGGCACCAGGAGGTAGGACTTCATGATGGGTTCGCTCCTTTACAGAATACCGACCGCACTGACTGCCCGGAGGCCACCGCCAGGCGCCGGCCGCGCACAGGCAGCACCGGGGTAGGACACCGTCTTCGTTCACACCGTCGGCTCACAGTGCGACTAGAGCGGCCCCCCCTGACATGAATCGCGGGCATCCCCGCTCTGGACGTCATCGGCCCCCCGTGCGTTCCAGTGGATGACTGTCACAACGTACGAAACCGGAAAGCATTCACAGGGTGGGAAGCCTAATACGAGCCGCGACAAGTCGGAAAATAGCGGCCGGGAGGAGTGTCCGCTGGGGAGATTGCGCCTGCCTGCCCGCTTCCAGGGCCCTTGGGGAAGTGTCTCCCCCAACACATTTGTTCGCCTCCCGGTGGCAAGGCGGACTATGGCTGTATGGGCCTGTACGCCGCCCCGCCGGAGAGACTCGTGATTCCCTACTTCCATCCTCCATCCATCTCGCTCGGACCCCTCACCCTCGAGCCCTTCGGCATCTTCGTGGCATTGGGCATCCTCTTCGCCGCCCACATGCTGACCCGGCACGCCGAGCGCGACGGGCTCGACTCCACCGCCCTGGCCGACTACGCGCCCTGGGGCGTGGCCGCCGGTGTCGTCGTCGGCCACCTGTTCCACCTCTTCGCCTACCACCCCGAGGAGCTCGCCAAGAGCCCGTTCCAGATTATCCGGGTGTGGGATGGACTGTCCTCCTTCGGCGGGCTGATGGGCGGCATCCTCGCCGCCGTCGTCTTCTTCAAGGTCCGCAAGCTGCGCTTCCGCGACTACGCCGACTCCTTCGCGCTCGCCGTCGCGCCCGGCTGGGCCATCGCCCGCCTCGGCTGCTTCGCCGCCCACGACCACAAGGGCACCCCCAGCCATTTCTTCCTCGCCGTCGACTTCCCCGCGTCCCTCGGCGGGCCCCGGCACGACCTCGGCCTGTATGACGCCCTCTTCCTCTTCGCCATCTCCGGACTGCTGCTCCTGCTGCGCAACTCCGGCAAGCTGCGCGGCAAGCTGCTCCCCCTGCTCGCCATCCTCTACGCCTGCGGCCGCTTCTTCTTCGATACCCTCCGCGCCACCGACCTCGCTTATGTCGATGCGCGCTACTTCGGCCTGACGCCCGCTCAGTACAGCTGCTTCGGGCTCATCGCCTTCGGCCTCTACGGACTCGCCAAGTGGCACGCCCCCGCCAGGAAGGACACACCCGCTGTGGGTACCGGGGGGAGTGCACAGCCGCAGGTCAGGTAGCCGCGGTAGTGCGCGTGGTGCTCCCGTAGACCCTCACCCCGTCCCTCTCCCAGAGGGAGAGGGGGTTGGCACAGGGGCAACCCGGGAGTCTCGATACCCTCACCCCGTCCCTCTCCCGAAGGGAGAGGGGATTGTGGAACAGTGGGGGATGAGGGGGTTTCATGCTCAACGCCCAGGCGCTGCTCTACGACGCCGTCATGGTTCCCGCTGGGTGGTTCGGCCTCAACCACGCCCGGCAACGGCTCGTCGAGGGGCTCTCCGGCCACGTCCTCGAGGTCGGCACCGGGACCGGACTCCTCCTCCCCGTCTACCCGCCTGGCGTCTCCACCGTCGCCATCGACATCGACCCCGGGCTCCTCGCCCGCGCGCGCCTCCGCCGCCCCGGTGTCACCCTCCTCCAGGCCGATGTGCAGCGGCTGCCCTTCTCCGATGGCTCCTTCGATGCCGTCGTCGCCTGCCTCGTCTTCTGCACCGTCGAGGACCCCGCTCGCGGTCTCGCCGAAATCCGCCGCGTCCTCCGCCCCGGCGGACAACTCCGCCTCCTCGAGCACGTCCGCTCCCCCCACCCCACCGTCGCCCGCATCCAGGACCGCCTCACCCCCGCCTGGAGCCACCTCGCCATGGGCTGTCAGCTCAACCGCGACACCGTCTCCCTCGTCGCGGCCTCCGGCTTCCGCATCACCCACCGCTCCCAGCGCCTCCACCAGCTCGTCGAGGAGCTCGTCGCCGTCCCCGCTTGAGAGGCCTTGCATCCATGCAAGGGTGCCCGCTCCATCAAGCCACCTCGGGTGGGCGCAGGCCCTCCAGCTTGCGGCTCGCCTGCACCGAGTGCAGTTCGCTGATGCGCCCCGCCCCATCCAGCTCCACCCGGATGACCACCCGCGCCGCTGACCCCGGTGGGCACTCGCGCCACTCGGCCACCACCGCCGGCAACCCGTTGAACATCCGCAGCTCCACCAGGTCCGGTGTGCCTCGCATCTCCTGCACCCGCCGGTAGAAGAGCGACACCCGCTTCAGCCCCACCACCGGCACCCGCGCCGCGTACGTCTCGCCTCCCCCATCCGTGAGCGCCCTCACCGGCTCCGCCAGCAGCGCCTCCGCCGCCTCCACGTCTCCCGCCGCCAACGCGCCCAGGAAGCCCATCAGCGCCTCCCGCGTCCGCTCCTGCAACTCCCGCGTCGGCACGCACCTCGCCCGGTCGTATTGCGCCATCGCCTGCCTCGCCCGGTGGTGCGTCACCTTCACGTTAGTCTCACTCATCCCCAGGCACTCCCCCACCTCCCGCCCCGAGTAGTCGAACACGTCCTTCAACAGCAACACCGCCCGCTGCCTCGGCGTCAGCGCCTCCAGCGCCAGCAGGAACGCGTACGACACGCTCTCCAACAACTCGTAGCGGCCCTCCGTCGTCCCTCCTCCCGGCAGCTCCGCCTCCACCGACGGCACCGCCTCCTCCCCCGTCTCCACCGGCGAGGGCAGCCACGGGCCCACGTACCCCTCCCGCTTCCTCCGGCGCAGCCGGTCCCTCGCCAGGTTCATCGCCACCCGCGTCAGCCACGGGCGCACCTCGTCCAGTCTCCCCGGCGGCGACGTCAGCGCCCTCGCGTACGTCTCCTGCACCAACTCGTCCGCGTCCGCCGCCACCCCCGTCATCCGGTAGCACAGGCCCCAGAGGAACTTCTCGTGCTCCCGCACCGCCCTCTCCAGCGCCTCGTGTGCCTCCGGTTTCATGCCGCTCGCGCTCCCGTCTCCGTGCTCAGCAGCCGTGACACCGTCTCCGCGCTCGCCAGCGACGCGTCCACCAGCAGCCCTTCCTCCCCAACCCAGTCCCCCACCACGTACAGCCCTCGCACGTGCTCCACCCGCGGCCCCGGCCTCTCCCCGAGGCGCTTCGCCGGCAACGCGTTCATCACCGTCAGCCCCGGCAGGAAGCGCTTCGTCACCACGTGCTCCCTCCACCCCGGCTGCAGCACGTCCAGCACCCCCTCCAGCTCCGCCTCGCTCGCCTCCTCCTCCCGTCCTCCCAGGTACTTCGCCACGTGCACCATCGCGCCTCCCTCCGGCGCCAGCCGCCGCGCCCAGGCCGAGTGCACCGACGCGTACCACGGCCTGTCCACCCCCAACGCGAACAGCGCCCTCGGCCTCGGCAGCTTCGACAGCCCCACCTCCAACGACGCCGCCTTCACCGGCCTCGCCTTCGCCGCCCACCCCGCCAGCACCTCGTCCCCCGGCAGCAGCGCCGCCACGTCCCGCGGTCCTCCCGCTACCACCACCGTCTCCGCCTCGTATTCCGTCCCGTCCGCCAGCCGTACCCCTCGCACCCGCCCGGCCTCCCGCTCCACCGACTCCACTCGCGCCGAGCCCACCACCGCCACTCCCGCATCCTTCGCCATCCCCGCCAGCGCTCGCACCAGCTCGCTCCAGCCTCCGTCGAGATAGCGCACGCCCTTCCTCGCCCGCTGGAACTGCTCCACCGCCGCGTCCGCCGCCAGGGCGTCCGCGTCCGCGCAGTACGTCGCCACCCGGAAGAAGGCCGCCACCACCTCGCGCACCTCCTCCCTCGTCACGTGCTCGTCCAGCCACTCGCGCAGGCTCCGGCCCTCCAGCGCCGCGGCGTCCATCCGCCCCAGCCCCGTCAGCACCCGCCCCAGCTCCAGCTTGCCCGCCGCTCCCAGCAGATCCGTCATCAGCAGCGACACCGCCCCCGACGGCAACGGGTACAGTTGGTTCCCTCTCAGCGCGAAGCTGCCCTCCCCTCGCGGGCTTCCTCCCCGCATCGGCACGCCCAGCCTCCCCAGCACCCGCGCCGCCGCTCCCTCCAGGTACAGCGCGTGCGGCCCCAGGTTGAAGTGGTAGCCCTCCACCTCCGTCGTGTGCGCCCGGCCCCCCAGGTGCCTCGACTTCTCGAACAGCGTCACCTTCCTCCCCCCTCGCGCCAGCAGCGTCGCCACCGCCAGCCCCCCCAGCCCTCCTCCCACCACCGCCACGTCCGTCTTCGTCTTCATCGTCCGCTCCCTCTTCCGAGCCTCGCGCTCACAGGGACCACGACGGGGGACTCGGAAAGGTTACACGGGGGGATTTCGGGGGCCGAGATACCCTCACCCCGACCCTCTCCCGCGGGGAGAGGGAGAAGAGAAGAGGACTCCATGAAACTGCACGTCGCCCTGCTGCTCGTATCTGCCTCGCTCTGCGCCTGTGGTGCTCACGCCCGCCCGGCCGCCCCCTCCTCCTCCGAGGCGCAGGCCCTCGCCTCCGAGTCCGCCTCCTTCCACGAGGCCACCGTCCAGCTCTCCACCGGCGTCCGCATGCACTACGTCGAGCAGGGCCAGAAGGACGGCCCCGTCCTCGTCCTCCTCCACGGCTACACCGACTCGTATCTCTCCTTCGAGCGCGTCCTGCCCCTCCTCCCCAGGAGCCTCCACGTCTACGCGCTCGACCAGCGCGGCCATGGCGACTCCTCCCGCCCCGAGTGCTGTTACACCCCGTCCGACTTCGCCTCCGATGTCGCCGCCTTCCTCGACTCCCAGGGCATCCAGCGCGCCGTCCTCGTCGGCCACTCCATGGGCAGCTTCATCGCCCAGCAGGCCGCCCTCGAGCACCCCCAGCGCGTCCAGGGCCTCGTCCTCATCGGCTCGGCCCCCACCGTCCACGGCAACGCCGTCGCCGCCGAGCTGAAGTCCGTCGTGGACACGCTCTCGGATCCCATCGACCCCGCCTTCGTCCGCGACTTCCAGGCCGGCACCTTCTACCGCCCCATTCCCCCCTCCTTCCTCGACACCGCCGTCTCCGAGAGCCTCAAGGTCCCCGCCCGCGTCTGGAAGGCCTCCCTCGACGGCCTCATCGCCGAGGACCACTCCTCCCGGCTCGGGGAGATCTCCGTCCCCACCCTCGTCGGCGGCGGCGACCGCGATGGCTTCTTCTCCGTCGCCGCGCAGCAGGCCCTCGCCCAGGCCCTGCCGCGGGCCACGCTCGCGCTCTACACCGAGACCGGCCACGCTCCCCACGTCGAGCAGCCCCAGCGCTTCGTCGACGATGTGAAGCAGTTCCTGCGCGTATTTCGCGGGGAGTAGGAGTCCGGCGCCGGAGGGTCCGGGCGCTGGTGGGTGGAGCATCCTCGCGGGTATGCTCCGCCCCCATGACTTTCAAGACCAGCTACAAGGTCGGGCTCGCGGTCCTCCTGTGCTACCTCGTCGCCTGGCTGGACCGGATGGCCATCAACATGACCATCCCGTTCATCCGCACCGAGCTCAACGTGGGCCCCGAGCGCATCGGGTGGATCCTCAGCGCCTTCTTCCTCGGGTACGCGCTCTTCCAGATTCCCGGCGGCATGCTCGCCGACCGCATCGGGCCCCGGAAGGTCATCCTCTTCGCGCTCGCCTGGTGGTCCGTCTTCACCGCGCTCACCGGCGTCGTCGGCGGCCTCACCAGCATGCTCGTCGTGCGCTTCCTCTTCGGCATCGGTGAGGGCATCTTCCCCGCCGCCGTCTGGAAGGTCATCGGCAACTGGTACACCAAGAAGAACCGCGGCACCGCCAACGCCGTCATCCTCTCGTCCGTGGCGTTCGGACCCGCCATCTCCTCGCTGATGCTCGCCTGGCTCCTGCCCCAGCTCGGCTGGCGCGGCAGCTTCTTCGCGCTCGGCGGCGCCGGCGTGCTCTGCCTGCTGGGCGCCTGGCTCTACATCACCAACTCCATCCAGGACAACCCGAAGGTCTCCCGCGAGGAGCTCGAGGAGTTCGAGCGCGACAGCCGCTCCCAGGCCGCCAACTCCGAGCAGACCCTGGAGAAGGCCAGCTTCGGCCAGCTCCTGCGCTCCCCCGCCATCTGGGTGCTCTTCTTCGTCGCCCTCGTCTACAACCTCACCATGTACGGCTGGCTCAACTGGCTGCCCACGTACCTGCTCGAGGTGAAGAAGCTCTCGCTCACCAAGACGGGCCTCCTCGGCGCCCTGCCGTTCCTCTTCGGCGGCATCGGCTGCACGCTGGCCGGCTACGTGTCGGATCGCTGGTTCCGCGGCCGCCGCAAGTACCTCGTGTTCGGCTGCCAGGCGCTCGGCGGCGGCTGCCTCTACCTCTTCACGCAGATCAACGACCCCCTCCCGTACATGATCGCCCAGTGCATCGCCGGCTTCCTCCTCTTCATGGCCGCCGGCGCCATCTGGACCCTGCCCATGATTCTCGTTCCCCCCAAGCTCATGGGCTCGGGCTCGGGCTTCATCAACACCGGTGGGCAGATCGGCGGCTTCCTCACCAACATCCTCATCGGCAAGGTCATCGCGTGGAACGGCAATGACTACGCCACCGGCTTCCACTTCATGCTCGGTGCGCTCGTCGTCGCCGCCCTGCTCGTCCTCGTCGGCATCCGCGAGCAGCCCGCCCCCGCTCCCAAGCCGTCCCCCGCGCCCGCGCTGTCCTGAGCACGGAGGGCGCCTCACGGGGCGCTCTCCCGGGCTCAACCCGGGGTCCGTGGCACCCTCACCCCGTCCCTCTCCCGAGGGGAGAGGGGATGGTTTTCCGGAGGGTGCTTCAGGGATGGTTTTCCAGAGGGTGCTTCAGCGCGCGGGCTGCGCTGGCTACCAGTAGTTCACCGACTTCAGATCGAAGATGTCGGTGATGCCGTGCGAGCGGAGGATCTGCGTCGCCATCGCGCTGCGTCCTCCCGCCTGGCAGTACACCACCACCTTCGTCCCCGGCGGGCCCACCTCGCCCACCCGCTGCGGTAGCTCCTGCACCGGGATGTTCCGCGCCGCCTCCGGGTGCCCCTGCCGGAACTCCTCCGGCGTCCGCACGTCCAGCAGCACCCACCCCTGCCCCACCAGCTCCCGGGCCTTCTCCGACAGTTCTTTCGGCGTCATGGGCGCCGGACTGTAGCCGGAAACTGGAGCCCTCATGCCACGGCGCTACAGTCCCGTCGCACCATGTTGGACAAACACGCCCTGCTCGATCAGCTCGCCGAACGGCTCCACCAGAGCGACCGGCTCGCCCACCGCGCCGAGCTCGAGGCCCGTGAGGCCGCTCGCACCCTCGCCACCGAGTCCGAGAAGAAGGAGGACGGCCGCGCCGTCATCGAGTACGGCAGCCTCGCCACCGGCCAGGCCCAGCGCGCCCGCCGCGTCCAGGAAGAGCTCAAGGCCCTCTCCGACTTCCAGCAGGAAGCGCTCCCCCGCTTCTCGCGCAAGAGCCCCGTCGCCCTCGGCGCCCTCATCGACGTGTCCACCGAGGACGACGAGGGCTTCTCCGAGCGCACCTTCTTCCTGCTCCCCGTCGGCGCCGGCACCGAGCTCACCGGCCCCGGCGGCGATGGCTTCCTCTCCGTCATCACCCCCGCCTCCCCCGTCGGCCGCGCCCTCATGGGACGTCGGGCGGGCGACACCATCGAGGTGACGCTGGCCGGCGAGGTACGCGAGTGGACGGTCCTCGAGGTCGCCTGAGGCCCCTGGCTTGATCCCCACCGCGCCTTCTTCCACGCTTCCGGGGAAAGCAGGCGCCGGGGGGTCCTGCGCCAGAGGAGGTCGCGCGCCATGTCCAAGCACCTTGGAGCCGCGAAGAGCATCCGTCCGGACGCCCCGGAGGAGCCCACTCCCGTGCCCGTGGACGACTGGGCCTTCGCCGCGGAGCATCCCGACGGCTACATGGCCGTGTCCGCCGTGCGCGACGCCACGGGCGAGCTGGTGGACTTCCGCTGGCTGTACGCCAACCCCGCCGCCGAGAAGATGATGGGCATGAGCCTGGCCTTCGTGCTCGGCCGGGGCATCGTCGAGTTGCTCCCCGATGCGCGCAGCCGCGGCATCCACGCCTGCTTCGCGCGCGTGGTGGAGAACGGCGAGCCCTACGTGGACGAGGTGTACTTCCCCCTGGAGAACCGCGAGCACTGGTTCCGCCTCGTCGCCCTCAAGCGCGGCGACGGGCTCTCCGTCTGGTTCAATGACATCACCCGCCGCAAGCGCGAGGAGCTGGAGACGGGCTTCCTCGCCGAGGCCAGCCACCTGCTCACCGCCTCCCTGGACGTGGAGAGCGCCCTGCACGAGCTGGCCCGCCGCTGCGTCCCCACGCTCGCCAATGGCTGCGTCCTGCAGGTGATGGACAGCCGCGGCCAGCCGCTCCTGCTCGAGACCGTCGCCCACGAGCCCCTCCAGGAGGCCCTGCTCGTCGAGGTGCTGCGCCACGCCTCCGCCCAGGACTCCGGCGAGCCCGGCCTGCTGGGCCTGCGGCTGCCCCAGGACGTGCCCCAGCTGCTCACCGAGCTGACGCCGCCCCTGCTCCAGTCCCTCACCCGCGACGCCGAGCACCTGCGCCTCATGCAGGCGCTCGGGGCGCACTCGCTGCTCGCCGTGCCGCTGCGCGCGCGCGGCCGCGTCCTCGGCGCGCTCGTCCTCTTCACCTTCACCCCGCGCTCCTTCGGCCGGGAGGACCTGCGCTTCGCCGAGGACCTCGCCGACCGGGTGGCCCTCTCCGTGGACAACGTCCTGCTCTTCCGCGAGGCCCGCCAGGCCGTGGCCCAGCGCGACGAGTTCTTCACCGTCGCCGCCCACGAGCTGCGCACCCCCACCACCTCCCTCAAGCTCAACGTGCAGTCGCTCTTGCGCGGCGCCCGCCGCGGCGAGGCCGGCCAGATGCCCGCCTCCCTCATGACGAAGCTGGAGAACATCGACCGCAACGCTGGCCGCCTCAACGCGCTCGTCAACGAGCTGCTGGACGTCACCCGCATCCACGCCGGCCGCCTGCGCCTGGACCTGGAGGAGGTGGACCTCGCCGCGCTCGTCCAGGACGTGGCCGCCCGCTTCGAGCTGCCCGCCACCCAGGCCCACAGCCCCCTCCTCCTGGAGCTGTCCGGCCCCGCCGTGGGCGCCTGGGACAGACTGCGGCTGGAGCAGGTGGTCACCAACCTGCTCTCCAACGCCCTCAAGTACGGCGCCGGCAAGCCGGTGCGCCTGCGGGTGTCCGCCGACGCCACGTGCGCCCGGCTGGTGGTGCGCGACGAGGGCATCGGCATCGCGCCGGAGAACCTCCCGCGCCTCTTCGGCCGCTTCGAGCGCGCCGTGTCCGACCGCCACTACGGCGGCCTGGGCCTGGGCCTCTACATCACCCGTCAAATCGTCGAGGCGCTGGGAGGCACCGTGAGCGTCACCAGCGCCCCGGGGGCCGGGGCCACCTTCACGGTGGAGCTGCCGCTGCGAGCCACCCCCTGAGCCAGAGCACCCTTCCCCACACCCGGGCTGTCGGACGATGGACGAATCACTCCCGGGCGGTGGATTTGGGACGGGCAAGCTGATTGGAAGGAGGCTGCATGCCAGCCGAGCCCGCGCGCACGCCCACCTTGCCCCTCACCTGGCCCGCCGCGCTGTTCGGCCTCATCTTCGGCGTGGCCATGACGTATGCGCCGTACGAGTTCCACGCGGCCTACTTCCGGCCGCTCTACCCGTACGTGCGCACCATGGGCGTGGCCTACCTGGCCAGCAGCGTGGTGCTCATGGCCACCATGCTCTACCCCCACGCGCCGCGCTGGCTGGACGTGCTGGGGCGCGTGGGCTTCGGCACCGTCACCGGGCTGTACTGGTGGGTGCTCAACGTGCGCACCGGCGGCCTCACCGGCGCCATCCTCTACCCGCTGCTGCTGGCGGGCCTGGCCCTGGAGACGTCCCCCGCGTGGCGCAAGCGCGAGGTGTTCCGCGGCGTGGTGGCGCTCATCGCGCTCTCCTTCGGCCTGCTCATGCTGGTGGCGCGCCACCGCTTCCCCCCCGTCTTCTACGCCTCGGTGGCGCCCCTGCTGGCCCCCATGGGGCTCGTCTTCCTGGGCTGCGGCGTGGGGCTGCTGTCGCCCGCCCGCTCGCGCTGGCCCCTGCTGCCGCGCCTGCTGCTGGGGCTGCTCGCGGCGGACTTCTCGCTGCTGGCCTGGGCGCTGGCCCGCATCGGCTCGGGGCCGGGCGCCAGCATCTACCTCATCCTCACCCTGGCGTGCATCGCCTCGGCCCTCGGCTTCCGTCCCCGCGCCCCCCGCACCGTGGGCTTCAAGCTGCTGCGCGGGCTGGCCTTCGCCGGCATCGTGCCCCTGCTGGCCCTGGGCGGCTTCGCGGCGTACCTGGCCCAGGGCGCCATCGAGCGCCAGGTGCGCGATGACACCGTGCGCGCCGCGGCCGGCGAGGCGGACTTCCTCGTGCGCTACCTCGACGACGCGCGCGAGTCCCTCCAGCTGCTGCTCGAGTCCCCCGGCTTCCGCAACGCCTTCGCCAAGCGCGACCACGAGCTCATGGGGCGCTACCTCAGCAACCTCCCCGCCCAGGCGCGCGCCTTCGACGCCGCCATCGTCGTGGACAAGGACGGCGAGGGCTTCGCCGCCTCCTACGGCACCAAGGGCCTGGGCAGCTTCGCCCACCGCGACTACTACGGCGGCGTGCTGAGCACCGGCGCCCCCTACATCTCCCGGCCCTACATCAGCTCGCTCGGCCTGCCCCATGTCGCCGTGGCCCTGCCCTTCAAGCAGGAGGGCAAGCTGGAGGGCATGCTCGTGGGCCTGCTGTCCCTGGAGCGCCTGTCCGCCGCGGTGACGCCCGCCGCCCAGCGCTTCCGCGTGCAGGTGCTGGACAGGCGCGGCCTGCTGCTCTTGCGCGACACCCAGCCCGGCGCTCCCCTGCTGAGCGAGGCCCACCTGCCCGCCATCCTCCGCCAGCAGCTCGCCAGCAGCGACGAGGGCGTGGTGGAGACGTTCGGCCCGGAGGATCAGCGCATCATGCTCGCCGCCGACGCGTCCGTGCCCGGCACCGAGTGGAGCGTCGTCGTGGCCCAGGACATGGGCGTGGCCTACCGCGCCATCACCCGCACCAGCGTGGCCTTCATCGCCATCCTGGCGCTCGGCGTGCTGCTCATGCTGGGCCTGGCCCAGTTCGTCGCCCGCGACATCATCCGCCGCCTGGAGACGCTGGTGGAGGCCACCGCCGCCATCGGCCGGGGCGAGCTGAGCCGGCGCGTGCCCGAGGAGGAGGACGACGAGCTGGGCGAGCTGTGCCGCGGCTTCAACGAGATGGCCTCCCGCACCGAGGCGGCCCAGGGCGAGCTGCGCGAGGCGGTGCGGCTGCGCGAGGAGTTCCTCTCCGTGGCCAGCCACGAGCTGCGCACCCCCCTCACCCCCCTCAAGGGCTTCGCCGCCCTCACGCTCAGCCGCATGGAGAAGGCCGGCGACTTCCCCGAGCGCGAGCGCACCCTCAAGGCCCTGCGCTCCATGGCCCGGCAGACGGACCGGCTCACCCGCCTGGTGGATGACCTGCTGGACACCTCGCGGATTCAAGCCGGCCGCTTCGAGCTGGAGCGCGCCCCGGTGGATCTGCTGCCCCTGGTGCGCGAGGTGATGGAGCGCTTCGAGCTGCGGGGCAACGAGGGGCTGCGCTTCGTGCTGGAGGCGCCCGAGAAGGCCGTGGAGGGCACCTGGGACGGCCCCCGCCTGGAGCAGGTCATCACCAACCTGCTGGCCAACGCCGTGCGCTACTCGCCCCAGGGCGGCACCGTGCACGTCAGCTTCCACCTGTCCCCCGAGGCGGTGGAACTGCGCGTGCGCGACCAGGGCATCGGCATCCCCGCCGAGAGCATCGCCCTGCTCTTCCAGCCCTTCGCCCGCGCCTCCAATGCCACCGCGCGTCACTTCGGCGGCCTGGGCCTCGGGCTCTTCATCTGCCGCGAAATCGTCCAGCGCCACGGCGGCGCCATCTGGGCGGAGAGCCCCGGCGCGCAGCTGGGCAGCTGCTTCCACGTCCGCTTGCCCCGCGAGGTGCCAGCCGCTCCGCTCGCCGCCGTCGCGGGCTGATCCACGAAGAAACCGGAAGGCACGTTTTCTTGGAGGATGGTGCAGAAGGGTGTAGGGCAGGCTATCGTAATTCTCCAGCGAGGCGGTTCCCCCGGGCGCCCCCCGAGCCCATGGAATCGAAGCCCCCCCTCATCACTCATGCATCCGAAGCCCCAGCAGACCGACGCGTCCCCACTTCCGCATGAGCAGCGCTACCAGCTGGTCGTCGAGAACCTGAGGGAAGTGGTGTTCCAGATCGACGCCGAGGGACGCTGGACGTTCCTGAGCCCGGCGTGGACGGAGCTGACGGGCTTCACGGTCGAGGAGTGTCTGGGCCGGCCGAGCGTGGACTACGTTCACCCGGCGGACCATTCGCACTGCCTGGAGTTGGGTCAGGCACTGATGGCGCGGCAGAAAGAGTGCTGCAAGCACGAGCTGCGCTACCGTACCCGGGACGGGCGCGTGCTGTGGATGGAGGTCTACGTGCGGCTACTGACGGAGGACGGCAAGACCCTCGGGACGTGCGGCACGCTCAACGACGTCACCGAGCGGCGGGCCACCACGGACGCGCTGGCCCGGCGCGAGCGCTACCTCACCGCGGTGGTGGAAATCCAGCAGCGGCTGCTGGCGGCCACGGCCTCGGAGAACCTCTTCGAGCGGCTGGTGGCCCCGCTGGGCGAGGCCTCGGGCGCCAGCCGCGCCTACATCTTCGAGGCGCACCGCTCCCCGGACGGCAACCAGCTCTTCAGCCAGCGCGCCGAGTGGTGCGCGCCCGGGGTGAAGCCGGAGATGAGCAACCCGGCGCTGCATGACATGCCGCTGGAGCAGCAGATGCCGCACCTGTACGAGCTGCTGTCGCGCGGGCAGGTGCTGTGCGGGCGGGTGAAGGACTTCGCGCCGGAGGAGCGGGCCGTCCTGGAGCCGCAGAACATCCTCTCGGTGCTGACGCTGCCCTTGTGGGTGCACGGCACGCTGGCGGGCTTCATCGGCTTCGACAACTGCGCCGAGGAGCGCGAGTGGGACAAGCTGGAGGTGGACCTGCTGTGGGCCGCGGCCGGTGCCATCGCGCTGGCCATGGAGCAGCGGCAGTCCGAGCGCGCGCTGCGTGAGCGCGAGCTGCGCTTCCGGCGCATCGCGGAGAACGCCTCGGACGTGCTCTACCGCTACCAGCTGGCGGGCACGCGCAGCTTCGCCTTCATCAGCGGCGTGGTGACCAAGAACCTGGGCTTCACCCCGGAGGAGCACTACCGGGACCCGGAGCTGTGGCACCGCCAGGTGCACTCGGAGGACCTGCAGGTTCTCGAGCAGCTGCTGTCGGACCCGCAGCGCATGGCGGACACCCCCGTGGTGGTGCGCTTCACCCGGCGCGACGGGCGGCTGGTGTGGCTGCAGCACGTGGTGACGCCGGTGCTGGATGCCACCGGGCTGTGCGTGGCCGTGGAGGGCATTGCCCGCGACATCACCGAGCGCCGCCAGTTCGAGGAGGCCCTCAAGCTGTCCGAGGCGAGCTTCCGCCTGCTGCTGGAGGGCGTGCCGGAGCCGGCGGCCATCCAGCGTGACGAGCACATCATCTACGCCAACTCGGCGCTGGTGACGGCGCTGGGTTTCGAGCGCCCGCATGAGCTGATGGGCCGGCAGCTGCAGGAGTTCCTCGTGGACGAGCCGCCCACGCCCGAGGGCATGGTGTCGCTGGTGACGGGCGAGCGGCGCATGCGGCGCAAGGACGGCCAGGTGCGGGTGGCGGAGTTCGCCTCGCTGCCGCTGCTCTTCGACGGCGAGCCGGCCGTGGTGTCCATCGCGCGTGACGTCACCGAGCAGCGCAAGCTCCAGTCGCAGCTGTCGCTGGCGGACCGCATGGCCTCCATGGGCACGCTGGCCGCGGGCATCGCTCACGAAATCAACAACCCGCTGGCCTTCGTCATCTCCAACCTGGGCTTCCTCCTGGACGAGATGCGCCGCATGCCGTCCATGTTGCCGGGCGGGCTGGCGGCGCGGCCCGAGGTGGATGAGTGGCGCTCGGTCATCATGGAGGCCCGCGAGGGCGCCGAGCGCGTGCGGCAGATCGTCCGCCAGCTCAAGGCCTTCTCCCGCCCGGACGAGGAGCGGCTGGAGACGGTGGACCTGCACGCGGTGCTGGACTCGGCGGTGATGCTGGCCGCCAACGAAATCAAGCACCGGGCGCGGCTCAAGCGCGAGTACGGGCCGATGCCGCACGTGAAGGGCAACGAGGGCCGGCTGTGCCAGGTGTTCCTCAACCTGGTGGTGAACGCGGCGCAAGCCATCCCCGAGGGCGCGGCGGAGAAGAATGAAATCCGCCTGGTGACGCGCGAGGGCGAGCACGGGCGGGTGATCGCGGAGGTGCAGGACACCGGCTCGGGCATCCCCCCCGAGGTGCTGGGACGCATCTTCGATCCCTTCTTCACCACCAAGCCGGTGGGGGTGGGCACGGGCCTGGGCCTGTCCATCTGCCACGGCATCGTCACCAGCCTGGGCGGAGAGATTTCGGTGGAGAGCCAGCCGGGCCAGGGCACCACGGTGCGGGTGGTGCTGCCCGCGGCCGAGGCGGGGGCCCGGGTGCACAAGCCGGTGGCGGCGCCCCAGGTGCCCATCACCCAGCGCGGGCGCGTGCTCATCGTGGACGACGAGCCCGCCGTGGGCCGGGCCCTGCGGCGCATTCTGCGCGAGCACGATGTGGAGCTGGCCACCAGCGGGCGGCAGGCGTTGGAGAAGCTGTCGGAGGACAACCGCTTCCACGCCGTGCTGTGCGACGTGATGATGCCGGACCTGGGCGGCAAGGACCTGTACGAGGCGATTCAACAGGCGGGCTCGGGGCTGGAGCGGCGCTTCGTCTTCGTCTCCGGCGGCGCCTTCACCCAGGGGGCCCGGGACTTCCTGGCCCGGGTGCCCAACCCCACCCTGGAGAAGCCCTTCGACGAGACGGCCGTGCGGCGCGTGGTGCGCGAGCTGGTGATGAGCAACGCGGCGGCCGTGGGGAACTGACGGCATCCTCCGGTTGTCGGACCCTCCTCCTGGTGACGGATAGGGAAGCGGGCGCACCTGGGTCAGGCTGCGCTCCCTGCCTTCCCCCGTCTTCCGAGGTCTTCCGATGAACCGCACCTCCCTGCTGCTGGCCACCGCCGGACTGCTCGCCCTCGCGGCGGTGGGGGTGGGCCTGCCCCGCCCGAAGGACACGAGCCACACCCTGGCCCAACCCGGCGAGGCCCCCACGGGCGTGGTGCTGCCACCGGCCACGGCGAAGGACGGCGCGCTGACGCTGGAGGGCAAGCTGTCCGGGGCGTACCTGATGGCCGGGCCGAGCGAGGCCTACGCCGTGCTGAAGGTGCGCGCGGGCCAGCCCCGCGAGCAGAAGCGCGTGCCGGTGAGCCTGGCGCTCGTCATCGACCGATCGGGCTCCATGCGCGGACAGAAGCTGACGGACGCCAAGCGCGCGGCGCGGCTGCTGGTGCAGCGCCTGGGCGCCGAGGACCGGCTGGCGCTGGTGCACTACGGCTCGGACGTGCGCGTCCTGCCCAGCCAACTGGTGACGGAGGAGGCGCGCCACCAGATGCTCGCCTTCGTGGACACCATCGAGGACGAGGGCGCCACCAACATCAGCGGCGGCCTGCAGGCGGCGGCCGAGCAGCTGCGCCCGTACGTGCGGAGCTTCCGGGTGAGCCGCGTCCTGCTGCTCAGCGACGGGGTGCCCACCGAGGGCCTCGTCGAGGACGGGGAGCTGCTCCAGCTGGCGGACCTCTACCAGCGCGAGGGCATGGCGGTGAGCGGCCTGGGCGTGGGGGAGGAGTTCAACGAGCGGCTGATGCGGGGCCTGGCCGAGCAGGGCGGCGGCTTCTACGGCTACATCCAGGACTCGGAGAAGCTGGCGGAGATTCTGGGGCGCGAGCTGGAGCAGGCGGCGGGGACGCTGGCGCGCGGGGTGGTGCTGCGGCTGGAGCTGCCCGAGGGCGTGGTGGACGCGGAGGTGATGGGCGTGTCGGCGCGGCGGGAGGGCCGCACGCTGGTGGTGCCCCTGTACGACCTGGCCGGCGGGCAGGAGGCGCAGGTGGTGGTGAAGCTGACGCTGGGCCTGGAGGCCACCGGCGCGGAGCGGACGGTGCTGGGCACGCGGCTGCGCTACCAGGACGTGGAGGCGGACAAGCAGGTGGAGACGGCCCTGGCCCTCACGGCGAAGGTGACGGAGGACGAGGCGGTGGTGCGGGCGAACCTGGACCAGGAGGTGCGGGTGCACGCGGTGCGGGCGCTCGGGGCCCGGGAGATGCAGGCGGCCGCCGAGGAGATGAAGCGCGGCAACCGGCAGAAGGCCCTGGGCATGCTGGACAACGCCCGGACCCTGTTCGGCAGCTCGGCGGCGGCGCTCGCGGGGGAGCTTGCGGACGTGGACCAGACGAAGGCAGCCTATCTCAACGCCCAGGATGAAACCTCCGTGAAGCGTGAAGCGTTGAAGCTTCATCGCAAGTCGCTGACGACCTTCGGACAGAACAACTCGTATTAGGAAAGCCCGGCCATGCCCCTGTCGGTACAGCTCCAGGAACGCGAGGACTTCGAGGTGCGCACGCTGCGTGCGCTGGGTGGCGGAGCGGCCGCGGGCCTGCTGGCGGTGGCGGCCTCGAGGCTCCACATCCACGTGGACGCGGGCTTCTTCGCGGTGGCGGGGGCGGCGCTGGCCGGGGCCCGGACGGACTGGAAGGTGCGCGTGGGGATGCTGCTGGGCTTCCCCGTGCTGCTGAACCTGCCGGACATGCTCTTCGTCCCCGCCCCCCTGGGAGACGCGTGCATGGGGGCGATCGCCGCCGGGGTGGTGGGCTGGCTGGGGACGCGCTGGAAGCCCAAGCCGCTGCAGGTGGTGGCCGGCGCGGTGGGCGCGGGAGCGCTGGTGCCCGTGGGCCTGTACGTGAAGACGGTGCTGGACTCGCGGCTCTTCGACGGACGCCTGGGCGCGGTGGGCGCGGTGCTGGGCATGGCGGCGGTGGCGCTCTTCTGGGGCGTGGGCATGCTCGCCGCGCACGTGTCGGTGCACGGCAACCCGGTGGAGGCGCGGGGCTCGGCGCTGGAGAAGCAGCTGTCCGGCGAGGCCCGGAGCCTGGTGTCGCGCGCGGTGACGCTCTACGCGCAGTGCCAGAAGGAGGCGGCGCGGCTGACGCCGGGGCCGGGGAAGACGGAGCTGGTGGGCGTGCTGGAGAAGATGGCGCGCGAGGTGTTCTCCCTCGCCGAGTCCCACGCGGAGCTGGAGGCGCAGCTGCACGCGGTGCACCAGGGCGAGGTGGACGCACAGGTGAAGGAGCTGCGGGCCAAGGCGGCCGCGGCGACGGACTCGGTGGCGCGGCGGCAGCTGGAGCTGGCGGCCTCGTCGCTGGGCGAGGAGCTCAACCACCTGGATTTGCTGGGGCGCAAGCGGGAGCGGCTGCTCGCGCAGCTGCACGCGCAGGTGGCCCTGCTGGAGCGGGCCCGGGTGTCCCTGGTGGGCGTGAAGGGAGGCGACGGGGCCTCCAAGGGCGCTCAGGCCGAGCAGCTCGCGCGCAAGCTCGCGGCCCTGGGCCAGGAGGACACGGGTGCCCCCGCCCCGGCCCCCCTGCCCGAGTCCACCCGGGTGGGCGGCTGAACGCCCCGTTTCCGCTCACGCGTTGAGCCGTAGCGGAATTCACACACCGTCACGCAACAAAGTTCGCTTTTTCGCCGATAACGAGAGGAGGAGAGGCAGGCGGGCACCCGCTTGCTTCACCGGGAGACGTGGTGTCTCCGCGAACCCTCCACCGCCCCGGCCTCCGGGGCAGGAACCGACATCGTGCGAAAGACAGAATCCTCTTCGAGGTCCAGGCTCTTCGGCCGCGGTCTGCTGGCGGCCGTGCTCTCCCTCACGCTGGCGGCCTGCGGTGGTCTGCCGCAGGACGAGGGCCGCGAGGAGAACCTCGGCACCCAGGAAGCCGCGCTGAGCGTGCGGCTGCGCCTGATGGCCGCCAACATCACCAGCGGCAACCTGCAGAGCTACGACCCGGGCAACGGCACCCGCATCTTCCAGGGCACCAGGCCGGACGTGGTGATGATCCAGGAGTTCAACTACGGGGACAACTCGGCGGCCGCCATCCGGGGCTTCGTCGATACCGCGTTCGGCACGGGCTTCTATTACTACCGCGAGGCCGGCGCGCAGATCCCCAACGGTGTCATCAGCCGCTATCCCATCATCGCCTCGGGTGAGTGGGACGACAACCAGGTCTCCAACCGCGACTTCGCCTGGGCGCGCATCGACGTGCCGGGGCCCAAGGACCTCTGGGTGGTGAGCGTGCACCTGCTCACCTCCAGCAGCAGCATCCGCAACACCGAGGCCACCAACCTGGTCAACTTCATCAAGGCCAACATCCCCACGGGCGACTACCTGGCCATCGGCGGTGACTTCAACACCAGCAGCCGCACCGAGGCCTGCTTCTCCACCTTCGCCCAGGTGGTCAGCACCGCCAGCCCGTACCCCGCGGACCGCAACGGCAACACCAACACCAACGCGAGCCGCGGCAGCCCGTACGACCACGTGCTCGTCGACGCCGACCTGCGCGCCTACCAGACGGCCACCGTCATCGGCGCGAGCTCCTTCTCCGCCGGCCTCGTGGCGGACACGCGCGTGTACTCGCCCATCTCGGAGATCTCCCCCGCGCTGAGCTCCGACAGCGGCGCCACCAACATGCAGCACATGGCCGTCATCAAGGACTTCCTCATCCCCGCCGACACCGTCACCTCGAGCGTCACGGTGAACGCCCCCAACGGCGGCGAGAGCTATGCGACCGGCAGCAGCCAGAGCATCACCTGGTCGGCCACGGGCGTGACGAACGTGAAGGTGGAGTACACGCTCGACGGCTCCACCTGGAGCACCCTCACCTCCAGCACCGCGGCCTCCTCGGGCAGCTACACCTGGACCGTCCCGAGCACCACCACCACCACCGCCAAGGTGCGCGTGAGCGACGCCGCCAACTCCGCCATCACCGACACGAGCAACGCGAACTTCTCCATCACCACCTCCGGCGGTGGAGGCGGCGCCGCGGTGGTGTTCATCAACGAGATCCTCGCCAACGAGGCGGGCTCGGATGTGAACGGTGAGTTCGTGGAGATCGTCAACTCGGGCGGCACGGCCGCGGACCTCTCCGGCTGGACGCTCTCCGACGGCGCCGGCCTGCGCCACACCTTCGCCAGCGGCACGACGCTCGCCGCGGGCAAGGCCATTACCGTGTTCGGCGCCGCCGCGGGCATTCCCTCGGGCACGGTCAACGCCGTGGCGGCCTCCACGGGCGGCCTCACCCTGGGCAACAGCGGCGACACCGTGACGCTGAAGAGCGCGGCCGGCACCACGGTGGACACCACCACCTACCCCTCGTCGCTCTCGGGCACGGACGGCGTCTCCATGAACCGCAGCCCGGACGTCACCAGCGGCGCTACCTTCGTGCTGCACACCACCCTGTCGAGCGCCCTGTCCTCGCCCGGCAAGCGCGCCAACGGCACCGCCTACTGAGCGGCTGAAGTCTTCACCCCGCCGGTCCAGCGCGCTTCCGGGCTGGTACCGGCGGGCCCCGCCGCTCCTACTTCGAGCTCTTCGAGCGGCCCTTGTCCTCGCTCCTGCCCCGCGCGTCGAGCCCCGGCGGCCGCACCATGTGCAGGCGGGACTCGGCCGTCAGCCGGGACATGACCTGACCGGGCGTCCCCTGGTCGTCCTCCTTCAGACGCTCGTCGATGCGCTGCTCGATGTCCTCGCGCATCTTCCGGGCCTCGGCGAGCGCGGCGTTGATCTGCTCGCGCACCTGCACGGAGTGCTCGTCCATCGCGGCGCTGCGATACGGGGCGGTGTCCCGGCGCACCGAGATGCGTCCCGCCGTGCTTCCCGCCGTCCGGCGCCGCCGCACCACCGTGCGCTTCTGTTTCCCCGCTCCACCCTTGCGCTTGTCCGCCATCACGGCCTCCTGCTCCACATTCCGATCTCCCCGGAAGGTGGGGTGTGCCCCCAGGGGCCGGAAGTCCCCTCCCAGTACGGTCCGGGTGCGGCCAGACAGACAGTCGGCCCGAGGCACGCCCGCCCACCAGCTGCCGGGACCGTCCACCCGCGGACATGGAGGGCAACTGGCCTACCTCGGGCCCAGCTGCCGCAGCGGCAACGTGACGATGAAGGTGGAGCCCTGGCCGGGCGTGCTCTGGGCGCGGATGCTCCCCCCGTGCCGCTCGGCGATCTTCCGGCAGATGGCGAGGCCAATCCCCGTCCCCTCGTACTTGCCCCGCCCGTGCAGGCGCTGGAACACGTCGAAGATGCGGTCGAGGTACTTCTCATCGAAGCCGATGCCGTTGTCCTCCACCCGGAGCTCGCACAGCCGGGTCTCCAGATGGACCGTCGCCTGAAGGGAGATGACCGGGGCCACGCCGTCCCGGCTGAACTTCAACGCGTTGCTCAGCAGGTTCTGCAACAGCTGCCGCATCTGCATCGGCGAGGCCTCGATGGCGGGTAGCTCGCCGATCGTCACCGATGCGCCCGACCGCTCGATGGCCGTCTCGAGGTCTCCCAGCACGCCGCGCGCCGTGTCCGTGAGGTTCACCAGGAGGAAGGTCTGGGCCTTCGACGAGATGCGCGAGTAGGAGAGCAGATCGTCGATCAGCTTGCGCATGCGCGCCGCGGCGTTGTTCAGCCGTTCGAGGTGGTCGCGGCCTTCCGGGCCCAGCACCCCGGCATACGCCACCCGCAGGCGCTCACTGAAGGTCTGGATCTTCCGCAGCGGCTCCTGCAGATCATGCGAGGCCACCGACGCGAAGCTCTCCAGCTCCCGGTTGCTCTGCTCCAGGCGAAGCTGGGTCTTCTTCTGCTCCGTGATGTCCCTCAGGCTCACCGTGAACCCGATGACCTGCTCGCCCGAGCGGATGGGCCCCATCTGCACGCCGTACCACTCGGGGCCGATGGGGCGCGTGGGCCGGTGCTCGTAGGCGACGGGCTCGCCCGTGGCCAGCACCCGCCGGGCGTAGCTGCGCACCATCTCCACGTCCTCCGGCGGGGTGAAGTGGTAGAAGCTCTTGCCCACCACCTCCGCGGGGGTCAGGCCCGGGATGGTGTAGTTCATGTACCGGATGCGCTCGTCGGCGTCGCACACCATCATCATCACCGGCGACTGAGCCACCAACACCTCCGCGCCGAAGGGGTCCACCGGCACGGTGCGGCGCGCGTCCATGGCGGCGGCCAGGTTGTTGAGCGCCGCGGCGATGGGCGCGAGCGGCCCCTCCCCCACGCGACACCGCGCCTGGAGCTCGTTCGCCGCCAGCCGCGAGATCAGCTCCAACACCTCCTGGGTCGTCGTCTCTTGGGGCGGGCCTCTCCCCGGCGTGTCACGGTGTATGGGCAAACCATTCCCCCCCACGGGCTGCGCTGAAGCACCTGAAATCCAGGTGTAACGCAAAATACGACTCTCATTGTAAATCAAGGAACGGGGATGTAAAGGCGGCGTCACCTCCCATCTACGAAGCTCTTCGTTGACATCTACGAACCTCTTCGTATATTTACGGGGAGAAAGCGGATGGGAGGGAGTGCGATGAGTGAACCGATGCTGCCGCGCCCGACGGACGCGGAGCTGGGCATCCTCCGGGTGTTGTGGGAGCGAGGCTCGAGCACCGTGCGCGACGTGCACGAGGCCCTGAACAAGGGCCAGGAGGGCACCGGCTACACCACGGTGCTCAAGCTGATGCAGATCATGACGGAAAAGGGGCTCGTCGAGCGCGACGAGTCGCAGCGGGCCCACGTCTACAAGGCGAGGGCCACGCAACAGAAGACGCAGCGGCAGCTGGTGACGGACTTGCTGGACCGGGCCTTCGGTGGCTCGCCGGCGCAGCTGGCGATGCAGGCCCTGTCGACGAAGAAGGCCTCGGCGGAGGAGCTCGCCGAGCTGCGCAAGCTGCTGGACACCTTGGAAGGGGAGGAGACGCCATGAACGGAGCCGTGTCGCAGTCCCTGGGCTGGGCGTTGCTGCACCTGCTGTGGCAGGGCACGTTGGTGGCCGTGGCGCTGGCGGCCGCCCTGCGGGTGCTCGACCGCCGGGCCGCCTCCGTGCGCTACCTGCTCGCCTGTGGCGCCCTCGCGTTGATGCTCGTGCTGCCCGCCCTCACCGGCTGGCTCCACTACACCTCCCTCCAGCAGAGCGAGCCCCTCGCGCGCCCCACCGCCCCGCTGGGGATGACCTCCGCGGGGGGGGTGGCGGCCCCCGCTCCCGTGAAGCCGCAGCCGGTGGAGCGGTACACCCCGGCGGCCCCGCGCGCCTCCGAGCCCACGCCCGTGCTGGAGCGGGCACTGCCGCTGCTCGGCGAGCACATGCACTGGCTGGTACTCGCGTGGGGGCTGGGCGTGATGGTGTCGTCGCTGCGGCTGCTCTCGGGGTGGCTGAAGCTGCGCCGCCTGGTGCACGAGGCCGCGCCCGCGCCCGCCGAGTGGCAGGAGTCCCTGGAGCGGCTGGCGCGGCGCCTGGGCATGACGCGCCCGGTGCGGCTGCTGCGCTCGGCGGCGCTGGACGTGCCCGCGGCGGTGGGCTGGGTGCGGCCCGTGGTGCTGCTGCCCGTGACGGCGCTCACCGGGCTGTCCGCCCGCCAGCTGGAGATGGTGCTGGCACACGAGCTGGCCCACATCCGCCGCCACGACTTCGTGGTGAACCTGGTGCAGACGCTGGTGGAGACGCTCCTCTTCTACCACCCGGCGGTGTGGTGGGTGTCGCGCGTCATCCGCGTCGAGCGCGAGCACTGCTGTGACGACATCGCCGTGGGCACCAGCGGCAACGCGGTCTCCTACGCCCGGGCCCTCACCGCGCTGGAGTCCCTGCGCGTGATGCCCCTCGGGACGGCGAGCCCGGCGATGTCCGCCCTCGGTGGCTCGCTCACGGACCGCGTCCGCCGGCTGGTGGTCGCTCCCGCGGCGCGCTGCTCCTCGCGGTGGGTGGCGGGTGCCTCGGTCGTCACGCTGATGAGCGGCGTGGCGGTGGCGGCCCCCCTGGCGGCCCTCGTCCTCCCCGAGCCTCCCGCGGCCGTGGCCGAGGCGCCCCCGCCCCCGGCTCCCCCGAGCGCCCCGGCGGCGCCCGACTTCGCGGTGCCCCCCGCTCCTCCCGCTCCGGCGCTGGAGAACCCGCCCGCGCCGGCCCGGTTCTTGGCGCCGCGCCTGGCCTCCGTGCCCGGGGCGATGCCCATGGCGCCGATGCTCGCCCAGGCTCCGGCTCCGGCTCCCGCGCCCCGGCCGATGATCGCCGGGAAGGACGACGAGGACTCGGACTATGAGGCGGACGAGGACACCACCCGCGTGGACGGCAGGGCGCTCTCGGTGGATCAGCTCGTCGCGCTCAAGGTGGCCGGCGTCACCCCGGAGCAGGTGAAGCAGATGGAGTCGCTCGGCTATGAGCCCACGGTGGCCAACCTGGTGCAGTTCGGCCATGCCGACATGACGCCTGAGTACGTGAAGGAGATGACGGGCATCCTCGGCCGCAAGCCCACCGCCGAGGAGCTGGTGGAGATGCGCCACGTCGGCGTGACGCCCGAGCGTGTGAAGGCGCTCGCGGCGGCCGGGTACGGCAAGCTCTCGGCCGACGAGCTGACGCAGGCCACGGCGGTCGGCGTGGACGAGCGCTTCATCAATGACCTGCGCGCCGCGGGCTACGACAAGCTGCCCTTCGACGACCTGGTGGAGCTGCGCGCGCTCGGCGTGAATGGCGAGTACGTGCAGGCGCTGAAGGCCGCGGGCTACGACAAGCTGCCGGCGGACGAGCTGACGCAGTTCAAGGCGCTCGGCGTGACGCCGGAGTACCTGCGCACGCTGCGCGAGGCGGGGCTCGACAAGCTCTCCGCCGAGAAGGTGGTGGAGATGCGCGCCCTCGGCGTGGACGCGGCCTTCATCCGCAAGCTGCGGGACGAGGGACTGGACAAGCTCTCGGTGGACGAGCTGATCCGCCTTCGCAGCAGCGGCGTGGACGCGGACTTCATCCGCGAGCTGCGCAAGAAGCAGTAACCGGCAGTCCCCTTCCCCTCACCTCCCACGAGCCCCCGGCCGCGCTTCCCGCGCGCGCCGCAGGGCTCCCTTTTGCCCGAAGTGCCCCGAAGGAGCCTGAACCATGAGTACCCAACGGACGACGTACACGCTGCTCTTCTCCGCCGTGCTGCTGTGGACCCTCTCCGCGCTGGCCGCACCGGCGAAGAGCGGCACGTGGACGGCCACCCCGAGCGGGGACTCGCTGCAGATGAGCTTCCGCGTCAAGGAGCACGGCAACATGGGGCTGAGCATCCCCCGCGCCTCCTTGCAGGGGCTGAACACCACGGACGGCGCGGACACGAAGTTCCAGCTCGCGCGTGAGGCGGGCACCCTGCGCTTCGAGGGCCGCTTCGCCAACGGCGAGGGCGCGGGCCACTACACCTTCGAGCCGAACGCCGCGTACCTCGAGGAGATGGGGAAGCTCGGCTACGGCGACATCACCCCGGACGAGCACTTCCAGCTGGCCATCTTCGACCTGGGGCCGGCGCGGGTGAAGGCGCTGGCGGAGCTCGGCTACGCGAAGCTGTCGCATGAGGAGCTGCTCCAGGTGGCCATCTTCCAGGTGACGCCCGAGCACATCCGCGCCCTGAAGGCGGCCGGCTACGACAAGCTCACGCTGGAGGATGTCGTCGCCTCGCGCATCCACGGCGTGACGCCGGAGCACATCCGCGAGATGGCCGGCCTGGGCTTCGGCAAGCTGGACTTCGAGGACCTGGTGGCCACGCGCATCCACGGCATCACCCCGCAGTTCGTCCGCGAGGCGAAGGGCATGGGCCTGGGCGAGCTGTCCCTGGAGGATCTGATGGGCATGCGCATCCACGGCGTCACCCCGCAGTTCGTCACCGAGGTGAAGGGCCAGGGCTTCAGCAACCCCACCCTGGAGCAGCTGATGTCCATGCGCATCCACGGCGTCACGCCCAAGTTCATCCAGGAGATCCGTGAGGCCGGGTACGCGAATGTCACGCTCGAGCAACTCGTGAACATGCGCATCCACGGCATCGACGGCGACTACGTCCGTTCCCTCTTCCGGAACAAGGACGGCGGCCGGAAGTAGGAGAGGGCCTGGAGCACCTACGCGCCCTCGTCGCCCTCCGGGCCGGGGAAAGGCTCCTTCGCCGGCCTCCTCCCACCCACCGCCTCCCCTGAGAACGGGCGGAAGCGCTCCACCGTCAGGCCGTACGCCTCGAGCCAGCGGTAGAGCTGCTGCCGGGAGCACCCCAGGTGCCGCGCCGCTTGGGTGACCTTCCCCTGGAAGCGCTCCAGCACCGCTTCCAACTCGGCGGCGCCCGGCACCCGGACTCCGGACGGTGCGTCCTCCTCGCGCCCCGGCGCGGGCGCCGGCTCCGCCCCCTGTCCGAGGGCGCGCTCCGCGGCCAGGGCCTGCTCCAGCCGAGGGCTCAGCTCCAGCGGCGCTCCCGGCGCCGTGCCCACCACCGCCATGGACAGGAAGTTGTACAACCCCCGGACGTTGAGCGGCCACGGGTGCAGCAGCAGCGCCTCGAGCAGCGCGACCTCCAGCGCACGTCCCTCCTCGCCCAGCCGCCCCAGCAGGTGGCGGATGAGCAGCGGCAAGTCCTCCCGCCGCTCGCGCAGGGGCGGCAGGGCGATGCTCCACTGCGCCAGCCGGGCGTAGAGATCGGCCCGGAAGCGCCCCTCGCGCACGGCCGCCACCATGTCCCGGTGGGTGGCCGCCACCAGCCGCACGTCGATGGGCACCTCGTGCGCCGTGCCGATCGGCCTCACCGTGCGCGTCTCGAGGACACGCAGCAGCTTCACCTGCAGCCCGGGCGGCATCTCGCCAATCTCATCCAGGAAGAGCGTGCCCTGCTCCGCCTCCCGGAACAGCCCCTCGCGGCTCGCCACCGCCCCGGTGAAGGCGCCTCGCACGTGGCCGAACAGCTCGCTCTCGATGATGCCCTCCGCCAGGCCGCCGCAGTTGAGCGCCACCAGCTTCCCCGGGCGGCCGCTCCCGCGGTGCAGGGCGCGCGCGGCGAGCTCCTTGCCCGTCCCCGTCTCCCCGATGATGAGGACGGAGTTGCCCCTCGGCGCCACCGCCGAGAGCGCCTGATGGACGGCCCTCATCGCCGGGCCCTCACCGAGCAGCTCGGGCTCCCCCCGGGCCGGGCCCGGGCCGGCTGGCACACCGCAGAACAGCAGGAGCGTGCTGCCCAGGCGGATGACGTCCCCCGGCTGGAGCGCCGCGGGGCCCTCCACCACCACGCCATTGAGGCGGATGCGGTTGCGCCCGCCCAGCTCCTCCAGCCTCCAGCCCCCCTCCCCGCGCGCAATCCGCGCATGCTCGCGGGAGACCCGGGGATCCACGCGGCCCTCGTCCGCGGCGAGCGTGAAGCGCCCCAGCAGCATCCCGCCGGGCGCCAGCTCCCAGCAGGTGCGCCCGTCGAGCACGCCACAGGAGGCCATCAGGCACACCCGCATCCCGGTGCCGCCCGTGCTCCTGGCGGCGCCCTCCGGTCCCGTGGGTTGGGTGCCGGTCTCCTGCGTCTCGCCATGATTCGGGGGGGAGGTGCCCAAGCGCCGGGAATGATGCCACAGGGGCGTGCCCCGCGTGGACCGTGGACGTCCGCGGACGTCCGCGGACACGCCCGCTGAAGGCCCGGACACCGGGGATCCCCTCTCAGGAACGCTGGTACGGCGGTTGCTCATGCGGGTGAACGCGCTCGCGGTGCCGCGGCAGCAACGGCGGCCGGAAAGAGCGTTGCACGGTCCTCCCCGTCTCACTCAACCCTTGGAGCCATCACCCTTGAAGCCATCCACGAAGGTCGACTCTCAATTCCTTGTCTACGGGCAAGGGGCACTCGATGCGCTGTTCTCCGAGCAGCTCGCGCGCCTGGGCACGCTCGTGAAGAGCAAGGGCACGCAGCGGCCCCAGGACTTCGGGCTCGTCGTCCTGGATTGCAGCACCCTGAAGCCGGAAGAGCTCTCGGCCCACGCCGCGGACCTCCAGGCCGCGCTGGAGAACAACCGGCCGGTGCTGGTGGTCCAGCCCACCACGGAGCACAAGCAGGCGCTGGCGAAGGCGAGGATCCTCCGCCACTACATCCAGGAGACGAGCATCGCGCTGCTCCTCGAGCCGCGCAGGGACAACGCGAACCGGCTCCGGCTCGCGCTGCGCGAGCAGTTTCCCACCGCCACCGGCCCGTCCGCCTGCACCGCGGCCCTCAAGCAGGAGGATGGGAGCCTCCAGCAGCAGCCGGCCGGCGAGGCGCCCCCCAGCGCCTCCGCGAGCCCCCCGGCCGACCTCAGCCGCTTCATGCAGCGGCTCGCGGAGGATGTGACCCGGCTCGCCTCGGGCAAGGTGCTGCAGCTCGACGCGACCACCACCTCGCCCACCAACCCTCCCGGCTACATCCCCACCACGCTCTATGATGTCACGCCCATCACCCTCTACACGCCCTTCACCACGAGCGGGAGCACGAAGGACGGCTACACGCCCCCCCAGGGCTCCTTCCTGCTGGAGGGGCTCGTCACCGTCGGCGTGTACTACGACAACACGAGCTTCAACACCCCGGTCCAGTGGCTGATCATCGACAACTCCGGGCTGTGCGATACCACCCTGAAGGCCAACGACGACACCCACCTCGGCTGGTCCCTGGGCTCGCTGGTGGTCTCCGGGCAGGACATCTCCAGCACGTCGCTGGCCTACAAGCAGTCCTCCCCGAACAACATCAACAACGCCACCACGTACACCTCGAGCTCGAGCTTCTCGGTCGGGCTCTCCGCCGGGACGGACGGCCTCTCGGGCAACACGAGCTACACCGTCGGCTCGTCGCAGACGAGCACCATCACCGACTGGTCCATCGTCCAGAACGACTCCAATAGCTGGACCTTCGCCCAGGCGACCCCCTACCAGGGCAACATGACCAGCTTCCCCGACGGGGCCGTGGACATGGGTGGCATCAACTCCCTCCCGGCGCTCTCGACGACCTCGCTCAACTTCGCCACCCAGACGGTGTGGTGCCGGACGCCCGCGACCCAGCAGAGCATGTCCGTCCAGTACACCTACAAGGTGCAGGCCTGGTTCATCTACGAGGACAACCCGGGTTGGGCCTGGCACGCGTATTCCTGGTACAGCATCCCGTCCACCGTGAAGACCTTCACGCTCGACTTCAGCGCGGCGTGGCCCTCGAGCCAGTAACGGGCCAGGACGGCGGCCTCCCGGGGACAGCGGCGCGGGGCGAGGGCTATAGTCGCCTCGCGGATGACTCACGCTGCCCTCGGGCCCTACCGGATTCTGGACACGCTGGGCCGGGGCGGCATGGGGCAGGTGTTCCGGGGCCAGCACCGGGAGAGCGGACAGCTCGTCGCGCTCAAGACGGTGCGGGCCCCCTCCGCCCTGCACCTCTCCAGTCTGCGGCGGGAGGTGCGGGCCCTCGGCCAAGCGCGGCACCCGGGGCTGGTGCGCATCCTCGACCACGGCGTCCACGAGGGCCTCCCCTGGTACGCCATGGAGCTGCTCCACGGGCGCACGCTGCGCGACCTGATGGCCAGTGGCGGCCACGCTCCCGCCCAGGGTGAGCCCACCCTGCCCACCTCGGAGGACGCGCCCCCCGTCCCCCCCCACTCCCATGGCCCTCCGGTGCCCGCACGCACCGCCCCGCTGCTCGCCCTGCTCCGCGAGGTGTGCGCACCGCTGGCGGCCCTCCACGGCGCCGGGCTCGTCCACAGGGATCTCAAACCGGAGAACATCTTCGTCACCGAGCGCGGCGCGCCCGTGCTGGTGGACCTGGGGATCGCCGCCCGCTTTGGCGGTGTCACGGGCCGCGAGTCCTTCACCTCCGGAGAGGAGCTGCGGGCCATCGGCACGCGCTCCTACATGGCCCCCGAGCAGCTCGCGGGCGAGCTGGTGGACGCGCGCGCCGACCTCTACGCGCTGGGCATCATCCTCTACGAGTGCCTCACCGGACAGCGCCCCTCCGGACAGCGCCCCTCCGGCCAGCGGCCGCTCGCGCCTTCCCTGCTCGTGCCCGGGCTGCCCCCCGGGCTGGACGGCCTCGTGCTGCGCCTGCTGGAGCCGCGGCCCCGGGCCCGGCTCGGCTACGCCGAGGATGTGGCCGGGCTCCTCGAGCAGTGGCTGAGCCGGTGGGAACACGCCGCGCCGCTCGAGGACGAGCCCCGCGCACCCGCTCCACGCCCCCGGCCCTGGCTGTACCGCCCGGAGCTCACCGGCCGCGAGCACGTCCTCGGGGGGCTCGAGGCGGCGGTGGAGCAACTGCGGCGCGAGGGGCGGGGAGGACGCATCTACCTCGGCGGCGGCAGTGGCGTGGGCAAGACGCGGCTGGTGATGGAGCTGGCCCGGCGGGCCATGGGGCGGGGGCTGGCGGTGGTGAGCTGCCCCTGCCGGCCGGGGGACGCGCCCGGCGCGCAGGCGCGCTCCTCGGCCCCCCTCTCCTCGGCCCCCCTTCATCCCTTCCGGCCGCTCCTGCTGGCCCTGGCGGATGCCTGCCGGGGGGAAGGCGCCGAGGTGACACGGGAGCTGCTCGGCCCCGCGGGCAGGGTGCTCGCCGCCCATGAGCCGGCCCTGGAAGAGCTGCCGGGCCTGGAGCGCTACCCGGAGCCCCCGCCGCTGGACGCCGCCAGCACGCGCCTGCGCCTCTTCGACGCGCTGGCCTCCGCGCTCGTGGCGCTCGCGGCCCACAAGCCCCTGGTGCTGGTGATGGATGACCTCCAGTGGGCGGATGAGCTGTCGCTGGGCTTCCTGCGCGGCGCCGGCCTGGGCCCGCTGGCGGAGGCCCCGGTCCTCCTGCTCGGCACCTACCGGAGTGGAGAGCCCGGCGGGAGGCTCTCGTCCGTCATCGAGGCGGCGGGAAGCACGCACGTGGCGCTGGAGCCGCTGGAGGCCGGCAGCGTGCGCGCCATGGCCGCCAGCATGCTCGCCCTGGAGGAGCTGCCCGCGGACATCGGCGGCTTCCTCACCGAGGCCGCCGAGGGCAACCCCTTCCTCGCCGCCGAGTACCTGCGCGCGGCGATCGACGGGGGCGCCCTGGCGCGGGAGCGCGAGGGCCACTGGCGCTTCCTCCCCCCCGAGGCCCCGGGCGGCGCGCCGCCGCGCTCCCTGGCCGAGCTGCTCCACGGACGGCTGGCCGCGCTCGACACTCCGGCGCGGGCGGCCCTCGAGGCGGCCGCGGTGCTCGGCCCGGTGCGCGAGGCGGAGCTGCTCGCCCGGCTGGCCGGGCTGGAGGAGCCGGTGGCCTCCGATGCGCTCCACGCGCTGTGCCTCCGGGCCCTGCTGGAGGAGGAGGAGGGCCAGCTCCACTTCGTCCACGAGCGCGTGCGCGAGACGGTGGCCGAGAGCCTCCCGCGGGCCCGGCGCGAGGCGCTCCACCAGCGCGCCGCCCTGCTGCTGGAAGGGGCCGGGCCGGTGCACGACGGCCTCCACGCGGCCCTGGCCCTCCACCACGCCGGGGCGGGGGCCCACGGCCGGGCCTACGCCAGCTTCGTGCGCGCGGCCGAGCACGCCCATCGCAC
The DNA here is from genome assembly GCF_042230915.1 of Archangium gephyra. GTDB lineage: Bacteria > Myxococcota > Myxococcia > Myxococcales > Myxococcaceae > Archangium > Archangium gephyra_B. The sequence goes on along the minus strand of NZ_CP102578.1, from coordinate 429,957 downwards.
GTCCGCCCACGAGCAGGCCGCCGCCCTGTACCAGGCCGCGCTCCGGGAGGCGGAAGCGCACGCCGGGCCGCTGCCCCCCGGCCTCGGCCCGCCGTGGGCGCAGCGGGAGCACCTCGGCGAGCTCCTCGGGGTGCTGGGACGCCAGGACGAGGCCCGGAGCGCCTACGCCCAGGTGCTGGGCGAGCTGCCCGCGCCCGAGGCCCTCGCGCGGGCGCGCCTCCACCGCAAGCTGGGCAAGAGCTGGGAGCCGCACCACCGGCACGAGGAGGCCCTGGCGGCCTTCGCGCAAGCCGAGCACTGCCTCGGCGAGGAGCCCCCCTCCCCGGAGGAGGCGGCCGCCTGGTGGCGGGAGTGGGTGCAGCTGCAGATAGAGCGCATCTCGACGCACTACTGGACGGCCAACACCCGCGAGCTGGAGGCGCTGGTGCGGCGCGCCGGGCCCGGCGTGCGGGCGCACGGGACGCCCTCGCAACGGGCGCGCTTCTTCCAGTCGCTCGTCCAGCGCGACCTGCGGGCCGAGCGCTACGCGGCCTCGGCGGGGACGGTGGAGCACGCCCGGCACAGCGTGCTGGCGCTCCAGGAGAGTGGGGAGCACGTGGAGCTGGCCACCGCGCGCTTCACGCTCGCCGCCGTGCTCCTCTGGCATGGGGCGCTGGAAGAAGCCGAGGCGGGGATGAGGGCGGCGCTCGACGAGGCGGAGCGGCTCGCGCACGTGCCCCTGCAGGCGCGCTGCCTGAGCTACCTCACCCAGCTGCACCGGCAGCGCGGGCGGACGGGCGCCGTGCACCGGCTCGCCCCGAAGGCGGCGAAGGTGGCCCGGGCCTGCCAGATGGAAGACTACGTCGCCGCCGCCGAGGCGAACCTCGGCTGGGTGGCCTGGCACGAGGGCCGTCACGCCGAGGCGCAGGCGCTCTGTCAGTCGGCCCTGGCCCGCTGGGCGCCCCTCTCGCTCGTCTTCCCCTTCCAGTGGTTGGCCCGCTGGCCCCTGCTCGCCCTGGCCCACGCGGGGGGCGAGCCCGGCGCCGCCGTGGACCACGCCCGCGCGCTCCTCGAGCCCCGGCAGCAGCGCCTCCCGCCCCCGGCCCACGCGCGGCTCGAGGAGGCCGTGGCGCACCACGCCCAGGGCCGTCACCGCGAGGGCATGGCGCGGCTCGCGCAGGCGCTCGAGCTCGCCCGCGGCCACGGCCAGCTCTGAGCGCCCCCGGGTATGAGAGGATGGGCGGCGCGCGGGCAGCCCAGCGCTGCCCCCGGCCCCGAGGAACGCACATGTCGCCCAGGCTCAGCTTCTCGCCAACAGTCAACGTGGACGTGAACGGAGAGACCGTCTGGACCATCACCCAGACGAACACCAACGCCTGGAGCTGGTCGTGTCCGCCGGAGGACCCGCCCCTCCTCGAGCTGAGACCCCAGGCCGGCAACCTGAGCTGCGCCATCAAGGGACTGAGGCCGGGGGAGACCACCATCACCGCGACCCGGAGCGACGGCTACACGTTGACGCAGTCCATCGGCGTGGGCCTGATGTTCGTCTACGCGCCCGACGGCAAGCTCTACGCGGTCTCCACGGCGAGCTTCGTGGAGGTGGACCCGGCGAGGATGAGCGGCCAGCCCATCCCCACGCTCGAGGAGATGAGCGGGCAGGAGGCCTACTACGTCCCGCCCGGGACCGAGGGCGCGGCGGCCATCAACGTCACCTGCTACGTCATCAACCTCGGCTACGTGAAGCAGGCGGACGTGTGGGCACCGCCTCCTGCGGCCCCGGGGGAGCAGGACACGTAGTCCTCGCGTCCCGTGAGCCTCCCGAGGACCCCCAAGCCGTTCCGCGCCGGCACCCACCGGCTCGTCCCGCCCGAGCAGACCCTGGCGCGCGCCCAGCGGCTGATGCCGGTGCTGGGCATCACCCGCCTCGCCAACGTCACCGGGCTGGACACCCTGGGCCTGCCGGTGGTGATGGTGACGCGGCCCAACGCCCGCTCGCTCTCGGTGGCCCAGGGCAAGGGGCTCACCCTCACCGCCGCCAAGGTCTCCGGGCTGATGGAGGCCATCGAGTCCTATCACGCCGAGCACATCACCCTGCCGCTCAAGCTGGCGACGCACCAGCAGCTGCGCTTCTCCCACCGGCTGGTGGACGTGGCCGCCCTGCCCCGCTGCGCGCCCGGCGGCTTCCACGAGCACCTGCGGACGCTGTGGGTGGAGGGCCGGAGCCTCTTCGACGGGGGCTCGCGCTGGCTGCCCTACGAGCTGGTGCACACCGACTTCACCCTGCCGCTGCCGCCCGGCAGTGGCTGCTTCATGATGTCCTCGAGCGGGCTGGCCTCGGGCAACCACCTCACCGAGGCGCTCAGCCACGGGCTGTGCGAGCTGCTCGAACGGGACGCCACCACCTTGTGGTGGCTGCGCGGGCGGGAGGAGAAGCTGCGCACCCGGGTGGCGCTGGAGAGCGTGGAGGACCCCGCGTGCCGCGAGGTGCTCGAGCGCTACGAGCGCGCCGGAGTGGCCGTGACGCTCTGGGACGTCACCAGCGATACCGGCGTCGCCGCCTTCCGCTGTGCCATCGCGCCCGGGGAGTTGGATCCGCAGCGGCCGCTCGGCCCGATGGGGGGCCTGGGGTGTCACCCCGCGCGGGAGATCGCCCTGCTCAGGGCACTCACCGAGGCGGCCCAGAGCCGGCTGACGCTCATCTCCGGCGCCCGGGACGACATGTTCTCCCAGCGGCTGGAGCCGGCGGCCCTGAGGCAGCGGCTGCGCCAGTTCCACGAGCATCGGGAGGCGGCCGGGCCCCGGCGGCGTTTCAGCGAGGTGCCCACCCACGAGAGCGACACCTTCGAAGGAGACGTGGAGTGGGTGCTGGAGCGGCTCCGGGCGGTGGGACTGGGCGAGGCGGTGGGGGTGGACCTGAGCAAGCCCGAGCTGGGCGTGCCGGTGGTGCGGGTGATGGTTCCGGGCCTGGAGGTCCTCCACGAGCTGCCGGGCTACACCCCGGGGGCGCGGGCCCGGGCGGTGCTGGCCGCCCGCGAGGAGGCAGGCGCATGAGCCTCATCGTGTTCTGTGGACCGAGCCTGAGGCCGGAGGAAGGGCGCGCGGTGCTGGACGCGGTCTTCCTTCCGCCCGCCCAGCAGGGAGACCTCTACCGGGCCCTGCGCCAGAAGCCCGTGGCGCTCGGCCTCATCGACGGGCTGTTCGAGCAGGTGAACGCGGTGGCCCACAAGGAGATTCTCTGGGCCATGTCGCAGGGGGTGCACGTGCTGGGCGGCGCGAGCATGGGGGCGCTGCGCGCGGCGGAGCTGGCGTCCTTCGGGATGGAGGGGGTGGGCACCATCTTCGAGTGGTTCGAGCAGGGCCAGCTCGAGGACGACGACGAAGTGGCCCTGCTCCACGGCACGGAGGAGGACGGGTACCGGCCCCTGTCGGAGCCGATGGTGAACATCCGCGCCACGCTCGCGGCGGCGAGGAGGGAGGGGGTCATCTCCAGCACCACGCAGGGGGAGTTGCTGGTGCTCGCCAAGGAGCGCTTCTATGCGGAGCGCGCCTGGCCGCCGCTGCTGGCCCACGCCCGCGAGCGCGGCCTGGGGGCGGGAGAGCTCGACGCCCTGGGCGGCTTCGTCCGGAGCCACCGGGTGGACCAGAAGCGCCAGGACGCGCTCCGCCTCCTCGAGGTGATGCGCGAGCGGTTCTCCGGCGAGATCACACCGAAGAAGGTCCGCTACCACTTCTCACACACCGATGCCTGGCAGGCCCTCAGAGATCGCGTGGATGCGCCTGAAGTCCCTCACTCCAGCCAAGGCCCTCGTCCACCCTCATCTGCTCCACGCAATCGACGGAAACTCCGTTCGTTCCCTCTCCCGGAATAAAGAAGGCGGCCGGAAGTAGGAGCGGGCCCGGAGGGGGAATTTCCACATGCTGCGTGAGGGGATGCTGACGGCGGGGCTGCTGTGGGGGGCGGTGGCGGCCGCGGCGGTCGAGGGACCCGGCCGCACTCAGTTCCTCCAAGCGGCCCGGGCCACCGGCCCGGTGACGGTGGACGGCAGGCTGGACGAGGATACGTGGGCGCGGGCCCCCGTCTTCGACGGCTTCGTGCAGCGCTTCCCGGACGCGGGCAAGGCCCCCAGCGAGCGCACCGAGCTGCGCGTCCTCTACGACGACCGCAACCTCTACATCGCCGTCACCAACCACGACTCGGAGCCGGCGCTCATCAACCGCAACCTGGGGCGGCGCGACAGCGACCTGTACTCGGACCGGGTGAAGGTGCTGCTGGACACCACGCACGACCACCGCACCGCCTACGTCTTCACGGTGAACGCGGGCGGGGTGCAGTCGGACGGCCTCTACTACGACGACCGGCTGTACAGCACGGATTGGGACGGGGTGTGGGACGCGGCGGCGGCGCCACGCGAGGGGGGCTGGGTGGCCGAATTCGCCATTCCCCTGTCGCTGCTGCGCTTCCCCGAGGCGCCAGTGCAGACGTGGGGCTTCTCGGTGCGCCGGGACATCGCCCGCCGCAACGAGGAGCTGGAGACGGTGCTCAACCCGCGCACCAGCAACGCGGTGGTGTCACGGCTGGGGCACCTCACGGGCCTGGAGGAGCTGAAGCCGCAGCGGGCGGTGGAGCTGGTGCCGTACCTGGCGGCGCGCACGGTGGCCCGGCCGCAGTTCTCGGACGCAGCGAGGCCCTGGCCCCGGCTGGTGGACCCGTCGGCGGACCTCGGGCTGGACTTCAAGCTGGCCCTCACCAGCGACCTGTCGCTGACGGGCACCCTCAACCCGGACTTCGGCCAGGTGGAGGCGGACCAGCTCATCCTCAACCTCTCCACCTTCGAGACCTTCTTCCCGGAGAAGCGCCCCTTCTTCACCCAGGGCATGGAGCTGTTCAACCCGGTGGGGGGACAGGGCGGGCCGCAGACGCTCTTCTACTCGAGGCGCATCGGGCTGGAGACGCCCATCCTCGGGGCGGCGAAGCTGACGGGCACGGTGGCGCCGGGCGTGGAGGTGGGCCTGCTGGACGCGGTCGTCACCGGGCCGTGGAGCCGGGACGTGGACGAGGAGCGGCCGGACCGGACGGTGGGCCTGCACCTGACGCGCCCGCTGCACGTGGGCCCCCACAACGCCCTGCCCACCTCTCCGGCGGTGCCCATGAACTACCTGGCGGCGGTGGTGCGCGGACAGGTGGGCACGAACTCGCGCGTGGGCGGCATGGTGACGATGGCGACGCCCCTCACCGGCGGGTGCTCGGACGAGGACGCGGCGCTGGACGAGGAGCTGCAACCGGAGCCGTGCCTGGCGAGGGGAGGCAACGCGGCGGCGGTGGACTTCGACCTGAAGACGGCGGACGGCGCGTACGGGCTGATGGGGCAGGTGGACGCCTCACAGGGGGTGGGCGGAGTGCCCGAGCGCACGCTGCGCGATGGCACCGTGCTGCGCCGGGGAGACACGGGCCTGGGCGCCTACGTGCGCGCGGGGAAGTTCGGCGGCGAGGGCTTCCGGTGGGACGTGGGGGATGACTTCTCCACGCCGCGGCTGAACCTCAACGGCACGGGCTTCCAGCGCACGCAGAACGAGCACGCGCCGCGGCTCTCGCTGCGCTACCAGCGGCCGGACGGCATGGGGCCCTTCAAGTCCTACTCGGCCAACCTCAACGCGGGCACGCGGTGGACGACGGACGGCCGGGCCCTCAACCGGGGGAGCTGGTTCAACTTCAACACGGGCGCGCAGCTGCCGAGCTTCGACTACGTCGGGGTGGAGGTGGGCGCGGACGTGGGCGGCTGGAACGTGCGCGAGTTGAACAGCACGGGCGTGCCGCTGGAGAACAGGCAATCGATGTTCGCGGCGCTCATCGTGGAGACGAACGAGAACCGGATGGCGTCGGTGGGAGGCTTCGTGGCGGTGTCCCGCAACATCCCGTCGGGCCCGGTGACACCGGCGTGGGGGGGACTGGTGAACCTGTATGGGACGGTGCGGCCCCACCCGGCGCTGGAGACGCGGCTGGAGGTGGTCCTGGACCGAACCCCCTTCACGCCGCGCTTCATCGAGGACCTGGGAGACCACCGCTTCCTGCTGAGCCCGCTGCTGACGGACTCGATGTCGCTGACGCTGCGGCAACAGTGGGTGGTGACGCCGCGGTTGACGCTGCAGGCGTATGCGCAGCTCTTCACCGCGTACGGGGCCTACGGCACCTATTACGAGGGCGTGTCCGACGCGGCCCGCACGCCCATCCGCTTCGCCAGCCTGGTGCCGGTGGAGCGGGAGAACACGGACGACTTCCACGACGTGGCGCTGAACCTGAACATGGTGCTGCGCTGGGAGTACCGCCTGGGCTCGACGCTGTACGTGGTGTACACGCACGGGCAGCAGCGCTTCCCGGTGGCAGAGGGCGCGCGGCCGCCGCACACGCTGATGCCGAGCGGCCTGCTGGCGGGAGCGGCCAACGACGCGTTGATGGTGAAGTGGTCCTGGTACTGGGGCGCGTGACCGGATCGTCACGCGAGGGTGTGATTCACCTCATAGCCCGCCCCGGGCACCCGGCACATGATGCGTGGCCTACCGCCCAGGAGCGCCATGAATCCCACGCCGTCCCTTCCGCAGAATGACTCGCCCGCCGAGCAGGCGCAGCGCCTCACCACCCTCACGAGCCAGCGGCAGGTCTACACCTACCGGTTCGACAGCCGGCTGAGCCCGCTGGGGATCGCGGCCGAGGTTCCTCGCCAGGACAACTTCTCCTTCGTCTCGTTGGATGGCATCGCCACCACCGCGCTGCAACTGCTGGGCAACGTGCTGGCCATCGGCGCGAAGCTCTTCGACAACGGGGAGGCGATCCAAAACGACGCCGGCCTGTCCGAGCCGGAGCTGCGCAGGGTCGAGGGGCTCTACCAGGAGCTGGCGGAGGGCTTCAGCCGGCTATCGGACCGGACGGCCCGGCTCCACCAGGCGTCGCGCTCCCCGGGGGTGGCGCTCATCGCCGGAGTCATCGAGGGCCCCCGCACGCTGCTCAAGGCGGCGGGCCAGAAGCTGGAGGAGACCGCCGGAGTCACGCTGGTGTCCGAGATCGCGACCCAGGCCGCGCTGGACGTGCCCGCCATCGGGCAGGACATCCGCGACCTCATCGACACCCTGCTGAAGAAGCTGTTGTCCGAGGCGGGTGAGCTGTTCCTCGCGTACCTGGGGCTGTACGGCAAGGCGGCGTCGCTCGACGCCTACTCGACCCAGTTCTCGCTGCTGCAGGCTCCTTCGGTCGCCAGCAACTACGAGAGCGACCTCGTCTTCGCGCGCATGCGGCTGGCCGGGCCCAACCCGATGGTGCTCCAGGGCATCCAGGCGCTCCCCGAGAAGTTCCCGGTGACGGACGCGCAGTTCCAGTCCGTGATGGGCCCGGATGACACCCTGGCCCGCGCGGGCCGGGAGGGCCGGCTGTTCCTGACGGACTACGCCCTCTTCCAGGGCATCCCCACCGGACAGACCTCGGGCGGACAGAAGTACATCGAAGCACCGCTCGCCCTGTTCGCGGTGCCCGCCGCCAACGTGTCCGACCGGAAGCTGCGCGCGGTGGCCATCCAGTGCTCGCAGACGCCCGGCCGCTCCAGTCCCATCTTCACCCCGAAGGACGGCACCTCCTGGCGCCTGGCCCGCCTGCACGTGCAGGTGGCGGATGGCAACCACCACGAGCTCATCGCGCACCTGGGCCTCACCCACCTGGTCCTGGAGGAGTTCGCCATGGCCACGCCCCGGCAGCTCGCGCCCCAGCACCCGCTCTACCTCCTGCTGACGCCGCACTTCCAGGGCACCCTCGCCATCAACAACGCCGCGGAGGGCTCCCTCATCGCCCCCGGCGGCCCCGTGGACCAGTTGCTCGCGGGGGAGATCACCGCCTCCACCCAGCTGAGCATCCAGGCCGTGGCCAACCTCTCCATCAACCAGGCCTTCCTGCCCAGGGCCCTGGCGGCTCGCGGAGTGGAGGACCCCTCCAAGCTGCCGGACTTCCCCTACCGCGACGACGCGCTGCTGCTCTGGAACGACATCCGCGGCTGGGTGAGCGAGTACCTCGCCATCTACTACAACGATGACGCCGCCGTGCGCGGCGACTACGAGCTGCAGGGCTGGGTCACCGAGCTGTCCAGCGCCGAGGGCGGCAAGCTGAAGGACGTCGGGGAGAACGGCGCGGGCATCCAGACCTTCGAGTACCTGGTGGACCTGGCCACCTACGTCCTCTTCACCGCGAGCGCGCAGCACGCGGCGGTCAACTTCCCGCAGCGCACGGTCATGAGCTTCACCCCGGCCCTGCCGCTGGCGGCCTACGCCCCCGCGCCCACCTCGGTGGAGGAGGAACTGCCGGAGAGCGCGGAGCTGAGCCATCTGCCGCCATTGCAGATGGCCTTCCTGCAGCAGGCGGTCACCTTCGGGCTGGGCAACGTGTACTTCACCCGGCTGGGCGGCTACGACACGTACCTGCGCGAGCCCTGGTTCCAGGACGCGCGGGTCTGGCCGGCGATGCAGGCCTTCCAGAAGCGGCTGCGCGCCACGGAGCGGGAGATCGGCCAGCGCAACCTGTCGCGCATCCCCTACGAGACGCTGCTGCCGTCGGCGATTCCGCAGAGCATCAACATCTAAGCCATCCGAAGTAAGTCCGTTCAGGGGGTGCTCTTGCCGCAACGCGGAGGGCACCTTCTGGCCGCGCAGCGTGCCGACTGGTCCGACAGTAGGACCAGTTGCTCCCGAGCGCGGCCGGACCTCCCCCTGAAAGGACTTACTTCCATGGGCCTGGCACCACCGTCTGGAGGAGTGGACTCCCCCTCGCCTCCGCAGCCCCTGCGGGCTCCCTTCATCCTCGGGTCTGCCCCGTGCACAAAGGTCAAATCGGATTCAACATTGAAGTCGCCGCGGGCCAGGGCGCATGGGGAACCGAATAGCGGGATAGGCTCGCCCGGACATGAGATGGGGAACGGCTCGACCCGCCGGGTGGATATGTCTCCTGGCCCTGCTGCTCCAGGCCTGCGCGACAACGGGAGCGATGGATGGCATCGAGCCCGAGGAGGACCTTCCGACGGAGGAAACCGGGAGGGACCTGAATCCACCGTGGGAGGCGCGCAACGAGGAGACGGACGAAGAAGCACGCCGGGCCGAGGCCACGGAGGCGCTATCGGGCATGCGTGGAGTGGCCAGCCACGTGGAGGAGGCAGACGTCGAGTTGGTCTTCCGCTTCTGGGCTCAGAACGGCGTGCTGAGCCTGCTGTCCTGGAAGCGTGGTGCCGGAGGAGCGCACCTCGCGAAGAAGGCGGACTCGTTCGCCCCGGGATTCGAGGACCACCTGCCCACCTACGTGAGGGCTCGCATTGGAGAGCTTGTCCTCACCTTGCACCGGCAGCGGAGCACGTGGAGCCTGCGCTCCCTCACCACCTCGGAGAACTCCAAGCCACTGGAGGCCAGGACGCTGCCCATGCGACGCACGGGCGTGACAGCGGACACCCTTGCCCAGGCGCATGCCGTGGCCACCCAGGTGTCCAGGGGGCTGCGGGTACCCGATGGAGGCAACGCCACGGCGTGGGTGGAGGTCCGGTTGGATGATGACCGGGTCCTTGATGCGACGACCGCGCGCTACGACTCCCATGGCGGCCCGCCTGTCCGGGAGCCCTCGCCGGAACTGGTGGCGCAGCTCACCCAGGGAATCCTGCCGTTCACCCAGGGCATCGGACCGCGCACCCTCCGGCTGAGGCTGGAGGCGGAGCACCGCCGGACGGAGCAGCATGCGCACTGGCGCGTGATGGAAGCCGGGACGCTGCGTCCGGCGCCAGAGGCCTCGCCTGACCTCGTCGCCGAGCACTATGCGCTCTACGAGCGCATCCTCCGCGAGTGGAGGGAGGAGACGCAGGACGCCTTCGTGCAAGCGGGCGTCACCAGTACCGAGTTCCTCGCCACCTGGTTCATCAGCAGCCTCGCGTTACGCGGTGGCCTCGCGCTCTTCGAGGCGGTGGCGCCCAGGCTGGCGCCCATCCTGGCCCGGGGCGGCTCGGAGGCGGTGGCCTGGTTCCGCTACTTCCTCGCCCGGGTACGTCCGGCAGAGCGGGAACAATTCCATCTCTTGTGGACGAAGGCGCAGACGCGAGGACTGTCGGTCGCGGAGAAGGAGCAGTTCCGCAAGCTCATGGCCCGCTTCGAGAAGCTCCTCGACGCCAGGCTGGACCGCGATGCGAGCAACGAGCTCAGGCGGATGGCGCAAAAGGACTTCTACGGGAAGCTCCATACCAACCTGGCGAAGCTCCTGATTGATGACGATGGATTTCTCTATCCTGTGCACCATCGCCTTCCCCTGGAGTACGCGCATCTCTTCCATCGGTTGAACATCAACGCCCGCGAAAACCTGTGGGGCGTGCACAAACTCGTGCACGAGGGAATCAACAATATCTGGACGTCATTCCGGCGGGCGAAAGGCAAGGCCACCGAGGAAGACGTGCGGAAAGTGGCTGCCATCGTAGACCGGCACTTTGGCCGCTGGGTCAACCAACGTTATGACGTGGGCCGCTCCGCGTCCGCACTCGCCAAAGCCGAGGCGGATGCACTTGAGGAAGTGAAGTTGCTGGTAAATCTCATACTGAAATGAGCATGGCCATGACTGCGGATATCCCACTGCCCGGGCTCGATCGGCTGATGGAGATGTATCGAAAGTACGGGCTGCACATGGAATTCCGGCCGCCAGGACGTGCCCCGCCTGAAGCAGGAGCACTCGTTGCGGGTTACCCTTTCGACCCTCTACTCGCGGCCGTCTACAGGCGCCTTGGCAGAGCTGATTTCGGAGGAGAGTTCGGGGGGCAGCTCTTCCTCAGCCGGGTCGATGACCAGCGCAACGGAATCGCACTGGACACAGAAGGATTTCGCCGTTCGGAGGAACCCTTCCGCTCCTCCGTCATCTTCGGGAACATCCCCGGGCTCGCCCACTATTTCGCCGTGGTGCCCAAGCTGGCCGACGAACGAGGCCGCCAGCCCGTCATCTTCATTGATGCCTACATGGACAGGTACGTCCTGCCCATCGCCTCGGACGTGGACCGCTTCTTCGACACCCTCTCCCACTTCATCGACCTGCTCGTGGTGGACCAGGGCTACCTGTTCGATGGCATGCCCGGCATCCATTTTCCCGACAGCGTGCCCGAGCTCATCGCGCGCGACCGCCGGCTCGTTGAGATGATCATCACCGGCCGCTTCGACTTCATCATGAACCTGGGGGACGAGTTCCAGGACTGGCTCGCCCGGGTGAAATCCGCTTGAGCGAGAAGCCCCCTCACTCCAGCGACGGCGCCGTGTCCCCCGGCATCATCGCCTGCCGTGCCAATGACACCGGCAGCCCCAGTTGCAGGAACCGGTCGTGGAAGTCGCGCAGCGAGAACGTCTGTCCCCGCGCCTCCAGGTACCGCTTGTAGTCCTCGCGCAGCTTCAGGATCTGCATCCGCCCCAGCGCGTAATAGAGATACGTCGGGTTGAACGTGCCCCGCTGCACCTCGCGCAGTGCCGGGAAGGGCTCGAAGTAGGCGATCTCCGCGTAGCGCTTCGCCGCGCCCTCCACCGACTCACCGAAGGCATGCATCGACAGGCCCGCGTGCCACCGCGCATGCCTCTGCAGCGCCCGCCGCAACTGCCCCAGCCGCACCGCCGGGTCTCCCCCGCCGAAGCCCTCGTCCACCATCATCTGCTCCACGTAGTGCGCCCAGCCCTCCACCAGCGACGCGGGCGTGAACACCTTGCGCACCTCCGTCGGAATCCGCGCCTCGTACAGCAGCTGCACGAAGTGCCCCGGCATCCCCTCGTGCACCGTGATGCCCAGCAGCCCCGCGCGGTTGAAGTACGTCAGGTGCTGCGCCTTCTGCTCCGCCGTCCACTCCGGCTCCACGTTGGTGATGTTGTAGAAGGCCTCCGTCGCCCGCGTCTCGAATGGCCCCGGCGTATCCATCGACGCGAAGCCCATCCGCGCGTACGGCGGCGTCTCCCTCACCGCCGGCAGCCGCTCCGAGGGCAGCGTCAGCAGCCCCTTCTCCACCACGAACCGCTGGCACTCCTCCAACTGCTTGCGCGCTGTCGGAATCAGCTCCTCGGCCGTCGGGTGGTCGTGCACCAGCGCGTCCATCACCGCCACCGGTGACTTCGTCGCGTCCACCCGCGCCGCCTCCTTCGCCACCCACTCCTGGTACCTCCGGATGGCCCGCTCGTTGACGTCGCGCAGTTGCTCGGCCGTCAGCTCCACGTGCTCCTCCAGCGCGAGCTTCTTCTCGAAGAGCGCCTTCCCCAGCCGGAAGTCCCCCTTCGCCTTCGGCAGCAGCTCCTGCTCCTGCCACCTCGCGAAGCCCTCCACCTCGGTCACCGCCCGCGCCAGCGCGGTGGAAAGCTCCTGACGCAGCCCCGCGTCCACCCGCGCCAGCCCCTGCGCCTCCAGCGCCTTCGGCAAGTCCGAGCGCAGGAAGCCCACCGTGCCGCGCGTGTCGCGCAGGCCCTGCTCGGCCCACGGCTTCGGCACGTCGCGCAGGTTCTCCTTCGCCGCGGCCACCACCGCCGCAATCCGCTCCAGCCGCGCCAGCAGGCTCCGCACCCGCTCCTCCACCGGAGCGAACTCCCGCTGCGACAGCGACGAGAGGCCACTGGCGATCACCCCGTTGTAGAGCATCGGGTTGCGCTGCCAGCCGCGCTCCTCCTCCAACTCCAGCAGCTCCGCGCGGATGGCGTTCTCCAGGATGCGCACGTCGAACACCGCGTCTCCGGTGAGCGCCGCCCGGTCCAGCCGCTCCAGCCGCGCGAGCCACCCGTGCAGCTCCCCGGCCTGGCGCTGGATGGCCTCGGCCGACAGGTCCTGCACCCGCGCGTCGTACTGGTGCAGGCCCAGGTTCGTCGAGCGCACCGGGTGCGCGGCGTAGTACCAGTCGAGGTACTCGCGGGCGAAGCGGGCGTATTCAGCATCGGCGGGAGTGGAGGCCATGGCGGACGCGGAGGCCGCCGGCCCCGAGCCCGTGCGTGGAGCGCAGGCGGGCACCAGGAGCAGGGCGGCACAGCAGAGGGTGGTTCGAAGCATCACCTCCGCAGTCTCCATCCCCCGTGCGCGCCTGGGAAGGCGCTCGGAGTGGACTCCGTACCGCTTGCGCACCCGGCGCCTCCTCCCGCAGCCTCGCCCGTCATGAAACTCCGCGTGCTGCTCGCCTCCGCCCTCCTGCTGCCCGCCTGTGCGGCGCGGAGAGCCTCGCCCCCGCCCACTCCCGAGCCCACCAGCCCGCCCGTTGCCGCCCCGGCTCCAGCCCCCGAGCCCACCAGCGCGCCCGTCACCGCTCCCGCCCCCGAGCCCCAGAGCCCACCGGTGGCCGCGCTCCCTCCGGCCCCGGAGTTCACGGTGGCGCCTCCCACGGGCCTGCAGCGGGAGACAGGCCCCATCGGCACGCGCGACCCCATCCTCTTCCAGCGGGCCGCCAAGGACGGGCGCTGGGTCATCGCCTGCCAGGCCCGCGAGGACACCAATGGTGATGGCAAGCGGGAGCTCCACTTCGGCCGGCACGGGGACACGTTTGGGGACGCGCTCGCCCCCTACCTGTTCCTCGAGCCCGGCGAAGGCGAGCGGCTCGAGGACTTCCTCGCCGCGGATCCAACCGGCCGCTACCTCGTGGTGGTCCGCGGCGGCTCGCTCCGGCTGCTCGACACGTACACGCGCGCCGAGCACGAGCTGGCCCCTCCCGAGGCCATCCCCGAGAGCACCGCGCCCACCGCCTCCCTGCCCGTGTCCTTCTCCCGCGACGGCCAGCGCCTGCTCCTCGTGTCCCTGAGCGGGCCGGAGAAGCGGGCCACGGCCTTCCTCGTCGACCTGCGGGACGGCACCCGGCGCGAGGTGCCCCATGGCCCCGGCTTGCTGGGCCAGGCCGTGCTCGACCCGGAGGGCCGGTGGGTGTGGTTCGGCGTCGTCACCCAGGACACGGATGGGGATGGACAGCTCACCTGGCCCCGGGCGCAGACCTCGCTCGCTTCCAGGTACTGCCGGGGTCCCATCATGTCCTTCGGCACCTATGGCCAGGAGGGCGACTCGGCCTCGTGGTTGCTGCGCCGGGTGGACGCGGGTCCGCTCGTCCCGAGGGAAGGTGTCCTCCAGCCGCTCGGAGACGCCTTGCTGCGCCAGGGCGAGCAGGGAGAGGTGTTCGTCGAGCAGGCCTCGGGCCAGCGCACCGAGTGGGTGCCCGCGAGCTGCCGCGCCAACGTCCTCCACGTGGATGCCGAGCGGGAGCAGGTGCTCGTGGCCTGCACCGCCCAGGGCAACGCGCTCGAGCTGCACGGGGCCCGGGTCCACCAACCGCTCGGCATCTCCAGCGGGTACGAAACACGGCCCCCGCCCTCCAACGGTCCCCTCCGGCTGTTCCCGGTCATGCCCTCCTCCCCGGAGGGCGGCGCGCCGTCCGCTTCCGCCCAGAGCGTGGTGGACCTGGAGACGCGCACCGTGCACCCGATGCGAGGCGAGGTGCAATACACGGAGGGGACTCGGGCCCTGGTGCAGCGGTACGCCGGACGCAAGAACCAGAGCCGCCGCCTCTGGCTCATGGACACCGCGACGGGAGAGCAGCGCGAGCTCGGCGAGCAGACCGTGTACGGCGTCGTGGCCGCGGGGAGCTTCGTCTACGCCGAGGGCCTGCTGGTGGACATGAGCACCGCACGGCTCGTCAGAAAGGTCCTGGACGACGTGCGGGCCGTGGATACGCAGGGCCGCATGGTGCTCAACCACTTCGGCCTGGGACGGACGGTGCCCCGGGGCCCCCTCCAGTGGACGCCGCCCGTGCGCTCCCACTGAAACACGGGGGAGCGGCCGGGCGGGCATGTCCCCCGGGGCCGATTGCATATCCGCCACCGGCTCCCGTCCAAGCCCTTGAATGCCATCTTCAACAATCTGTCCCGAGCTCCCGTGCACGCGGAACGTGCGGGAGGGGGCCTCCTGGGTTAAGGGTTCGCCTGCCTGACAGCCCTGGTTGCGTGCAACCCCCGAGGCCCCTGGCGGGTGGAGGTACCGAGAGATGTCCGAACAGCAGCCGAAGAAGAAGCGCTGGCCCTATGTCCTGGGCGGCATCGTCCTGTTGCTGGTGGGGGTGGTGGCGGTGGCCCTGTGGCGGCTCGACGCCTTCCTCCTCCAGCGCGCCCGCACCGAGGCCGCGGCGCTCTCCCAGACGCTGGGCCGGCCCGTGGAGATTGGTGACATCTCCACCCAGCTCGTCCCCCACGTGGGCGTCGAGGTGGAGAACGTGGTGGTGGGCGCCGCCGAGGGCGAGCAGGTGCCCCTGGCGGAGCTGAAGGAGCTCGACGTGGAGGTGGCGCTCTGGCCCGCCCTCACCTCGCGCGGCCAGGACATCCAGGTGAAGAACGCCGAGGTGTCCGGGCTCACCGTCAACGTCGTCCGGCTGCCGGATGGCACCACCAACGTGTCGCGGCTGCAGGAGAAGCTCGCCCAGCAGCAGCCCAAGGAGGAGCCGCCCGCCGAGAAGCAGCCCACGGACCTGTCGGCGGTGCGCGTGGACCGGGCGGCGCTCACGGACGCCACCATCCGCTTCATCGACCGGAGCGCGGCGCAGGCGCGCGAGCTGGCCATCTCCGACCTCGACGTGGAGGTGAAGGACCTGCGCGCGGGCAAGCCGCTGGACGTGGTGCTGCACGCCGCGGTGCTGGCCGAGAAGCAGAACTTCCACCTCACGCTGCACACCACGCCGCTGCCGGCCTCGCTCATTCCCGTGCCCGAGCGCGTGGTGCTCAAGTCCGAGCCCATCGACCTGGCGCCGCTGGGGCCCTTCCTCGGGGCGGAGATGGGGCTGCAGGCGGGCACGCTCCAGGCGGACTGGACGGCGGAGCTGGGCGCGGCGGTGCCCGGCGGCACCGGACCCACCCACCTCAAGGGCGGCCTGCGCGCCCAGGGCCTGCGCTTCGCCGGGGCCGAGGGCGGCAAGGCGCTCGACGTGGTGGTGGACACCGACGTGACGGGCGACATGGACAAGGGCGACCTGTCCCTGCAGACGCTGCGGATGGAGCTCGGCCCGGCGCGCCTCACCGGCAAGGGCCAGGTGAAGGGGCTGCTCACCGAGACGCCCGCCATGCAGGACTTCGAGCTGGTGGGGCAGAACCTCGATCCGGCGGTGCTGGCCGAGTACTACCCGCCCTTGCGCAAGCAGCTCGCCAACCAGGTGGCGGGCCCCATCGGCCTGGTGGTGCGGGGCGGGGGCACGCAGGAATCGCAAGCGCTGACGGCGGAGGTGGACCTGACGCCGGTACGGCTGCGCATCCCCGAGCAGCTCTCCAAGGAGGCGGGCGCGCCCATGCGGCTGACGGCGCGGCTCACCGGGGCGGCGGCCAGCGGGGGCCCGCTGCGCTTCGACGCGAAGACGGACCTGACGGGCGTGGACATGCGGCCGGGGCTGCTGCTGGACAAGCGCCCCGGGCAGACCTTCACGGTGGACGCGGCGGGCACCTACCAACCCGAGAGCGGCAAGAAGCCGATGAAGGTGGACCTGAGCCGGCTGGGCATCGCCCTGCTCGAGTACACGATGGCGGGTACGGCGTCGTACTCGCAGTCGGGCACGGGCGCGAAGGAGACGATGACGTTCGCCCTGGCGCTCGACAGCCCGCGGCTCGACGCGGACGAGCTGTTGATGACGGACGAGGAGATCGCCGCCACGGTGGGCGGTCCGATTCCGGAGGAGGGGCCGAAGGATCCCAAGCGCTTCAACGGCATGCGCGGCGACATGCGGTTCAAGATTGGCGCGCTGCGGATGAACGAGATGGACCTGTCCAACATGGTGGCCGACCTGAAGATGGTGGATGACCTCATCACGGTGGAGCGCTTCACCACGGGCATCTACGGCGGCACGGTGTCGGCGAACGGGAGCACGGTGCGGCTGGGGCCCGACGCGGCGCAGCGGCCCTTCGAGCTGAAGGCCGAGGTGAAGGGCATGAACGTGGCGCAGGCGCTGACCAAGCGGGTGCCGCGCAAGGTGCTGGAGGGGACGTTCGACGGGCAGCTGAACCTGTCGGGCGTGGGCTACGAGATGGCCAGCCTGCAGGAGCGGCTCGCCGGAGCCATCCAGGGCAACCTGCTGGGCGGGGCGTTCTCGGGCATGGACATTCCGGCGGCGGTGACCGGACCGCTGGTGAAGGCGCTGCCCTTCGCGGGCAAGGTGCTGGACAGCGATGGCATCACCGAGCTGGCGGAGAACCTGCCGTTCGGGGTGACCATCAAGAATGGCGTGGCGCAGCTCTCCAAGCCCATCACCTGGACGAGGCCGGAGGCGGCGATGAGCTTCGAGGGAGGCATCCGGCTGGACGGGACGCTGGATCTGACGGGGATGGTGCACCTGCAGCCGCAGCTCATCGAGAAGATCACGGTGGGCCGGGCGAAGCCGACCGAGCCGCTGCCGGTGGCGCTGAAGCTGACGGGCAAGGCGTGGAGCCCGGAGGTGACGGGGCTGGACGTGAAGCCGGCGGCGGTGGCCATCGGGAAGATGGCGGCGGCGAGCGCGGCGACGCAGCTGCTAGGGGAGAAGGGCAAGGAGGTGGGGAAGGTCATCACCGGCGGCGCGGACGCGGCGAAGGAAGCGGCGCGGGTCGAGGCGGAGAAGCGTCAGAAGGAGCTGGAGGAGAAGGCGCGGCAGGAGGCCGATGACGCGCGCAAGAAGGCCGAGGAGGAAGCCAAGAAGCGCCTCCGCGGCCTCTTCGGACGCTAGGGACGTCTCGTCTCCGTCTCAGTGCTGCGCCACCGCGGGCAGCCGGGTGCTCCGAGCCCCCGGCGCCGCGGGCCCGCGCTGGCGCAGCAGGAACTCGCGGCGGACCTCCGTCTCCGGCGCGGTGCGCAGGAAGACGTCCAGGCTCGCCTCGCACAGCAGGCCCACGTTGAGCACGTGCCTGCAGTAGCCCCCGTGCCCCGTCTCCCAGTACTGGATGCGCTCGTTGTACACGCCGCGCGCCCACTCGCCGGGAATCAGGCGGAACAGCTCCTCGTGGGGCTCACCCCGCGACAGGCCGCTCCACTCGAGCCGTCCCGGCATCCCCATCTTCCCGTAGTCCAGCAGCACCCGGACGCCCGCCTCCGAGCGCTCCACCCGGAAGGCCTCCAGCTCGACGAAGGGCTTGCCCCTGCGCACCTCCGTCCAGTCCCTCGGCAGGAAGCGCCGCTGCTCGGAGAAGTACACGTGGTGCAGCGGGAAGGAGCCCTCGCCCCAGGCTCCCCCCAGGGCCTCGGGCAGCTCGCTCGCCACGGGCGTGGTGTCGCGCCCCCGCGCGCCCGCTCCACCTCGCGACTCCTTCGTCCACTCGGTGGTGAGCAGCTGGATGAGCAAGCCGGAGACTCGCGTGTCCGTACGGGGAGAGCGTGTGCTTCGATGCCGGGCCATGGTGTGACTCCCAGACGGGGCGCGTGTCCGGAACCGGCGAGAGGCCCCCTGCCCTCGTGATTCCCCGGGGCTCTACCCACCCGGCCTCCCTTTCAGACCGAAGGTATATCGGCAACCTGCGCAATCCCGGCAATCCCCCCCATGGCCATTCCCAGACGCTGCGGGCGATCCGCGTCCGAGGACCAACACTGCTCCCGCCCGCCGCCACACGATTCCCACGGCGCGAGAAGAAGAGAAGGCGCGCGCTACCGGGGCGCGGCCTCCGCGAGTACACCGCGCACGTGCTCGCACAGCTTCGCGGTGCCTCGCACGGCCTCGGGGAAACCTTCACCGAAAGTCTGGAAGTTGTGGACCATCTCCGGCCACACCTCCAGGTGCGCCTTCACTCCGGCCGCGCGCGCCTTCTCGGTGATGCGCACGCCGTCATCGTGCTGCAGCTCCGCGCTTCCCACGTGCACGAACAAGGGCGGCAGCCCGCGCAGGTCCGCGTACCAGGGCGAGACGAGCGGATTCCTCACGTCGGCCTCGCCCACGTACCACTTCGCCCAGTGCAGCAGCATGCGCTTGTCGCCCCAGTCGAAGCGCTCGTGGGCCACCACGCTCGCCCCGCTGCACTCGAGGTCCACCCAGGGCGCGATGAGCACGGCCCCCGCCGGCAGCGGCTCGCCCCGGTCTCTCAGCGCCACCAGCGAGGCGATGGCCAGCCCGCCCCCCGCCGAGTCTCCGCAGAACACCACCCGCTCCGGCCTCACCCCGGTGGACAGCAGCCAGCGGTACGCCGCCACCGTGTCCTCCACCGGCGCGGGAAAGGGGTGCTCGGGCGCCAGCCGGTAGTTGAGCCCCAGCACCCGTGCCCCCGTGCCCAGCGCGATTCGCGCGATGAGGTCCCCGTGCGTGCGCGTGGAGCCGAAGACGTATGAGCCCCCGTGCAGGTACACCACCACCGAGTCCCCGGCGGCCCCGGGCGGCGTGAACCACTCGGCTTGCACTCCGCCCGCATCCACCTGCTCGCGCCGCACCCGCTTCAGCGCCGGGGAAGGGACGGACAGCCGCTCCATCTCCTCGCGCTGCGCGGGCGCGTCCAGGTGGACGACGCGCTCGTTGGTGGCCCGCATGCAGGCCACCGTGGCCTCGTACTTGAAGCTCCACCCGGGCCGCAGCGGGCCGTGTTTCAGGCGCCGTGCCCCCGTGGCGAGGCTCGTGCCAATCAGTGTCGACAGGATGGCGGGCAGTCCCATGTGTCTTCCCCCGGTGTTGCTCGCACTGTGCACCAGGCAGGCACGGCGGGGGAACTCACCCCAGCTGCGCCAGCAGCGCCCGCGCGTCCCTGAAGTCGGTCAGGTCCACGTCCTCCCCGAACCGGGCGAGGAGCCGTGTCAGGTGGCCTCGCGCTTCCTCGGGCCGCCCCGTGTCCCGCAGCAGACGGCCCAGGCTCACCACCGTGCGCAGCTCGAAGAGGAGACACCCCTGCTCCCGGGCTGCGGTGAGACCCCGCGCGAGCTCCTCCCGGGCTTCGCACTCCTGCCCGCTGACGCGCAACAGCTCTGCGCGCAGGCGGCGCAGCTCGACCTCGAAGCCACGCTCTCCCGTGGCCCGCACGTGCTCCAGCGCCTCGCGCGCCACCGTCAGCCCTTCGCGGACTTGACCCAGCTTCAGGTGGACTCCCGCGAGCACGCCGAGGTACCAGGACAGCCCGCCCTTCTGCGCCTGGGCCCGGAAGCGCGCGACGGCCTGTTGCACGAGCGGCAGGCCCTCCCGAGGCTGACCCAGCTCCGCCAGGGCCCAGCCCCGGATCAATCTCGCCCAGACCGGCCAGACCCAATAGCTGCGCTCGCTGAACACGCCGATGACCTCGTCCACCCACGGCAAGGCCTCCTGGGCCTCCCGGCGGTTCAGGCAGGCCAGCGCGGCGAGGGTCAGCACCCGGACCAGGGAGAGGGGCTCGCCGATGCGACGGGCCATCGCCAGCAAGTCCGCCGCATACGCCCGGGCCTGCGCCCACCGCTCCGACCCCGAGAGGATGAAGGGGGCCCAGGGCAGTATCAGGACCGACGCGTCCCGCCCCCCCGGCACCTCCGCTCCGCTCCGCTCTCCGCTCGAGCGCCCGCTGGCCCTCGCGCGCTCGCTGTATTCCAGGGCGGCTCGCGTACATCCCCGGTAGGCGGAATCCAGTGCCCTCATCCAATAGCCCACGGCGAGCAGCTCCGGGCTTCGCTGGCGCTCTCCCTGGCGTATCACCCACCCAGCCAGCTCGGAGCACAGGGGGAACTCCGCCCGTACCATGTGATAGGAGAAGATGTCCCAGAAGCACGCGCCAGACTTGGGCGGAACCTCGTCCATCCGCCGCAGCAGCTCCCAGGCCCGGGCATACGTCCGCGCCGCGTCCGGCGAGTCGAAGCCCCCCATCACGGCCTGGGAGTAGCCCAAGACGGTCACCACCTGCAGCTCGTCACCCGGGCGTGCTCTGGCCTCCGGCAGGTGGCGCAGCAGCTCCAGCGCACGGGTGAGATGCTTCACCCCTTGCGAAGTGGCCATGCACTGCAGGGAGAGCACTCCGGCCCGGCTCCAGTAGGGAATGGCCGACGCGCACTCTCCCGCCTCCGTATAGTGGTGCGCGAGCACGTCGGGCCGCGTGCCCACCACCTGGGGGAAGCGCTCCTCCAGCACCCGGGCAATGCGCCGGTGGTGCAGCCTCCGCTCTCCGCGCGGCAGCGATTGGTAGGCCGCCTCCTGGAAGAGCGCGTGCCGGAACTGGTAACAGGGCTCGTCCACGCCCTCTCCCCCCTCCTGCAGGAGCTGCGCCTCGACCAGCCCCGCCAGCTCGCGCTGCAAGCCGGTGGCTTCCCGCCCCAGGACAGCCTCGAGCAGGGCCCGCGAGAAATCCCGCCCCACCACCGCGCACAGCTGGGCCAGCGCCTTCTGCCGTGAACAGAGCAGATCCAGCCGTGCCAGTAGCAGCTCGTCCAGGGTGGCCGGAATGGCCGCCGCCGCTCCTCCCTCCAGCACGAAGCGCGTCAGCTCCTCGATGAAGAACGGGATGCCATCCGTCTTCCGCACCAACTCGCCCACCGTCTCCTCCGGCAGGGGCGTGCCCCGGGCCACCTCTTTCACCAGCCTCACCGCGAGCCCGTCCGGCAGACGCTCCAGCAGCTGCGGGTGCAGCCAGGAACGGCAGGACCAGGAGGGCTGGAACTCGGGGCGGGCGCTGAGGACGACGAGGAGGCGCGCGCCCTCGACGCGTTCGAGCAGTGAGCCGAGGAATTCGAGCCAGGAGACGTCCGCCCAATGCAGGTCCTCGACGGCGAGGAGCACCGGGCGCTGCTTCGCCACGCCCAGCAGCAGCTCCCCCAGGGCCTCATAGGTCTTCTCCATCCGCCGCTTGAGCGTGAGCCGGTACACCGGGGCGGCCTCGGGGATGGGCAGGGAGAGAAGCAGTCCCAGCAGCTGCATCTGCTCCCCGGCCAGGCCCATCGCTCCCAGCTGCGTCTCCAACTCCTCCAGGTGCCGCTGGGGCGTGCCCTCTGGGGAGAAGCGCAGGAGACGCTGGAGCACTTCGGCGATGGGCGGGAGCACGCTGGCACCAGCCCTGGACCAGCACTGGAAGCGCAAGCGCGTGGCCGTCTCCGGGGGTACACGCTCGCGCAACTCCTGGAGGAGGCGAGACTTGCCGAGGCCCGCCTCGCCGCGCAGCAGCACGAACGCGCCCCGCCCGCCGCTCGCCCTGTCCCACAGCTCCACGAGCCACCGCAGCTCGCGCTCCCGCCCGACCAGGGGCGTGAGTCCACCGGCCACCAGCGTCCGCTCGAAGCGCACCCGCACCTGCCGCTCGCGAACGAGGCGGTGGACGGGTATGTGGACAGGCCCCGAGAAGTCCGTGAAGTCACGCGTCCCGAGGCGTTCCGTCTCGTAGGCCCCCCGCACCTGCCTCCACACCGCCTCGCTGGCGAGCACCTGCCCGGGCCCCGCCTGACCCGCGAGCCAGGACACTACCCTCGGGGCCTCGCCCCGCAGGGCCCCCGTATCCAGCATCATCCAGCCCGTGTGCAGGCCCACCCTCGTGCCCAACCCCGAGAGGCACAGGTGCGGCAGCCTCCGCTGGAGCGACGCCGGCAGGGTATGAGCGAGCTGCAACGCCGCGCGTACCGCGCGCTCCGCGTCGTCCTCCCGCACCCGCGGACAGCCAAAGCAGACGAACACCTCACCGCCCATGCACAGGGTGACGCTGCCGCCGTGCTGCCGGATGACCTCCACGCAGCCCTGATGGAAGGCCAACTCCAGCTCTCCCAGCTCCTCGGCATCCACCCGCCCCGCGAGACCCGGCAGGCCCGTCAGCTGGCAGGAGAGCAACACCAACCGCCGGCGCTGCTGACTGCCAGCCTCCCCCTCCTCCTCGAGTCCTGGCCAGGCCAAGCGCGCCCGCAGCTCCGGCAGCTCCCGCCGCAGCTCCAGCGCCGTCGGGAAGCGCCGGTCCGGGGCCTTGGCCAGCGCCGTGGCCAGCAGCGGCTCCACCTCCGGTGGCACCTCCGGGTTGCGCGCACGCACCGGGGGCGCTGGCTCCTCCGACAGCACCCGCTCGCGCAACGCTCCCAACGTGGCCCCCTCGAACGGTGGCCTTCCGGTGAGCATCTCGTACAGCACCACGCCCGCCGCCCAGACATCGGTGCGGGCATCCTGCGCCTCGCCCCGCCACTGCTCGGGCGCCATGTACGCTGGCGTCCCCGCCGTGGGCAGGTGGGGCGCAAGCCCGGCGCTGGCCGCAATGAGGTGCGACAGGCCGAAGTCCAGCAGCTTCACCGTCCCCTCGCGGGTGAGGAAGACGTTGCCCGGCTTGAGGTCCCGGTGGACGAGGCGCCGCTCGTGCGCGTGCGCCAGCCCCGCGCAGATGCCCTCGAGAACCTCCAACACGCGCCCCACCTCCAGCCGCCCCCGCTTCAGCCGCGCGGAGAGCGGCTCGCCCTCCAGGCACTCCATCACCAGGAAGGGCACGCCTGGCGCCTCGGGGAGGCCACTCCACAGGGCCACGTCGAAGATGCGGACGATGTTCCCGTGGTCCAACTGGGCCACCGCCCGCGCTTCCGCGAGCGCCTCCGCCTCGAAGCCCGGACGCGGCAGGAGGAACTTGAGCGCCACCTCGCGCCGCAGCATCCCGTCGCGCGCGCGGAACACCTGGCCCATTCCCCCGCCGCCCATCCACTCGAGCACCGTGTACCGCCGGCCGTCCGGGCCTCCCAGCCGTTGCCCGGGAACTGGCAACACGGGCAGCGGCTCCGGCCTCCCCAGCTCCCGCAGAAAGGAGTCCTCGAAATCCGAGCCGCCCGAGGAGGCCTCATGCCCGCCCGGCGTCAGCGCCTCCTGCCTGCCCTCTTGCGTGGCCTCCCTGCTCATCTCGTGCTCCGGTGGCACCGCCGCGTCTACCGGCAGTGGGCCCAGACGAGATGGGGACACGGGAGCACCGATGTGACTTCGCGAGCCAACCCGGGACGTCCGGCACCCTCACCCCGTCCCTCTCCCGGAGGGCGAGGGGATATTGGGCTCAGTGCCGCGTGATTCCCGGCGCGGGCGCCAGCTTGCGCGGGCCCAGCCGGTCCCGGTTGTGCGGCGCGAGCAGGTCCACCTGCGGCCCCACCGGCACGATGCGCGAGGGGTTGATGGCGTCCTGGCTCCAGTAATAGTGCACCTTGATGTGCTCGACGTTCGTCGTCTCCGCGAAGCCGGGCGTCTGGTACAGGTCCAGCAGGTAGTTCCACAGGTTGGGGAAGTCCTGCAGCCGCGCCAGGTTGCACTTGAAGTGCGCGTAGTAGACGAGATCGAAGCGCACCAGCGTGGTGTAGAGGCAGAGGTCCGCCTCGGTGAGCACGTCGCCGCACAGGTAGCGCTGCCGCTCCAGCACCTCCTCCCAGTGCTGCAGCGCGGTGAAGAGCTCGCGCACCGCCAGCTCGTACACCCCCTGGTTGCTCGCGAAGCCCGCCTTGTACACCCCGTTGTTCACCGGCTCGTAGAGCGCGTCGATCGTCTCGTCCACCTGCTCGCGCAGCCCCTCGGGCCACAGCGTCACCGGGTGCTCGGCGAAGGCGTCGAACTCGGTGTCCAGCATGCGCATCAGCTCGCGCGACTCGTTGTTGACGATGGTGTGCTCGCGCCCGTCCCACAGCACCGGCACCGTCACCCGCCCCGAGTAGTGCGCATCCGCCTTCAGGTAGAGCTCGCTCAGGTAGCGCGCGCCGTTGAGCTTGTCCTCGCCCGAGCGCGGGTAGCCCCCGAAGCCCCAGCCCTTGCGCCCCATGCGCGGGTCCACCACCGTGAGGCCCACCGCCGCCTCCAGTCCCTTGAGCTTGCGCATGAGGAGCGCGCGGCTCGCCCACGGGCAGGCATACGAGACATAGAGATGGTAGCGGCCGGCCTCCGCCGGGAAGCGCCCCTCCCCGCTCGCGGACACCCTGTCATGGAAGCGCGTGCGCGGACGCACGAAGCGTCCGGCCTCGTCCGGGGCGTACCAGTCCGTACGCCACTCTCCGTCCACCAGCATTCCCACGGTTCACCTCCGTTGCCTGGAAACGGTTGGCACGCCGCGTCAGGCGGGCAATCGTCCGGGCATGCGGCGGGACTGGAGCGAGCCCGCGCGCAAGACGGGCAGGCGGAGAGGCGGGGCCCGCGCCGCCCGAAGGCCCTCAGCCCCGGGGCAGCTCCACCGTGAAGGCGGCGCCCTGCCGCGGCGCGCTCTCCACGTGGATGGTGCCCCCCATGGCGGTGACGATCTCCCGCGTAATCCACAGCCCCATCCCCAGGCCCCCGTAGTGCCGGTCGCTCACCGCGCGCTCGAAGCGCTCGAAGATGCGCCCCTGGGCGGCGGCGTCGATGCCGATGCCCTCGTCGCGCACCCGCAGCAGCACGCGCCCGCCGGAGGTGCTCGGGGAGGTGCTCAGCGCCACCTCCACCGGCTGGCCCGCGCCATACTTGAGGGCATTGGAGAGCAGGTTGCTCAACACCTGCTCCAGGCGCAGCCGGTCCCACTGGCCCACCACCGGCCCGGGTCCCCGCACGCGCAGGGCACAGCCCGCCCGTTCGGCCTCGGAGCGGAAGCGCTCGGCCACCTCCCGCACCAGCCCGGCCAGGTCCAGCTCCTCCGGATGCAGCACCAGCCGGCCCGAGGTGATGCGCGACACATCCAGCAGCTCGTCCACCAGCACGCCCAGCCGGCCCACCCCGCGCTCCAGCCCCGTCAGCCGCGCCACGGTCCGCTCGCTCCAGGCCTCCTCCCGGCGCGTGCAGCCCACCAGGGCCTGGACGTTGAGCTTCAGCGCGGTGACGGGCGTGCGCAGCTCGTGCGCGGCCACCTGGAGGAAGCCATCGCGCAGCCCGATGGCCTTCTGCGCCTCGCGGTAGAGCAGCGCGTTGTCCACCGCGAGGGCCGCCCGGCGCGCCAAGTCCCCGGCCAGCCGCAGCTCCTCCTGGCCATAGTTCTGACCGGACTCGGCCCGCACCAGCGTGAGGGCCCCCAGCACCCGCTCGCGCGAGCGCAGCGCCACCGCCAGGTAGGAGCGCAGCCCCAGCTCGCGCAGCATCCGCAGGTGCTCCGCGTCCCGCGCGTAGTGCACGAGCGCCTCCTCGGAGATCTCCGGGATGAGCAGCGGCTCGCCGGTGCGCAGCACCTGGGGGACACCGACGGTGGCGTCCGGGTCGATGGGGTAGCGCCGGTGGACCTCCTCGCTCAACCGCACCTTCTCCGGGTCGCGGTGGACGTTGATGAGCCGGTGCACCTGCCCCCGCTCATCCACCACGTCCACCCCGCACCAGTCGGCGAGCACGGGCACGGCCAGCGTGGCCACCCGGCGCAGGGTGTCCTCGTAGTCGAGCGAGGTGGCCAGCAGCGCGCTGGCCTGGGCGAGGAAGCGCAGGTTGTCCTCCGTGCGCCGGCGCTCGGTCACGTCCATCACCGTGCCGATGAAGCGCTCGGCCCGGCCCTGCTCGTCGAAGAAGCAGCGGCCCCGCGAGGAGATCCACCGCTCCGCGCCGTCCTGGAGCCTGCGGATGCGGAACTCCTCTCGGTACTCGCCGTCCCCGCCGGGGGCGTGCGCCCGCGCCACCGCCGCGTCCACCCGGTCCCGCTGCTCCGGGAGGACGCTGGCCAGGAAGGTGGCGTAGTCCACCTCCGCCACCTCCGGCACGCCGAAGAGGGCCTTGCAGCGCGCATCCCAGTGCAGCTCCCCCGTCCTGGGTTTGAAGTCCCATGTGCCCAGCGCGGCGGACTCCAGCGCGAGCCGCAGGTGCTCCTCGCTCTCGAGCAGCGCCTCCGTCTGCCGGCTCAACCGCTGCGAGAGGGCCTCCGCGCGCTGGACCGCCCCCGCCGCCTCGAGCAGCTCCCGCTCGCGCTGCATCCGCTCGTCGCGCACCCGCTCGCGGTAGCCCGCGAAGAAGTCCCCCAGCCGGGGCTCCTCCCGCAGCAGCGGTCCCAGGTACTGCCGGGCACGCTCGTCCGCCTCGTAGGACAGCTCCGGATGGGCCTCCACCCACAGGTGGCACGTCTTCATGTAGGCGAGGAACACGGTGAGGTGTCCGTAGAGCGTGGGGCCGAGCAGCCGGCGCACCCGCTCCCGGCACCGCTCCGCCTGGGCCTGGTGGACGAAGAGGAAGACGGAGCAGCGGAACAGGTCCTCCTCCAGGGCCGAGCCGGGCGTCGGCCAGCCCTCGAGGGAGTCACCGCTGGCGTCCAGGCGGGCGAGCGTCTCGTCGATGGCCCCGTGCTCGGGCGGGAGGGACTCCAGGAGCGCCAGCACCTCGCCGGCCGTCATCCCCAGGGGTCGCAACGCGCAGGAGTGGCACACGACGCAGTAGGGCACCACGCAGTAGCGCGACAGCCAGGCGAAGAGCTTCTCGCGGAAGAGCACCGGGAGGGGATTCTCCACGTAGGCGCGGAGCGTCTGCTGCCACAGGTTCTCCAGCACCCGCGGGTCGTCCTGGGCGGGAGCGAAGAACGGGGGGAAGAACCCGAAGCGAGCCTCGATCTCCTGGCGGATTTCCCGTGCCGTGCGCATTCCTGGACCGCGGTGGACAGTGCCCCGAGGGCTTCAAGGTGCGACCGGAAGCGGTAGCGGCGCCACCCGGGGTTCGCCTGTCTGGAGTTCGTCCAGGAGGGCTCTCGGTGGTGAAACACGGTGAAACAGTCGGGGGCCCCTCCGTTCGCCCCGTGACCTCACGAGTGCCCGGCACCCAACGGGTGGCATGCCAGCTGCAGAATCCGCGTGAAACGGGCCTGGCTCCAATGAGACGGAGACAGGTGTTGGAAACAGGTGTTTCACGAGACATGGTCCGCCCGCGCGAGGCGGAGGAGGCCGAGATGAGCGAAGGGGTGACCGAGCAGGTCTGCAGGGATCCGGTGATGGTGCCGGTGGCCCGGGTTCCGGGAGCCGAGCGGCACCGGGTCCTCATCATCGGAGGGGGCACGGCGGGCATCAGCGTGGCGGCGCGGCTGGCGCTCGCGGGACAGAAGGACGTGGCCATCCTCGAGCCGAGCGCGCACCACTACTACCAGCCGCTCTGGACGCTGGTGGGCGCGGGCGAGGCGCGCGTGGAGGACACCATCCGCGACGAGGCGCGCTGCATTCCCCGGGGCGTGAAGTGGATTCAGGACTGGGCCGAGGAGGTGGACCCGGTGGCGCGCACGGTGAGCACCCGGGGCGGCCAGCGCATCGGCTACGACTTCCTGGTGGTGGCGCCCGGCATCCAGCTCGACTGGGACAAGGTGAAGGGCCTGCGCCAGGCGCTGGCGGAGCGGCCCAACGTCTCCAGCAATTACGACGTGCGCTACGCGCCCAAGACGTGGGAGATGCTCCGCGCCTTCCAGGGAGGCACGGCGCTCTTCACCCACCCGGCCACGCCGGTGAAGTGCGCGGGCGCGCCGCAGAAGATCATGTACCTGGCGGCGGACCACTTCCGGAAGCGGGGTCTCACGGAGAAGGCGCACGTCGTCTTCGCCTCGGCCGGCAAGACCATCTTCGGGGTGAAGGAGTACGCCGCGGTGCTGGAGCAGGTGGTGAAGCGCTACGGCATCGACGCGCGCTACCAGCACAACCTTACCGAGGTGCGCGGCGAGCGGAACGAGGCCGTCTTCACGCGGACGCTGCCGGACGGAGGCACCGAGGAGGTGGTCCTCCCGTACGACCTCCTCCACGCGTGCCCGCCGCAGAGCGCGCCGGACTTCATCAAGCGCAGCCCGCTGGCCTGGCAGGAGGGCGGGACGAAGGGGTGGGTGAAGGCGAACAAGCACACGTTGCAGCACCCGGACCACCCCGAGGTATTCGCGCTGGGAGATGCCTCGGACCTGCCCACCTCGCGCACCGGGGCGGCCATCCGCAAGCAGGCGCCCGTGCTGGTGGAGAACCTGCTCGCCGTCATGGCTGGCCGGGCCCCCACCGCGAGCTACGACGGCTATGCGTCCTGCCCACTCACCACCGGCTACGGCAAGCTGCTGCTCGCCGAGTTCGACTACGACGGCAAGCCCACGCCCAGCATTCCGCTCATCGACACCCTGAAGGAGCGCCGCGACATGTGGCTGATGAAGAAGTACGGCCTGCCGCAGCTCTACTGGAAGCTGATGCTGCGCGGGCGGGCCTGACGGGCGCGGCCGGGAGCAACTGGTCCGACAGTAGGACCAGTTGGTGAAGCGCGCGGCCGGGAGGGGTATGAACCGGGGTGAAACACGGTGTTTCACCCGTCCACGCTCATGCCCACCTCGCGCTCCACGCCCTCCGCCGGCTCCCCGCTCCTGCTGCCCGCCCTGGAGGCGCTGGCGGGGGCCGTGCTGCTCGTCGATCTCCAGCAGCGGGTGACGGCCGCCACGCCCGAGGCGGAGGCACGCCTGGGCCCGGCCACCGTCCGCCCTGGCACGCCGCTGGCGGAGGTGCTCTCCGTGCCCGAGGGCACCCGGGGACTGGAGGCGCTGCTCTCGCATGGGCGCCAGGTGGAGGCCCGCCCGCGCGCGCCCGGGCCGGAGCGGGTGATGCGGGTGCGGGCGGTGCCCCTGGAGCAGGGAGCCAAGCGGCTCGGGTGGGCGGTGCTGCTCGGCGCGGAGGCGGAGTCCGAGGGAACGCGAGACGACGCCGAGGAGACGTTCCACGGCATGTGGACGCGCAACCCGGGGATGAAGCGCCTGTTCCGCATCGTGGAGAAGGTGGCGCGCACCGAGTCCAGCGTGCTGGTGCGCGGCGAGTCGGGCACGGGCAAGGAGCTGGTGGCCAACGCGCTGCATGCCATCTCGGCGCGGCGCAAGGGGCCGTTCCGTGCCATCAACTGCGCCGCCCTGCCTCCCAGCCTGCTGGAGAGCGAGTTGTTCGGCCACGTGCGCGGCGCCTTCACCGGCGCGGTGCGCGACAGCCCGGGCCATTTCCGCCTCGCCGATGGGGGCACGCTCTTCCTGGACGAGGTGGGGGAGATTCCCCTGGAGCTGCAGGGCAAGCTGCTGCGGGTGCTGGAGACGCGCTCCATCATTCCCGTGGGAGGACGCGCCTCGGTGCCGGTGAACGTGCGCATCGTGGCCGCCACCCACCGGCCGCTGCGGCGCGAGGTGGAGGCGGGCCGCTTCCGCGCGGACCTGATGTACCGGCTGCGGGTAGTGCCCCTCTTCCTGCCATCGTTGCGCGAGCGCCCGGAAGACATCCTCCCGCTGGCGAGGCGCTTCCTCGACGAGCTGGAGCAGAACGGCCCGCGCCGCGTGGAGCGCTTCTCTCCCCGGGCCCGGCACCTGCTGGAGTCGCATGGCTGGCCGGGCAACGTGCGCGAGCTGCGCAACGTGATGGAGTACGCCTACGTCATCGGAGAGGGCCCCGTGCTGCACGAGGCAGACCTGCCCCCCGAGTTCTCCGAGCCGCGTCCGCCCCCGCCCACCGCCGCCCCCGCCGGGCCCGGCACGGAAGGCGGCGGCCACGACCCGGCGGCGCTGCGGGCCGCGCTGGCGAAGGCGGGGGGCAACCGCACGGAGGCCGCCCGGATGCTGGGCATCAGCCGGGTCACCCTCTGGCGCCGCCTCCGGGCCGCCGGGGAGACCTGACCGTTTCAAACCGTTTCACCTGTTTCACGAAACGTTTCACCTCCTCTCCCTCTCCCCCCGGGAGAGGGTCGGGGTGAGGGTAGCTGTCCCCGTGTTCATCCCAATCCCCGAGGCACACAGGGCGCGGCGGTGGCCCTGGCACGGCCCTCGCAATATGCCCGGGCATGCTCTTCCGTCAGCTCTTCGACCAGGAGACGTCGACCTACACCTACCTCATCGCCGATGAGACGACGCGCGAGGCGGCGCTCGTGGACCCGGTGTTCGAGCAGGTGGAGCGGGACCTTCAGGTGGTGAAGGAGCTGGACCTGAAGCTGACGCTGGTCCTGGAGACGCACATCCACGCGGACCACGTCACCGGAGCGGGCCGGCTGCGCGAGCTGACGGGGGCGCGGGTGGCGGCGAGCGACTCGGGAGCGCCGTGCGTGGACCTGCGGGTGAAGGATGGCGAGGAGCTCGCGCTGGGCGGCCTGCGCATCCAGGTGCTCGCCACGCCGGGCCACACCGATGACAGCGTGAGCTTCCGGGTGGGCGGCAAACTCTTCACGGGCGACGCGCTCCTCATCCGCGCCTGTGGCCGCACCGACTTCCAGAACGGGAGCGCCGGGCAGCTCTACGACTCCATCACGCGGAAGCTCTTCACGCTGCCGGACGAGACCGAGGTGTACCCGGGCCACGACTACGCGGGCCTGACGATGAGCACCATCGGCGAGGAGAAGCGCCACAACCCGCGGCTGGCCGGCAGGAGCCGCGAGTGGTTCATCGAGTTCATGAACGGCCGCAAGCTGGCCCCGCCCAAGAAGCTGGACATCGCGGTGCCCGCCAACCGCGCCTGCGGACAGCCCGCGGCGCAGGCCGTGAGCTGAGCCCCGAGCACCGAGGACACACGATGAGCGCACTGTACGAGAAGGGCACTCCGCACGCGGAGGGCTACCGGGACGTGGACGTGAGCGCCGTGGCCGGAGTGAGGGACGCGGCCCGGCTGGTGGACGTGCGCGAGCCCTCCGAGCTCGAGGGTATTCTCGGGCACATCGCGGGCGTGGAGCGCGTCCCGCTGCGCGCGGTGGAGGAGTCGGCCGGGCGCTGGCAGCGTGACGGAGAGCTGGTGCTGGTGTGCCGCTCCGGAGCGCGCTCGGGCCGGGCCGCCGCGCAGCTGGTGCGCCAGGGCTTCACCCGGGTGATGAACCTGCGCGGGGGAATGCTCGCGTGGAACGAGGCGGGGCTGCCCGTGGTCCGCCCCGCGTCCGCGCCTGCGCCCGAGGTTTCGGACGTGCTCGACACGCTGCTCGCGCGGATGCGGGAGCTGGGCGGTGGAGTCCCCGCGTCCACGCCTCGGGGACTGCTCCAGGCGCACGGCGGCCCTCCCACACACGGCCAGCTGCTCTGCATGCTCGAGCTGCTGCAGGCGGCCGGGCAGGCGGCGGCGAAGGACGCGGGTGCCTGGGAGCGGATGCTGCGCGAGTGCCGGGACCTGCTCGCCGTGTCGCGGCAGGAGAGCAGCGCCGCATGATGATGCTCGGCATCGCCGCCTCGCTGCTCATCGGGGTGTCACTGGGGTTACTGGGTGGCGGCGGCTCCATCCTCACCGTGCCCCTGCTCGTCTACGTCCTCGGGGTCGAGCCGAAGACGGCCATCGCCATGTCGCTGCTGGTGGTGGGCATCACCAGCGCCTCGGCGGTGGTGGTGCACGCGCGCGCCGGCCGGGTGCGCTGGCGCACCGCCTTCGTCTTCGGGGGCGGAGGCATGTCCGGCGCCTTCCTCGGCGCGCGAGTGGCCCGCCAGGTTCCCCCGGGGCTGCTGTTGCTCCTCTTCTCGGCCGTCATGGTCGCCGCCGCCGTGGCCATGCTGCGGCGCAAGGAGGCCCCGGCCGTGCCCGGAGAGTCCGCCGGGGCACCGGTACCGCTGCCCGTGCCGCGCGTGCTCGCCCAGGGCGCCGCCGTGGGCCTGTTGTCGGGACTGGTGGGCGCGGGCGGCGGCTTCCTCATCGTCCCCGCGCTCGTGCTGGTGGGGTTGCCTACGCAGGCCGCGGTGGGCACCTCGCTCGCCGTCATCTCGCTCCAGTGCCTCGCCGGGCTGCTCGGGCATCTGGGCCACGTCCAGCTTCCGTGGGGACTCACCGCCGCCGTGGTGGGCACCGCCGTGGCCGGCAGCTTCCTCGGCGGGCGCCTCTCGGGCCATGTCTCCCCGCGAGCGCTGCGCAAGGGCTTCGCCGTGTTCGTGCTCGGCGTGGCCTGCGTCATGCTCTCCGCGCAGCTGCCTCCCTCGGTGAAGCAGAGCGTCGCGCCGCTGCTCGCCACGCCGTGGCCCTGGCTCGGGCTCGTGGGCGTGGTGAGCGCGGTGGCGCTGCCCTATGCGCTGGTGTTCCGGGGTACCCGCGGAAATACGGTGGACCAATCCCCTTCAGGGAAGTGACCGAAGAGGATGGATGTCCCCTGTCGCTCCACGTCACATGCACTGCTTCGCGACTCCGTCGCTTTACACCGCAGTGCATGGAGATGTTGATGCCAACCCCGAGAGTCTTTCGAAAGCTCGCCTTCAGCACCCTCTTCGCCGTCCCCCTCTTCCTGGGCGCCAGCAGTGCCTCCGCTGGGCCGATCAGATTCGACTTCTGCCGCAACGCCGCTCCTGACGCCACGCTCACCATGGGCCCTGGCGTGAACGAAGCCTCCTCCCAGAGCAAACAGAACTTCTACATGGCCAAAACGGACGGCTGCCTGCGCTGGGTGGTGGATGTCGCCGTACCCTTCAACTCGTCCAGCACCAATCCGTCCGATGCCAAGGGCAGCGGCGTGGGTGCCGGTACCCTCGGGCTCCCGGGTAGCGCACACAAGCCGGAGTACCCCGAGTACTCAGAGCCGGACTCCGCCTCCGGCGAGGCCTACTGCAAGTCGTATTCCGAGACCGTCACTGTCTACAAGAAGGCCGCTGGCGCGAACTCGTTCACCTTGATCGGCCCCAGTACGAACAAGGGCTTCTGGAAAGTCAGCCCGACCGGCGACGGCTACTGCGTCCTCCAGAGCACTCCGGAGCAAACACAGGGCTTCGCCATCAAACCGCCAGCCAGCGGCACTGACGTCTACCGCTACGCAGTAGCCGTCAAGGTGGATGGCATCCATCGGAAGGTCGGCGTGACCGCCAAGCACTTCTATGACCAGAGTGTCATCAAATAGTCCCGTTCATCGGAATGCGGCCTCTCGGCGCGTGCTCAACCACGCGCCGAGAGCACGTCCAGGGTCCCCTCCCGGCGCGGCGTCCGTATCGCTCAGGAACAGGCGCCAGCCCCACACCTGGATGTGAGGGATGCTCGCCCGGAGCACCACGCGCTCGGGAGGCACGTACTCCTCTCTTCCGCCCATGCCATCTCGCACCCGTTTCTCCAGGTAGGTGACCTCGTCTGGCGCGAGGCGGAGAAGTCGCGGGGGACGTCTTCTCATCCACCAGGGCGATTCATCCCCGCGATGGTGTCCAAGAACTTCGTGGACACTCCACGAGCTCACCTCACCACCAGCGTCTTGAAGCCGCCGTAGACCATCCGCTTGCTGTCGAAGGGCGCCTCCTTCCCTTCCATCATGGCGGCCAGGCGCGGGTCCTCCATCACCTTCTTGTTCACGCGATCCCGATGCGCGCGCGACTTGAACACGATCCACGAGAACACCACCGTCTCGTCCGGCTTGAGCTTCACGCTCTGGGGAAACGACGTGAGCTTTCCCGGCTTCACGTCGTCACCGATGCACTCGATGTACTCGAGCGCGCCGTGCTCCTTCCAGAGCTTCCCCGCCTTCTGGGCAATGCGGCGGTAGGCCTCCAGGTTCTTCTTGGGTAGCGGCAGGATGAAGCCGTCCACGTAGCTCATGAATTTCCCCCTGTGAAAGTGCGGACCGTGTTCCAGGACGAGCCTCCGCTCAAGTCCTCGCACAGTGCTTTGACAGGGATTCAACCCGGGGTCCGGGCACCCTCACCCCGTCCCTCTCCCGAGGGGAGAGGGGTTGTTGGCGCCGTGGGGTTGTTGGCGCCGTGGGGTTGTTGGCGCCGTGGGGTTGTTGGCGCCGTGGAGTTGTTGGGGCGTGCGGTACTTCGAGTGCGTTACACGCGGAAGCTCGTGGCCACCTGCTTCAGCCGCTCCAGCGTCGCGTTCATCCGCACCACCGCCTCCTCCGCGTTCATCGTCGACTCCACCACGTCGCTCATCATCTGCGACAGCGTCGTCATCACGTTCGTCATCTGCGCGATGCCCGCGTTCTGCTGCGTCACCGAGGCCACGATCTGCTTCGCCGCCTGGCTGCTCTCGTGCACCACCGTGGTGATCTCCTTCAGCCGGTCCGCCGACGTCATCACCTGCTGGATGCCCGCCTCCATCTGCTGGCTGTCCTGCTCCGCGATCGACACCGCCCTCCGGATCGCCTGGTTGATCTCCAGCAATATCTTCCCGATCCGCTGCGTGCTCGCCACCGACTGTCCGCTCAGCGCCCGCATCTCCCGCGCCACCACCGCGAAGCCCCGCCCCTCGTCCCCCGCTCGCGCCGCCTCGATGGACGCGTTCAGCGCCAGCACGTTCGACTGGTCCGCCAGGTCCCTCACGCTGCCGATGATTTCACCCGCTCGCGCCGCCTGCTCCGACAGGTGCGCCACGCTGCTCATCAGCGCCTCCACCCGCTCACGCAGCTGCTGCAGCCCCTGCGCGCTGCTCTCGATGGACTGCCGCCCCGAGGCGCTGAACGCATCCGCCTGCGCCGCCACCCGCAGCACCATCTCCGCCCGGCTCGCCGCCAGGTTCGACGTCTGGGCGATCTCGCTCATCGTCGAGCCCGCTTCCGACAGGCTGCGCGACTGGTGGCTCAGGAACGCCAACTGCCGCTGGCTCGCCTCGGTGAGCCGCTCCGCCGCCTGCGTCAGCTCGCCCACCACGCCCTCCAGCGTCACCGGCACCGTGCGCAGCCGCGTCACCAGCGCCTCAATCCCCCGCGCCAGCTCGCCCAGCTCGTCCTGCGAGTCCACGTCGATGTGCTGCGTGAGGTCTCCCTCGGTGGCGATGCGCGTCGTCACCTCCGTCAGCCGGGTGAGCGGCCCCACCACGCCCCGCATCAGCCAGAGCGACAGGCCCCACAGCGCCAGCATGCACAGCACGCCCATGCTGATGACCCACAGCTGGCGCCCGCGCTGCATCACCCGCATCTCCTCGAAGGAGCGCTCCAGCCCGGCATTGGCCCACTCGCTCGTGCCGCGCACCAACTGCCGCAGCGCCGCCGAGCCCTCCATCGCCTGCGTGAAGGCCGCCTCCGCCTCCGGCGACTCCCGCGCCGCCAGCTCCACGGCCCGCTGCGCCCGCGACCAGAAGCCGTCGAAGGACTCGTCCAGGGCCCGCAGCCGCTCGGCCTCCAGCACCGCGTTCTGCGCCCCGCGCATCAGCTCCTCCTCGAAGGCCTTCACCTGCTCTCGCGCCGCCCCCAGCCGGGCCGCGTCCCGCCGCTGGTACGCCTCGCGCACGTGGCCCTCGAGCAGGTCCGCCAGCGACTCCAGGTTGCGCGCCATGGCCAACGCCGGTGTGTACCCGGAGGCGATGCGCTGGTGCAGCCGCGTCGCGTCCTGGCCCACCACCACCGACACCCCGAGGATGCCCAGCAGGAAGACGGTGGCCACCAGAGGCAGGAGGAAGACCTTCCGTTTGAACGTCATCGCCCCCCCTCGAACCGGGACGTGCAACGCCTGGACATTGGCTTGGCTCCTCCGTGGGCCCTCGCGGCCCCGCGCTTCCCGGCCACGCACGGCGGGTGTCCGCCGCGAGGGCCGCAGGATATCGGATGCGCTCCCCTGGCGCGCGTCGCCCCCCACCGGGGGAGGTCCGCCTGCACCCGGGGTGGAGATTGCCGCCCGGGGTGCCTCCCCGCCTGGCCAGGAGCCGGCCGGTGGAGCGGGTCCCTACTCGGACAGGTTCATGCGGCGCACGCCCTCGATGGAGAGGACGAAGTCCGCGCCGAAGGCCTGGGCCGGGGTGAAGGCGCCCCGCCGCGCTCCGGCGAGCACCTCCTCCACCGCGCGCACCGCGGCGCGGGCGGTGAAGGCATAGGCCTCGGGTGTCTCCAGCACCGCCTCCGCCCGCCGTCCGTCCGGCGCGCGCGCCTCGGCCCACACCTGGGAGCGGCCCCGCTGGCGCACCGCCTCGCCGGGCCCCTGGACGCGCGCCTCCACCACCTTGGCCAGCCGCTCGCGCACGGCCTCCACCGCCACCAGCCGCCGGAACACGGGGAAGGTGAAGCGCAGCGTCCGGGCCACCGCCGCCGGTTGGGCCAGGTAGGTGGTGATGTTGGGGATGCCGGTGGAGTGCCAGGCCGTCACCAGGTCTCCCCAGGGAATGGGAAACACGGTGCGCTCCTTGTCGGAGAAGCGCACCCGGCGCACGCCCTGCCCCATGGGCCACGGCCGCAGCTGGCCGCCCCGGCGCACGAAGCCCCCCGAGGGCAGGCCCTCCAGCATGGACTTGGTGGTGCCGGGGCTCGGCTGGGAGACGGCGGCGATGGCCAGCTCCAGCTCGTGCGCTCCGGGCACCTTGTCCGCCACGTACCGGGCGAGACAGTCGGTGGGCACCACGTCGAAGCCCACGCCGGACATCAGCACCACGCCCCGGCGCTTCGCCTCGGCGTCGTGGCGGAAGGTGTTCTCGAAGACGGGAATCTCGCCGGTGATGTCCAGGTAGTGGGCGCCCGCGGCGAGGCAGGCCTGCACCATGGGCTCGCTGGTGTGCACGAAGGGGCCGGCGGCGTGCACCACCAGGGGCAGGCCCTCCAGGGCGGACACCAGGCCGCGCATGTCGTCGAGCCCCACCGCCACCGCGTCCAGCCCGAGCCGCGAGGCCAGGGGGGCGAGCTTCTCGCGCGAGCGGCCGGCCAGCACGGGCCTGTGGCCGCGGCGCACCGCCTCCTCGGCGATGAGGACACCGGTGTAGCCGGTGGCACCGTACAGCAACCAACGGGGAGTCGTGTTCGTCGAAGGCGTCACGCGCGCACCATATGCCGGGCAGTGAGAAGTCGCGTACGGTTCCCCGCGCATCGCGCCGCCGGGTCGGCTAGGAGGGGGGGGAATATGAGTGAGACGAAGCCTCCCTCTCGCAAGCCTCCCTCTCGCACGAAGAAGGACACGCTGGAGGTGCGCGTGCGGCGCATCCACCGGAGGGACCTGAACCGGGCCTGGGAGTTCCTCAAGCTCGTCTTCCGGGATGTCAACCGCGAGACGGTGGAGTACCAGCGGCCCCGCTCCAAGCGGCGCTTCCTGGAGGTGTACTCCTCGGAGTGGATAGAGCAGCTCGTCTACGAGGTGAACGGGGACATCGTCGGCTATTCCGAGTGCGCCTTCGAGGCCACGGGGGACGACAACTGGGTGAACCCGCGCTGGTTCGAGAAGCGGGGCATGCGGCCGCTCTTCGTCGAGGAGCTGGCGGTGCACCCGGACTACCAGGGCCGGGGCGTGGGCAGCTTCATCATGGAGCAGTTGCAGCACCTGGCGCGCACGCGGGGCTGCACCCACCTGGTGCTCGAGGTGGCGGAGAACAACGAGTCGGCGCTCTCGTGGTACCGGGCGCGCAACTTCTACAAGCTGGATGCCGCCATCTTCCTGGCGCAGAAGGTGCCGGGCGAGCCGGACCTGCTGCCTCCGCGCCGCATCAAGCCGCGCACCGCGCATCCCCAGGGAACGCCCACCACGGGCCTGATGCCCGAGGAGGTCAGCGGACCGGCGCTCGTGGGAAGGAAGCCCCGGGCGCGGCGCCCGGCCGCGGGAGGCACCCGGAAGAAGGCGGCCAGCACCCCCGCCCCGGACGCCTCGGAGCCGGACACGGAGTAGCCCCGCGCCACCCCGGCTGGTGTCTCCTCGCCGGGGGAGCAACCCATCGGGTGGTTGCGTTTGGGACGAATATTCGTACATTCGTCGTATGCCTCGCTCTCGCAGAGCCCCCCTTCCGGAGATGGCGGACCCGAAAAGCCCGGTCTCCGCTTCCGAGCAATCCCTGGCCGAGGTCGTCGAACTGGCCCGGTTCATGGAGGGCAAGCGCACGCAGAGGCCCAGACTCGTCGGCCCGCGGGGCGAGACCCTCGAGCTCCCCGAACCCGTCTTCCATCTGCTCCGCCAGGTCGTCACGGTCCTCGCCCGGGGAGACGCTGTCACGGTGGTCCCCGTGCACAAGGAGCTCACCTCGCAACAGGCCGCGGATCTCCTCAACGTCTCCCGGCAGTACCTGGTCCGCCTCCTCGATGAGGGCGCCCTGCCCTACACGAAGACGGGAATGCACCGGCGCATCCGCATCAACGATCTGCTGGAGTACAAGAAGAAGCGCGACGCCCAGCGCAAGGCGGGTCTGAGCGAGCTCATGCAGATGAGCCAGGACTTCGGAGGCTACTCCGAGTGTAGTTGACCTCCGAGGTAGGGACGTTTAGCGTCTCGTCCTCGCGTGCTCACCTCCACGTTCAAGGTCGTCCTCGACGCCTGCGTGCTCTTCCCCTTCTCTCTTCGCGACACCTTGCTCTGGGCGGCCTACGCGGGGTTCTACCAGCCCTACTGGAGCGCGCAGATCCTGGAGGAGATGCGCCGCAACCTCGTGCGCACGGGCACGACGACCCGGGAGCAGGCGCAATCGCTCCTGGCGCAGATGCAGAAGCATTTTCCCGATGCCCTGGTGACCGGCCACGAAGCGCTCATTCCAGCCGTGCACAACCATGAAGGGGATCGCCATGTCGTGGCAGCGGCCCTTCACGCGCATGCGCAGGTCATCGTCACGAGCAACCTGAAGCACTTCCGCCCCAAGGACCTACCGTCCACCGTCGAGGCCCAACACCCGGACGAGTTCCTGGTCAACCTGTTCGACCTCGATCCCTCCAGGATGGTGGCGCTCCTGAAGCAGCAGGCCTCGGTGCTGCGCCGGCCCCCCATGGCCCTGTCCCAGTTCCTCGCCGGGCTCGCCAGGACGGTGCCCGAGTTCGCCGGGCTCATCCGTGACGAGCTCGGCGATTGAATCAACGGTGGGGTGTCAGAACGCCCAGCCCACGGCGGCCGTCATGCGCGGGCTCACGCCCCAGGAGCGGCTATTGCTCAAGCCTCCGAGGCCCCCCAACCCGCCGCCCAGGTCCGGCGGGCTGAAGGCCGTGGAGCGGGAGCCCGTCGCCGCCAGTCCCGCGCCCACCTGGAGGGTCAGTCCCGGGGACAGGATGGCGGTGTAACCCACGCGCACGCTGCCCCCGTAGTACACCGTCCGCGAGCGGAACTCGTAGCTCACCGGCTGCCCCTCCGGCAGGGTGAAGGACTGGCCCGTGGTGGTCTGGTGGTACGTCGACAGCTCGGCGTGAGGCCCCACCCAGAAGCCCTCGGGGGCACGGCCGGCGAAGTAGAAGTGCACGCCCGGCTCCACCCCCACGCCCCACATCTGCAGGGAGGAGCCGAGCCCCGTGGACCCGGGGAAGTCGGGCTCGCTGTGACTGTACGAGGCCGAGAGCTGCACCGTCGCCGAGAGCGCCACGTGCGAGCCCACCGCGTGCTCCACGCCGACGCCCAGCTGGGCCGACGGCACGAACAGCCCGATCGACGGCTGCGCCAGCACCAGCGTGCGCCGCACCGCCTGGGTCTCCTCCAGCTGCTCCGGCTCCTGGGCACTGCCCGTCATCGGCACCAGGCCCAGCCCCACTCCGGCGGCACACGCCGCCCAACGCATCGCCCCACGAATCCCCGTCCGCATCGCATTCGCTCCCGTTCGCCGTCCGGCCCACACGGCACGCGGCGCCACATAGCAGCGCGCGTGCCACCGGCGTCTCCGAGAGCGAAGCCCCGCGACGCATTCCCTGGGACTGACAGATTGGCCCGCGTCCTCCCGCGGCGCGCGAGACAATCTGTCCTCCAGCCCGCTCAGCGCGCGAAGGCGGAGAGGTACTGGGACGTCTCCACGCGGCAGGCGTGGTCACACTCGGGGAACTGGCTGAGGAAGCGGGCCTGCCGCCGGCAGCTCGCCGTGAGGGCACCGCCCGGGTCCTTCCGGCACAGGGTCTCGAAGCTCGCGAAGCTTTCCTGGAAGAGCACCGTCCGCTTCTCCGGCTCCATTCCCAGGAGGGCCCGCCGCTCGGCCCCCAGCACCCATTGCAGGCCCACCACCGCCAGCAGCACGGCCAGGACCCACACCAGCACCCGGGTCATCCTCTTCCATTGCTCCCGGGTGAGCCCTGGCTCGCCCCGACTCATCGCGCGCGTCGCCATACCCTACAGATGAGCACGGTCCGCCCCCGCGCCAGCCTCCTCGCCCCCCGCGGCCGGTGTAGGAGCTCGCAACCGGGCCACTTGGAGGGCCCGCTCGCCCAGCCGGTGCCCGAGGCCACGCACGGGCAGCCCCCTCAGGTCTCATCGTGGAGCGCTCCGGAAGGGGCGGACGCTCAGGGCGCGTTCACGTGCGGGCTGGCTTCGGCGCGGGCCTGGCCGGCGAGGTAGGCATCCTCGGCCCGCACCAGGAGCTCGCGGATGGCGGAGGCCGAGCGCGCCTCCACCAACGCCTGCCGCAACCGGGTGTCCCGCATCAGCGTCGCGATGCGCGCCAGCACGCTCAGGTGCGTGCCCGGGGCATGCGCCGGTGACGCGAGCGTCACGAAGAGCCGCACCGGCCTCCCGTCCCGCGCCCCGAAGTCCACCCCCTCGCGGTCCACGGCCACACAGGCCGTCATCTTCCGCAGCCGCTCGAAGCGGCAGTGGGGGATGGCCACCCCCTCGCCAATGGCCGTGCTGGAGAGGCGCTCCCGCGCCACCAGCTGATCCTCCAGCTGTTGCTGGGGCGCATGCGTCCTCGCCGCCAGCATGCCCGCCAGCTCATGCAACACCCCACCCCTGTCGCGGGCCGTCAGGTCCGGACAGATGCAGTCCTCCGACAGATAATCGGTGAAGCGCATCCCACACCTCCCTGGAGCGCGCCCCGGTGGGCCTCTCACGAGCGGGCTCGTGCGGCGGGTACGGCGACCGGGCGCTCTCGAGCACATGCTCGGAATGGTGGGACATATCGGCAACCCCCACCGTTCCTCGCGGACGCCCTCCTCCGCGTGCGCTGTCCGCTGGCGTACCCGCACGGCCCCGAGGCGAGCGGCAACCCAGGCGCCTCGCCAGCCCGTTGGAGCTCCTACGTTTCGGGCGCTGGATCCCACCCGTAGAAGCGCTGGAGCTCCGCGTAGAGCTCGGGCGTCTTCTCGCGCATCTGCCGCGGCTTCTCGAAGAAGGACTCGGTGGCCACGGCGAAGAACTCGGCCTCGTTGAGGCCGCCGTAGTCGTCGAGCACCTGACGCTCGGGGCGCTGGCCCTGGCGCAGCTTGAGGAAGTGCTCGCCCATCACCGAGGCCCACGCCCGGTAGTGCGAGTACTGGCGCAGCTGCGGCGTGCCGTCGAAGGCCCCATCCTCCCGGTCCAGCACGTGGGCGAACTCGTGCGTGGCCGTGGCGTGCCCGTCATGGGGATTCGCGAGGCCCGCCAGCACCGACTGCCACGAGAGGATGACGGTGCCCCAGTTCTTCGCCTCGCCGAGCACCACGCCCGTGCGGTCCGGAATCCGGAAGGCGTCCGGGTAGACGATGACCTCGCGCAGCCGGTCGTAATAGGAGAGGTCCAGGTGCACCACCAGGCGCACCGCCGTGGCCGACACCACCACGCGCACCTCGTCGGTGATGGTGAAGCCGCCGGCCCCGATGAACTCCTTCTCCCAGGCGAAGACCTTGAGCTGCTCCAGGAAGCGCTGGCGCGGCTCGGCGGGGAGCTCGCGGAAGAAGGGAACGCGCCGCTCCAGGTAGCCGAGCCACTCGGGAGGGAACGGGCGGCGCAGCAGGTGGCGGCGCCGAAGGGTGCGGAAGAGGCCGGGCATGCACGCCAGCGTAGACCCTCACCCCGGCCCTCTCCCAGGGGGAGAGGGAGTTCAGCGCACCAGCACGAGCCGGCGCACATGCACCGGGGGCCTGGGCTCGGGCCGCTCGAGCACCTCGCCGAGGGCCTCCACCACCCGGGCGAAGAGCTGATGGTCCTGGCAGCGCAGCACCTGGCGCTCGCCATCGGCGGTGCGCACGGTGAGCCAGTAGGTGTCCGCCGCCACCACCAGCCGGACGATGGAGGCGAAGACGAGCACCATGGCCACCACCAGCGCGGCCGTCACCCGGAAGGAGCCCGGCTGCAGCATCAGCGAGGGCACCACCAGCGCCGCCGCCGCCCCCACCACCAGCGGGAGCTTGAGGCCGGGAGACTCGTGCCGCGTGCCGAAGCCGCGCAGTTCCTCCAGCCGCCACGAGCCGCCCGCGACCTCCAGGCGCTCGCTGGTGAGCCGGAAGCCCTCGGCCGCCACCAGCACCCGCTCACCCGAGGGGGTGAGGGGCTCCGGTGGGAGCGAGGGAACCAACCTCAACATGGACTTCGGATGCCGCGACCCCAGCCAGGACTCACGCTCCATCATCGTGCCTCCCGCGTTCTCCACTCATCCCCGGAGCCTCGACCAGGCGCTCCGGACCGCGCGCCCGTGGCGGCCCCACCACCACGCTGCGCAACAGCTCCTTCAGAGACTCCAGCGGTGTGCCGAGCGCGTAACAGCCCCGCGCGCCC
Source organism: Archangium gephyra (assembly GCF_042230915.1). Taxonomy (GTDB): domain Bacteria; phylum Myxococcota; class Myxococcia; order Myxococcales; family Myxococcaceae; genus Archangium; species Archangium gephyra_B. The sequence goes on along the minus strand of NZ_CP102578.1, from coordinate 386,970 downwards.
AGACTCACCGCCAGCCGCCGCAACCGCTCGTCCTCGAAGGGCAGCAGCGCGAAGACAGGTGCGGGGCCCGCCTCATTCCCGGCCACCCCCAGCACCCGCGACATGCTGTCCTCCCGCTGCACCAGCGCGAGCACCACGTCCGGCCGCTCCGCCCCACCCCCGGGACGCAGGGAGATGCCCATGTCGCCCAGCACGTCGCTCAACAGCGAGCGCAGCGACTCGTCCGCGTCCGGCGCGAGGATGACGCAGCACGGCAAGGGGTGACGCATGGCGGCTCCTCTCCCTCTCTTCTCAGCAAGTCACATGCCTGTAGCCGCTCCCTCGGGAGCCCCCCGACGCATCGCGGCGCAACGTGGCACCGTGCAAGACCCCCTGGCGGATTGCCAGGGCCACCACCGCGGGGGTGGCTCAATGGATGGCCTGCGCCTGAGAGGCCGTGGTCAGCATCCCGCCGGACACCGCCACCGTCGCCGCGCCCGGCTGCGAGGACTTGAAATAGAAGGTCGCCTCCGCCTCCGGCTTCGAGAGGTCCACTCCCGTCACGGCGCTACTGGTGCAACCCGGGTCCGCGTGGAAGGTGACGCCGGGCGCCGCCGGGCCCGAGGCCGCCAGGGAGAACGTCCCTTCCGACGGCACGAGGTTGCCGTCCTTGTCCTGGCTCTGCACCGTCACCTTGCCCGAGCAGGTGCCGGTCGCGACGTCGTACGCGCTCGTGAGGAAGGTGAGCTTCGAGGCGGGATGGAAGGTGTACACGGCCACCGAGAAGGTGCGATCGGGCGCCGTGGCCGGGTCGTACCCCGCCCCGGAGATCTGGTTCGAGGTGATGACACTCCCCGTCGCGTAGTAGTCCACGATGGCGGCCTGATAGGCCGGGTTCGTCACCGCACCATGCTGGAGCACGTTGTTGGCGATCCGCGCACGCGCCGAGGCATCCGGCGGGTCGCCCGCGTCCTGGAAGAGGTAGATGCCGATGTCGTTGTCGGTGAAGGTGTTGCCCTCGACGACGAGCCCGGACACCAGGGGCGCGCCGGGGTCCACCTTGACCACGATGCCCGTGCCCGTGGCGCTGGCGCCGGTATAGGCATTGCCGGAGACCCTGTTGCCCGTCACCCGCGCCCGGGCGCCGTTGTGGACGAGGATGCCATTGCGCGCGACGGAGGCCACGGGCCCGCCCCCCTCCACCGTGTTGTCCGCGAGGGTCACCTCCACGGCGCCCGAGGCCACGATGCCGTTCTTCAGGAACGCCGAGACCCGATTGCGCAGCACCTCCACCCGGAAGGGGCCGCGGCTCGCGTCGCCGTTGCTCACCTCGATGCCGAAGCCGTCCTGACACCCGCTGTCGGTGCCCTTGAGGAGGCCATTCACCTCACTGTCCACGACTTCTCCCGAGGCGCCCTCGAGCCAGATGCCCCGGAGCCCCTCCGCGCCGAGGAAACACAAGTCCTTCAACCCACTGGCCGTCACGGTCACGCCGCGCACGCGCGCCGTGGCGCCCCGGTTGCGGATGACGGCTCCCTTGAAGGCCTGGCCCGGAGGATCCACCACCGTCACGGTGTGGCCCGCCCCATCGAAGGTGTAGCCATCCGGGATGAGCAGGGTGGCGTCCGTGGTGCAGTCGGCCGCCAGCGACAGGCGCCCATCCTCGAGCGAGAACAGACACGGAGGCCGCGTGCAGGTGGGGCCCGTCCAGCTGACCGGGAAGGAGTGGGAGGTGCTGAGCCCCTCGGCGCTGGTGACCGTCACCGTCACCGTGGGCGTCGCACCCTCGGGCAGACAGGAGGGAGACACCCAGAGGGCCTCGTTGCCACCGGTGCCACTCGCCAGGGTGCCCACGGTGCCCGCGGTCGTGGTCCACGCGTAGGACAGCGTCCCGCGAGAGACGGTGGCGGTGACGCCCAGGCGCAGCACCTCTCCGGGCCCCACGGAGACCGTGGACGTGGACACCGCCTCGATGGCGGGAGGTGCCGCGGGCGGGTCATAGGTCACGAGGGGCGCGCTCAGCTCGTCACACCCCGCCCCTCCGAGCGCCAGTCCCACGACGAGCAGCGACAACTGCCTCACATCCACTCGGCTCATGCGCACCCGGCTCCCATTCCAGACTCGGAATGAGCGTCACGATACCGGTGGGCCCTCGCCGCTCGAACCCGCGGCCCCGGCTCAGCGCGGGCGAGTGACCAGCTCTGAACGCCCGATGGGCTCGAGGCCCCGGGCCAGGAGCTCCCTGGCGGCCAGGACGGACACGCAGTCCTCCGTGCTGTGGATGTCTCCATAGAAGGAGAGCAGCGTGGCGGGCTGCACCACGCGCACGCCGCCCGCCTCCACCGAGGGCACGTGCCTCACGAAGACATCCAGGATGACCTTGGCGCCCTCGGCGTACTTCGCGTACCGGTAGAAGTGCGTGGAGGTGGCGTCGAAGCGGCTCCAGCTGCGGTGGAAGCCCCGCTCCGTGAGCAGTTGCACCAGCTCGGGAAAGCGCCCGGGCTCCACGAAGAGGTCCACGTCCTTGTGGTCGTGGAAGATCTTCAGCTCCTCGTGGGGCGGAGCCATGAAGTGCCAGGCCCACCCACCGGAGAGGGTGACCAGCGGGGCGAGCGCCCGCAGCTCGGCCTCGGCGATGCGGAGGCGGTCGAGGTTCCAGGGCTCGTCCGCCCGTTTCGGATTGCGTGGATCTCCCATGACGTCTCCTCCCGAGGTGCGCGGCAGAGGACGCGGGCAGCTCCACGAAGCTGACGGACCAGGATAAGCCATCCACGCAAGTCACGACCCCCAAGTCCTGCCCGCCTCCCGGCCGCGCTCTTCACGAACTTGTCCAACTGTTGGACAACTTTTGCGGTACCGCGCCCGGAGCGCTCCCCCTGCTTCCGAGATGAGGCCGAACCCCTGCGCGGATTTCTTCGGATGGCTTAGATAGGCCCATGGACACTCCTTCCCGGGGCGGGTGGCTCGCCTTCCCGCGCATCGTCTGGCTCTCGCTGCTGGCCGCGCTGGTGCTCACCCTGCCCACGGTGTGGCTCGGCTTCTTCAGCGACGACTTCGTCCACCTGCTCATCCTCGAGGGCTTTCCCGCTCCGGGGACGCCCTGGGACCTGTTCCGCTTCGCGGGCGGAGACCCCGCCATCACCACACCGCTGATGGACGCGGGCCCCTATCCCTGGTGGACGCTGCCCGAGCTGCGGCTGAACTTCTGGCGCCCCCTGTCGAGCGCGCTCGCGGTGATGGACCACCGGCTCTTCGGCCGCAACGCCGTGGGCTGGCACCTGCACTCGCTGGCCTGGTACCTGGGGATGGTGGCGCTCTTCGGCGCGCTGCTGCGGCGCTTCCTGCCGGGAGCCCTCGGGGCGCTCGCGCTGTTCCTCTTCGCCATCGACGGCGCGCACTTCATGGTGGCCGGGTGGATCGCCAACCGCAACGCGCTGGTGGCCGCGGTGCCCGCGCTGTTCGGCCTGTGGATGCACCTCGAGTGGCGCGAGTCCCACCGGCCCTGGGCCCTGCCCCTGTCGCTGGCCGGGCTCGCCGTGGGCCTGACGGGAGGAGAGAGCGCGCTGGGCCTCTTCGCGTACGTGCTGGCCTACGAGCTGCTCGGAGACCGGGGCGGCGTGAAGGAGCGGCTGCGGGCCATCGCCCCGGCGGCGCTGCTCGGGCTCGTCTACCTCGGGGTGTACAAGCTGCGCGGCTACGGCGCCTATGGCTCCGGCTCCTATATGGACCCGGTGGGCGAGCCCGGGCGCTTCCTCCTCGGGGCGCTGGCGCGGATTCCCGTGCTGCTCGGCGGGCTGCTGCTGGAGGTGCCCGCGGACATCTGGGTGGCGGGCGAACAGGTCCGTGCCCCGCTGGTGGCCGTGGGGCTGCTCGGGCTCGGGATGATGGGGCTGCTGGTGCGCGCCGCGTGGCCCTCGCTCTCCGAGGACGAGCGCCGGCACTGCCGCTGGCTCTTCCTCGGCGCGGCGCTGTCGCTGGTGCCGGTGGCCGCCACCTTCCCCTCCAACCGCCTGCTGCTCGTGCCGGGCCTGGGCGGCTCGGTGGCCGTGGCGCTGGTGCTCGTGTACGCGTGGCGCTCGCGGGCGCGTGGCTGGCGTCCCCGGGGCGTGGCGGCCGGTGCCGCCGTGCTCGCGCTCATGCACCTCGTGCTGGCCCCGCTGCTCTGGCCCCTGATGACGCTCGCCTTCCGGCAGGGCTCGGACCAGACGGAGTCGACCGTCCTGACGCTGGAGCGCGAGCTGGACTACCAGCGGCTCCCCCACCAGCGCCTGGTCGTCTTCCCGATACCGGTCCCCACCGTCGCCATGTACATCCCCATGGCCATGGCCACGCGCGGCATGCCCAAGCCGCTCGCCTGGTGGCCGATGTCCCTGTCACCGGAGCCACACGTGCTCACCCGCACGGGGCCGGACTCGCTCGAGCTCACGCTCACCCGCAACCAGTTCCTCACCAGCGAGTTCGAGACCGTGTTCCGCGGCCCGCGCCATCCGCTGCGCAAGGGCGCCCAGGTGAAGCTCCAGGGCATGACGGTGACGGTGCTGGAGGACAACGGCAAGGGCCCCACGCGGCTCGGCTTCACCTTCGACAGGCCGCTCGAGGACCCTTCCTTCGTCTTCCTGCGCTGGAAGGACGACGCGCTGCGCCCCTTCACTCCGCCACCCGTGGGCGAGCGCGTCGCACTCTGAGCGCCGGGGCGCCCTCAGTTCCTGCCCGAGGGCCCGTCCTCTCCCCCGAAGAGCGCATCGGCATCGTCGCCGAACAGCTCCTTCATCACCGCCTGCTGCTCCTCGAGGTACTGGGGCGAGTGGGTGTCCACCTGGAAGAGGAAGACGGACTCCCGGCCGCAGTCCTCACAGTCCACCTCCAGCCGGTCCAGCTTCAGGTGCCCGGGAAGCTCCGGGCTGGAGCTCACGGACTGGTTCACCAGGGACCAGCCGCCGCCACACTCGCACGCGTTGTCCCTCAGCCACGCGTACTCCTCGGACACCGCCGCCACGGGGATGTACCCCGGCGCTTCCCGGGACATGGCCCCGGAGGCCCCCTTCACACCCGGCTCATCCTTGCCGAACAGCCGCGAGAGAAAACCCATGGGCGGCTCCACCTTCTTGGACTGCGAGAATGGTCCGGAGGCTACCCGACGCCTCCGACACCCCGCCCTGGCTCCCGGTACCTACCGGCAGATACCCCACAGCAGCTGGATGCCGCTGCGGGTGAGCACGGCCATGTCCCGGACATTGTCGGCGTCGAAATCCGACACGAGCAGCCCCTGGAGCCCCACGTCCTCGGGCCATGCGGTGATCGGCACCTGCGGCCCGAAGGTCCCGCCGGACTGGCCGAGCAACAGACTGACCTGGTTGCCCGTGGCGCTCGTCACCAGCACGTCCGGCAGGAAGTCCCGGTTGATGTCCGCCAGCACCAGCTGCGACGGCGCCTTCACCACGGGGTAGGCCACGGCATCGTAGAAGCGGCCATTGCTCTGGCCCCGCAGCACCAGCACCTGGTTGCGGCTCGCGTCGGCGACCACCAGGTCCGCCACCACGTCCGTGTCGAGCCTCGCCGCCACGAGGCCCCGCGGCGTGCCGCCCGTGGACGTGAGGATCTGCGCCTGGAACGTGCCATCACCCTTGCCCAGCAGCACGCCCACCGACTGGCACGGGGTGCTCGACGACGAGCCGCAGGCCGTCTCATGGGTGAGCGCGAGATCCTCCTTGCCATCCCCGTTGAAGTCCTCGGCCACCAGCGCGTAGGCCCCCCCGGAGGCGCCATAGTCGGCCGCCGTCTGCAGCGTGCCGTCGCTCTTCACGGGGAACACGGAGACCACCTGCTCGCTCCCGCGCAGCAGGGCCACGCTCCGGGCGGTTCCCCCGAAGCCGCCCACCACCAGGTCGTTGAGGTTCAGGCCGAGCGTTCCCGTGGTGACCGGCGCCAGGAAGTCCCCATTGCCCTTGCCCCGGTATACGCCGAGCGAGGAGTCCCCGCTGTTGGCCACGAGCAGGTCCAGCGAGCCGTCTCCGTTGAGGTCCTCGAGCGCCACGGCCGTGGGCTCCTTGCCGGCCCTCCAGAAGCTGGGCGTCTGGAAGACGCCATTGCCGCGGTTGAGCAGAACGGCCACCGACTTGCCGTCGTTGTTCGCCGTGACGAGGTCATCGTCACCGTCCTTGTCGATGTCGCCGAGCACGATGTCCTTGGGGTCTCCGGCGAAGGGCAGCGTCACGGGGGCGAGGAAGCCGCAGTTGCCCGCGCAGATGACGCCGCCATCCGGACAGGGGCCCGCGCACGAGGCGCCGCTGGCGCACGAGGGCTTCGCCGCGAAGTTGCTGCCATCGCTGCGAATCACCAGCGCCCCTCCATCCGGGGTGCCCCCATCCCCACCCCCATTGGGATTGCCACCCGGCGGAAGGCCCCCGCCTCCTCCGGGAGGAGGCGGGCGCTCCGGCTCACAACCGGTGGACAGGACGAGCGCGGCGCTCAGCGCGCACACGAGGAAGGCGAGGGAGGAAGGACGTAGCGTGGACACGAGGCGTGGACCTCCGGTGAAGAGAGGTCCGCAGTGTAGACACCCGCGCGCGGCTACGCGCTGTTTCCGCTGCGCTCGCGCTCGCGGCGGTGGATGGTGGAGACGTCGATGCCGAGGATTTCCGCTGCCTTCGTCTTGTTGCCACCGCACTGCGCGACGACATAGGCGATGTACTCGCCCTCGAGCTGACGAAGGGGGATGAGCTGGCCCTGGGCGCGTGACAGCGGATGGGCATCCACCGTCACACCCGGTGCGTGGAGCTGGAGGGTGGGCAGGTCCACCGTCTCCTGCACCGTCACCACGGCGAGGCGCTCGACGAGGTTCTCCAGCTCGCGCACGTTGCCGGGCCAGGGCGCGGCGGCGAGCGTGGCGAGGGCCTCGGGGGAGAAGCCGGAGAGGCGCGCGCGGGGGTTGCGCTTGCGCGACTGGGCGACGAAGTGCTCCACCAGCAGGGGAATGTCCTCGCGCCGCTCGCGCAGGGGCGGCACGAGCAGCGGCACCACGTTGAGGCGGTAGAACAAGTCCTGGCGGAAGCGGCCCTCGCGCACGCGCACCTCCAGCTCCTGGTGCGTGGCGGCCACCACGCGCACGTCCACCTTGCGCGAGGCATCCGCGCCCACCGCGCGCACCTCGCCGTCCTCCAGCACGCGCAGCAGCTTGGCCTGGAGCTCGGGCGCCATGTCGCCAATCTCGTCGAGGAAGAGCGTGCCCCCGTCCGCCTCCAGGAAGAGGCCGCGGCGCGGCGTGGTGGCGCCGGTGAAGCTGCCCTTCACGTGGCCGAACAGCTCGCTCTCCAGCAGCGCGTTGGGGATGGCCGTGCAGTTGACGGCGACGAAGGGGCCCTCCTTGCGCGGGCCCTCGAAGTGCAGCGCGCGGGCCACCAGCTCCTTGCCGGAGCCGCTCTCGCCACGCACCAGCACCGGCGCGGGGGAGTGCGCCACGCGCTCGACGAGCTCGTACAGGGTGCGCATGGGCGCGCTGCGGCCCACCAGCGCCGCGAAGGCCGAGCGGTCCCCCACCGCCTGGCGCAGCGCCCGGTTCTCCTCGCGCAGCCGCCGCTCGGCGATGGCGCGCTGCACGTACAGCAGCACCTCGTCCAACCGGAAGGGCTTGGTGAAGTAGTGCGTGGCCCCGCGCCGCATGGCCTCCACCGCGTTCTCCACCCCGCCGAAGGCCGTCATGATGAGCACCGGCAGCGTGGGGTCCACCTTGCGCACCCCGGCCAGCACGTCGAAGCCGTCCACCTGCTCCATGCGCAGGTCGCACACCACCGCGTCCAGCACGCGCCCGCTCACCGCCGCGAGCGCCTCCTGCCCGCTGGTGGCCACGTCCACCGTGTAGCCCGCATCCGTGAGGTAGTCGGCCAGCAGCCGCGCCATCTCCACGTGGTCATCCACCACCAGCACTCGTCCCTCAGACGGCATGTCGCTCCTCGCTCGGCAGGGGCGTGGCGGGCCACCACAGCGTCACGCACGTGCCCTGGCCGGGCTCGCTCTCCAATTCGATGCGGCCCCCGTGGTTGCGGACAATCTGGGCCACCACCGTCAGGCCCAGCCCCGTGCCCTGGCCGCGCTTCTTCGTGGTGAAGAAGGGATCGAAGACATGGTGGAGGCTCTCCGGCGGAATGCCGCACCCGTCGTCGCGCACCGTCACCCGTACCCCGCTCCAGCCCCCTGGCTCGCCCGGCGCCTCCAGGTGCGCGGCGATGCGCACCGAGCCCCCGGGCTCGCACGCGTCGCATGCGTTGAGCGCCAGGTTGAGCACCACCTGCTGCAGCTGGTCCGGGTCCGCCGACAGCGGCGGCAGTCCCTCGGGCACCTCCACCTCCACCTTCACCTTGCGCCGCTCGGTCTCGCCGTGCAGCAGCTCCTGCGCCCCGCGCAGCAATGGCTCCAGGGCCACGCCCTTCACCAGGGCCGGCTGCACCCGCGAGAAGTCCAGCAACTGGCGGATGGTGCGGCTCACCCGGTCTATCTGGTCGATGATGACCTGCACGCCCGCGCCCTGCGGATGCTGCGCGCCCAGCTTGCCCAGCACGTACTCGGCCCGGCCGCGCACCACGCCCAGCGGGGTGCCAATCTCGTGGGCAATGCCCGCGGCGAGGATGCCCACGGTGGCGAGCTTCTCCGCGCGCAGCAGCTGGGACTCGAGCGCGTGCACGTTGCTCAGGTCCTCCACCACGAGCAGCACGCGGACCTCGGCGTCCAGGCGCTCCAGGGGCACGGCGTGGATGCGGTACTGGCCCTCCTGGCCGAAGAGGGACAGCGGCTCGCCGTGCAGGCTGAGGACGCGCTCGGCGGAGCAGGCGGCCTCCACCAGCGAGGAGAGCCGGTCCACCACGGCGGCGGGCGCATGGGGGAAGGCCTCGGGGAGCGAGGCGCCCACGGCGGTGGGAGACAGCCGCTCGCGCAGGGCCTGGTTGACGGCGGTGATGCGGCCGGCCGCGGAGAGCGCGAGGACGCCGGTGGGGATGTTGTCGAGAATCTTCTGCGTCTTCTCGTGCAGGTGGGCCAGCCGGTCCGCGTGGCGGCGGCTCTCCTGGAGGGCGACGGCGCGGCGCGAGGCGACGACGACGTAGGCGCCGAAGACGGCGAGGAAGAAGGCCACCAGGAGGGCGCCGAGCGCCACGCGCAGGATGACGCCGCGCTCGTGGGCCCGCAGCTCCTCGGTGGAGGAGAAGGTGGCCACGGACCAGTGGGCGCCGCCGCGCATGCGGATGGGCGTATAGGCGGCGATGACATCGGCGTCGCCGAGGCCCAGCAGCGCGGCCTCGTTCTCGGGGATGCGCACCGTGCCGCGCTCGCCCGCGCGCATGTGCCTCACCAGCTCCACATAGGCGGGGATGCTGCCGGCCTCGGCCTCCAGCCGCTTGTTCCAGTCGATGAGGGTGGGGGCGCTCGCCGGGGTGGGCACGCCGTACGCGCCGAGCAGCAGCAGCTTCGCCTGGGGCTGGGTGGCGATGAGCTTCAGGGCGGCGAAGGAGGGCTCGGTGTCCACCAGCACGGCGACCGAGCCCCCGGGCCCATCCTCGGAGGGCGCGTAGGCGGTGGCGAAGACGCGGAACCAGCCTCCGGGCGCGGCGGCCACGGGCGGCGAGGTGAGGATGTCCCCGGGCGTCCGGGCGAGCGCCTCGCGAGCGGTCTCGGTGAGGACGGTGCCCACGGCGCCGCGGGTGACGGCCGGGCCGGCGCGCCGGTCCATGATGGTGAAGCGCTGGGCGCCTTGAGCGTCCAGGACGACGATGGCCTTGTACTGGCCCACCACCTCCAGCAGGGCGAGCAGCTCGCGCCGGTGCTCGGTGATGGAGCCGGGCCGGGAGAGCAGCTCGCCGGCGAAGCGGAGGTCATCGGCGGCGTCGTCGAGCGCATCGGCCACCTCGCGCGCGGCGGCCTCCACCTGGGCCTTGCGGTCCGAGGCGAACTGGTCCACCAGCGCCGCGCGGTCCCTGCGGATGAGGTGCACCACGCCCACCACCACGCTGGCGAGCGCGATGCACAGCAGGAGCACGGAGGCGAGGGCCTTGCGATTCATGGGAGCCGAGGGGGGAGCCCAGTGTAGCCCGAGGCGCCGGACCCGGCAGGAGAGGTTTTACCTTCCCGTGCGCCCCGGCCGTCCGGGGAGCAGGCGCCCTCCGCCTCCCCTCCTCCCACTGCCTCGCCGCTGCCTCGGGAGCCACGCGCCCATCGCCCGCAACCGTTTGGGGGAAGCCATCGGCCGCCAAACCCGCTTGCCGCCGCCCCCTCTCTTTCGAACACACTTCCTGGCGAAGCTCTCACGCGTCGTGAGCTCAATCGCAGGGGGGACACCATGGGGCCGTTTAAAGAAGTGCTTCAGCTGGGGATACAGTTGTTCTTCCTTCTTCTCCTCATGGGAGCGGGAAAGCTCGTCAATCGAATCGCTGGGCGCCCGCTGATGAATGGAGCCGAGTGCTTCCTGGTGCTGGAAGCCATCTTGTTCGTGGGGGCGATTTTCCCATCCGCGATGCGGAACGATGCCTTCGGGATGGGGGAGGTCATCGGGGCTTTCATCATCCCGGTGGTGGTCGGCATCCATTACTCACGGAAGTTCGCCAACACCCGGCAAGCCCCTTCACCCGCCAGACCGTAGCGAAGCACTACCTCCGCCTGTACACATCGGTGCTCAGGTACTTCAGGCCGGAGTCGGCCATCAGCGTGACCACCTTCGCACCGGGCCCCAGCCGCTCGGCGACCTGGAGCGCGGCGACGACGTTTGCTCCGGAAGAGGTCCCCGCGAAGAGGGCCTCCTCCCGCGCGAGGCGCCGGGTCATCTCCTTCGCATCCTCGGTCTTGACCGGCAGGATCTCGTCCACGAGCGTCGCGTCCCAGAGCGGAGGGATGTAGCCAATCCCGACGCCTTCGATCTTGTGAGGCCCTGCCTGGCCGCCCCGCAGCACCGAGGACTCGGCGGGCTCGACAGCGACAATCTTGATGCCCGGCTTGTATCGCTTCAGCACGGTGGCGACCCCCCGCAGACACGCCGCCGTCCCCACGCAGTAGACGAAAGCGTCGAGCTCTCCCTTCGTCTGACTCCAGATCTCCTCGCCCAGCGCGGTGTAGCCCGCGATGCTGTCGTGGTTGTTGAGCTGGTCGGTCCAGTAGGTGTGGGGCTCCTGGCTGAACTGACGAGCCTTCTCGATCATGTCGAGGATCAGCTTCTTGGTGGTGAGGCCGCCCTCGCTCGGCACGAGCGTCAGCTCCGCGCCCAGCGCCGCCATCTGATCCCGCTTCTCCACGCTGAACGCGTCGGAGGTGACGATGCGGAGACGGTAGCCCTTGGCGGCGCAGACCCAGGCAAGGGAGGTTCCCGTGCTGCCCCCCGTGTACTCGACGACCGTGTCGCCCGGCTCGAGCCGGCCGTCCTGCTCGGCCCGCTCGATGACGGCCCGCGCCATCCGGTCCTTGACGCTGCCGGTGGGGTTCTCCCACTCGAGCTTCACGAAGATGTCCGCCCCCAGGGGTGGAACGACCTTGCGAAGCCGAACCAACGAGGTGTTTCCGACGGCTCCGAGAATGTCCATGGCTCTCCCTCCGTGCAGCGGATATCGGCGCCCGCGGCCGCTACCGCTTCGCCTGATAGGCGTTCGGCGCCTCACGGGCCAGTGCTGATTCTTGGGATGGAAGCCGGGCCAGCCCCTCTTTTCAGGTGGAGCCTGAATTCCCGGGCCCATTGCCTCGAAGGTCCCATGAAGCCCAGAGTCGCGGTGTCGGTGATGGCCTCCCTCCTGCTGTTCGGATGTGCGGACGCCGAAGTGCAAGAGGCGGCGGAGCCCGGCGCGCCGAGCACGCTCTCCCAGGCGGTCGCGGTGAACGGCAACGCGGGCTTCCTGGTGGTCTACAACGTGAACTACGAGAACCTGCCGACCGCCACCGAGCAGTGTGCGGGGGACTGGCAGGATCTCATCTATTACATGAAGACCCAGCCGTACTCGCCGGATGCCTTCATCGTGCACCAGATGAGTGGAGCCACCCAGGCCGCCGAGCTCGCGAAGTACATGCAGGACAACCTGCCCGGGCTGTACGACTACGTCATCGCCGAGGCGAACCCGGAGGCCATGAACAGCCCCTGCGGCCCGGCGAAGGACTATCAGACCAACGCCATCATCTATCGCACGGGCCGCCTGCAGCCCATCTCCGGGACCAAGGCGACGTGGCAGGTCTACAAGGGTGCGAGCGGCTCGTGCGTGCCCAACCACCAGTCGCGCTCCATCGGGGTGCGGATGGCCTTCACGGACCTCATCACCAACAAGAAGGTCGTCCTCGGCTCGTCGCACTGGCCCACCGCGCAGGAGGGCCCGAGCTCGGACAGCGGGTGTGCCGAGAAGAACATCCAGCTCACGGACACGAAGATGCGGGAGATCACCGGCGCCAACCTGATCGTCTGGGGCGTCGACTCCAACGAGGGTGACTACGCCAACGGCGGCTACAAGGACTGGTACAAGCAGGCCAACTCCCAGGTGCCCAGCACGACCGACTACGGCTGGAACGACCCGGTCTACGAGGCCTGCGCGGGGAGCCGCAGCTGCCTCGATGACAACTGGACGGGAGGAGCGGGCGGCCGCATCGACTACCTCTTCTTCAACGCGGCGGCGACCTCGTCGCACGGCAAGACGATCACCTACAACGAAGGGGACGCCGCCGACCTGCAGTTCACCGGAGCCGACCGGGAGGATCTCAACTACTCCGGCCACCGCGCCATGAGCGCTCGCATCTACTACTAAGCCCTACGAAGGAAGTCCGTTCAGGGGTGCTCTTGCAGCAACGCGGAGGGCACCCTCCGGCCGCGCGGCGTGCCGACTGGTCCGACAGTAGGACCAGTTGCTCCCGAGCGCGGCCGGGACCTCCCCCTGAACGGAATGACTTTGCTTGGCTTAGCGGCCCACACCGCGAGGAGTCTGTCCTGGCGGAGCACGGAGCGGCTCCCTATCGTCTCCTCGGCGAGGAGACGACGGATGGACAGAGCGACGCGGCCGTACATCATTTGCCACATGGTGCCCTCGGTCGACGGACGGATCGTGACCAAGGGCTGGAGCCTTCCCCGGAGCGCGCTGGCCGAGTACGAGCGCACGGCCGGGACCTTCGGAGCTCAGGCGTGGATCATCGGCCGGGTGTCGATGGAGCCCTACGCGGGGAAGGCACGCGTCCCGAAGCGCAAGGCGCGGCAGCCGATTCCTCGCACGGACTTCATCGCGAAGCACGACGCGGAGTCCTACGCGATCGCCCTCGATCCATCCGGCAAGCTCACCTGGAAGTCGGGCTCCATCGACGAGGAGCATGTCATCACCGTCCTGACCGAGCAGGTCTCGGACGATTACCTGGCCTTTCTCCAGGCCCAGGGCGTCTCCTACCTGTTCGGCGGCAAGACGGAGCTGAACCTCGAGAGGGTGCTCCAGAAGCTCAGGAAGGACTTCGGCATCAAGAAGCTGCTGCTCGAGGGAGGAGGAAAGATCAACGGCTCCTTCCTGGCCGCCGGCTTGATCGATGAGCTGAGCGTGTTGCTCGCCCCTGTCGCGGACGGTGGCATCGGGACGCCTTCGCTCTTCGATGCCAAGGAAGGCAGAGGCCCCGCGCGCGCCCTCAAGCTCGTCTCCATGGAGCGGCGCAAGGGCGACCTGCTCTGGCTGCGGTACAAGGTGAAGCGCTGAGCCACCAGCCCGTCACGCACGGCCGGGCCGGAGGCCGCTGGAATCCCAGTGGCTGCCGGCCCGGGTGGCTTCAGTCAGCTCAGCAGGACGGCGTGAGGCAACCGCAGACGGGCCCACCACCCGCGGGAGGCGTGTTCGTCCACTGGCCGTTCCAGGTGGCCTTCGCGCTGGAGCAGACGGACGGGCAGCGCTTGTCCGCGTCCTGCTGGTTGGCGATGGGGCTCGTCTTCACGTCCGCGGCCTTCATCTGGTAGCAACCGCAGACGGGCCCGGCGCCCGAGGGCGGCGTGTTCGTCCACTGCCCGTTCCAGAGGTTGTTGGCGCCCTTGCAGATGGACGGGCAGCGCTTGTCCGCGTCCTGCTGGTTGGCGATGGGCGTCGTCTTCACGTCCTTGGACGCGACGACGCAGCCGCAGACGGGCCCGGCGCCGGAGGGCGGCGTGTTCGTCCACTGCCCGTTCCAGGTGGCGTAGCCGGCCTTGGTGCAGATGGACGGGCAGCGCTTGTCCGCGTCCTGCTGGTTCGCGATGGGCGACGTCTTCGCATCACACGAAGGCGCATCCGCCGCCTGCGCCGCGCCGACAGACACGAACATCATCACCGCGGTCATCACACTCATCATCCACTTCATGGTTCCCTCTCCTTTGGGTTGCGGGAATGAGTGGACAGTAGAGAGATGGAGCGATGCGGGCTGTGATCGCGCCGACACGCTTGCGGTGAGGGGCGTCACAGCGCTCGATGCGCAGTACGAGGCCGCGGCCCGGGGGGATGGAGGGGGAAGAGCCCCCCGGGCCGCGCGTCCTCGGGAGCGTCTCAGTGACGCCCCTTTCCTCCTGAACGGTGCGCGGGCAGCTCCACCGCGGTGCCGTCGAGCGTCGCGGTCCCGCACTCCGGCCCGAAGACGAGCACGTGCGTCTCGCCGTCACCGCTGGCGCGCGACAGGGTCCCAGACGTCGGCCACGGGCACACATTCCGAGGCGGCTTCACGATGTCGTCGAGCGTCACCGTCCCCTGCGACCCATCGAGGAACTCCTCGGTGTAGGAGCCATTGAGGGTGCGCACCGGGGGCGTGTCGGTGGAGAACTCGACGCTCGTGGAGCCCTTCAGGTGCACCGAGCGCACCACCGCGCCCGTCGCGTCGGTGAGCGTCCGCGTCACGTCCGCCTCCGTGCTCTTCTTCTGCGGCGGGGCATCCCCGACGAGCTCCGAGCTCGAGGCGCTGGTGCCCTGCACCGTGGAGACAGCGCCCTCGTCGTCCGTGCGCGAGATGGTGAACGTCACCGACTGGTTCTGCGTCACCGCGCCCTCGCAGTTCGGCGGCGTCACGTACGTATAGGTGATGTCCACCGTGCCGCTGGAGGGACCGCCGTGCGGACGGCCACCGCCCTCGGGCCGGGGGCCGTCCGTGGGAGCCGAGCCCCGGGTGGCGCCACTCCCGTAGATCGTCGAGAGCCCCCCGCTTCCGGTGCCATCCCGCGGAGGCGGAGGCATCCCACCGTCACCGCGCCCGCCCCCACCGTGTCCGCCACCACCGGGCCGCTCGGGCGCCGCGCACTCCGTCCACTCGAGGTGGACCGTGGCCGGCAGGCTCTTGCCGCATACGTCGATGTTCGTGACGTCCGGGCTCGCGTCACAGTGGAAGCCCTCCACCGCGTCCGAGCGCAGCGCGTGCATCCCGCGCATCAGGCTGGAGACCTCCACGGCATCGCTCGAGTCCGCGGACGCTTCCACGGCCTGGGACACCATCGTCGTGGCGTCCTCGGTCGCCGTCGCCGAGCCGCAACCGCTCGCCATCGCGCCCGCGACGAGTGCACCCGCGAGCCACAGACCGCCCCTCATCTTGTGATTCATTCGTGCTCCCTATGTGTTTCACCACCGCAACCACGCCCGGTAGGACGAAAAGGGCATTTTTCGTGTTCCCGGCATCCGCGCTCCGCTTCTTGCGGAACGGCCCGCGCGGGCAGCTACACTGGATGCCTTGAACGAGAACGACGAACTGCGCGCATTGATCGCCGAGGCCCAGGACGGCAACGTCCGCGCCTTCGAGCTGCTCGTCTCGTCGCACCTGTCCCAGGTCCGCCGCTTCGCGCGGGCCTTCGCGTCCTCGGACGCGGACGTGGATGACCTGGCGCAGGAGGCCCTGGTGAAGGTGTACAAGAGCCTGCGCTCCTACCGCTTCCAGTCCGCCTTCAAGACGTGGCTCTACTCCGTGGTGCGCAACTCCTTCTATGACGCCATGCGCAGCCGCGCGGGCCGGGAGCGATCCCTGGAGGAGCCCCTCGCGGCGGACCACTCCCAGGCCCCCTCCAGCGCCGCTCCCGCCGACGAGGGACTGGTCCGCGAAGAAGAGCGCCAGCGGTTGTGGCGGGCCCTGCGGGCGCTCCCCCCGGAGTTCCGCACCGCGGTGGTACTCTTCGATGTGGAAGGGCACACCTATGAGGAGGTCGCCGCCATCGAGGCGGTGCCCATCGGGACGATCAAATCGCGCCTTTCGCGGGGGCGGGCGTTGCTGCGCACCCTGCTGGCGGGCGGGCAGGCGCCAGAGGCCCAGGCAAGTACAGGTGGGGCGGGAACATCCGACGGCGGCGTTTCGTCCCAAGGACGTAGGAGTGGGAAATGACTGAGCCCGAAGACATGGAAGATGGCGCGCTGCGGGAGCGGCTGGGTGCGCTGCGGGAGGAGCCCGCCGAGCTCGGCTTCCAGGCCTCGCTCCACCGCCGGCTGGTGGCGGCCGGTCCACCGGAGCCCGCTCCGGGGTGGGACCGTGTGCGCGGGCTCTTCCGGCGGCGGGCGCCCTGGCTATGGCCGGTGGCGGGCGCGGCGGCGGGCATCGCCGCCTTCCTGATGATGAGCGCGGTCCAGCAGCCTCCCACCCCCGCGCCCGAGGTCGCCGAGGCCTCGCGTCCGCTCGAGGTGCCAGGCACCCAGGTTCCGGTCAGCAAGGTGGCGGTCATCAAGCTGGACTTCACGGCGGACGTGGCCGTCGAGCAGGCGGACTTCCAGGTGAGCCTGCCCGAGGGCCTGTCGTTCTGGGCGGACGGCCAGGAGTTGGAGCTGCGCTCCTTCCGGTGGACGCAGGCACTCAACGCGGGGAGCAACGTCATCCCCATCGCGGTGCGCGGGCAGAAACCGGGCCGCTACCTCGTGACGGCCGAGGCGCGCACGGGAAACCAGAGAATCGAGCACGACGTGGTGCTCGAGGTGACAGAGGGATGAACAGGATCTGCTCTCAGCTTCCCGCGCTCCTCGTGGCGCTCACGCTGCTCGTCACAGGGGCCGCGCGCGCGCAGGCGCAGGCGGCGCCCCCACCCGTGGAGACCGGAGCGGCACGTGGACCGGAGGTACCTCCGCCCTCCACGCCAGCGCCCGCCCCCGCGCCGCCCCCCGCTTCGGAGTCACGCGCCCACGTGCGCAGCTCCCACACGGTGGACGTCATCGCACCGGGCGAGCAGGTGGACACCGTCCTCGGCCGGATGCGCGGGGAGCGCATCGCGCCGCCTCCTCGGGGTGACACGGCCCAGCCGCCGCCCGGTGAGAACCGGGGGCCGCGCGGCCAGGAGACCCGGGGGCCCCACGGCCAGGAGACCCGGGGACCGCGCGAACAGGAGACCCGGGGACCTCCCGCGGGCCCAGGCCGCTCGGGGCCGTCACGTCCGGGCGATGACGGGCATGCGCGGCCTCACTCGCCGAGGACCGATGGCGCCCGGCCGCCGCCCTCTTCACAGCCGCCGCCTCCTCCGCCTCCACGGTGATATCTCTGCACCGGAATGCTCCTTCCGGTGCTCACCCTCCTGACGCTGCTGGCCGCGGCGGATCCGCTCGCCGAGGCGCAGCAGGCCTTCGCCGAGGGCCAATACACGGAGGCGGAGCGGCTGGCGCTCAGCGCCGCGCAGCCTCCCCAGGAGGGTGCCGCGCTCTACCTGGTGGGGCTGGCGCGCTTTCGTGCCGGGCGTCCCGCCGAGGCGCTGGAGGCCCTCGACGCCGCGGGACGGGCACCGGATGCGCCCGAGCGCGCCGGGTGGAGCTTCAACCGGGGTGCCTGTCTCTACGCCCTGGAGCGCTTCGCCGAGGCCGAGCAGGCCTTCCTCGAGGCCACGGCGGACGAGCCGCTCGCACGCCTCGCCTGGGTGAACGCGGGCTTCGCCGCGCTGGACGCGGGCTCACCCGAGCGCGCCGCGCAGTGGGCGGAGCGAGCCAGGCCGGGCGCCTCCGAGCGTGAGGCCGTGCTGGTGGAGGAGCTGCTCTCGCTCGTGGCCCGTGCGCGGGGGCTCGCCGAGGACGAGGCCGCGGAGGCGTACCGCCAGGGCCTCGCGTCCTTCGACGCGGGGCGCTTCGAGGAGGCCCGCGCCTTCTTCCTCCAGGCCGCGAAGGGCGATGCCACCTCGGGCCGGGCGCGGCTCATGGCGGGGGCCGCGGCCTACCGGTTGGGGGCGCGCGAGACGGCACGAGAGGACCTCACCTCGGCGCTCGCGCTGGAGCTGGAGCCCCAGGACAGACGGACGGCACGCGACTACCTCGACCGGCTCGCCTTCGGGTTGCGCGCCCAGGGGCAGGGGCTCCGGGCATCGGGAGGCGCGGGGCTGGGCTTCGACAGCAACGTGCTCCAGGTGGGCGTGGCGGCGCGCGATGTCTCCGGGGCGAGCTCGACCGGGACCGCGAGCGCTTTCGCCGAGGCGGGGCTCGGGCTCGTGGCGCGCTGGCGGCTGTCGGACACGCTCTTCACCGAGCTGTCCTACGGCGGGACGCAGCGGGCCTACGCGCTGTCCTCCGCGCAGGACTACTCGCTCCAGCTCCACCGCGCGGCCGTGGCCCTGGAGTGGGACGTGGCGCGCCGCGTCCGCCTGGGTGCCTCGTCCTGGGGGGACCTGTTCTTCACCGGCCTGTCGGACTTCCGCGGGCTGCAGGGCTCCGTGAGCGGCTCGGCGTGGCTCGCGCTGGACGAGAGCGAGTGGACGAGCAGCCGGCTCGACGTGTCCTTCGCCCACAAGGCCGGGCTCGTCAGCGAGTTCAGCTACCTCACCGGACAGCGCCTGGATGCGATGCTGTCCCAGGAGCTGCGCCTGCGCACCCTGGGGCTCACGGCGTGGTACCGCTACCGCGAGGACCGCATCGGAACGCTGGAGCAGGCCGTGTCCGGAGACACGTCGCGGGAGTACGTCATCCCCTTCGCGTGGACCGCACACGCGGTGGGCGCCTCGGCGCGCCTGGTGCTGAACGAGCGGCTCGACGCGAGCCTGAACGCCGAGGCCGAGTGGCGTGACTACCTGAGCGACAGCTACCTGCGGGTGCAGGCGGCCGATGGGAGCGAGGAGGAGTGGGGACGCCGCCGGCGCGAGGACGCCCGCTTCGTCCTCGGCCCCGCGGTGAGCGCGCGGCTGTCGAAACACCTCCAGCTCTCCGCCCGGTACGAGCTGCTGGTGAATACGTCCAACGTGGACACGCGGCTGGCGGACCCCGCTGGAGCGTGCACGGCCCCGGACTACGTGTGCCACCGCTACGACTACACGAACGGGAACTACCAGAAGCACCTGGTGATGCTGGAGCTGGGCGCCACGTGGTGAGCCTCCCGCCGGAATGACTCAGCGTGCGGCGGCGAAGCTGCCGTGGAACGTGACGGGGATGGGGTGGTCGAAGTGGACGGTCGCCAGGGGACCGTCCTCGAGGTGCTGTCCGTCCAGCACGGCGACGTAGGAGTGGTCGCTCGTCTTGTCGTAGACGAGGTCGAGCACGAAGGCGTCGTCCTCCGCCTCGCCGCGCGGCACGAGCACGGGCTCGCTCGGCACATGTCCGGCCGGCAGGGTCCACTCCGCGCTGCCCTCGCGGCCGAGCTCGATGCGCGTAATGCCCGGGTACCGCCGGTCCGCGCCGCGGCGCTCGGTCTGCGCGAAGAGGGTGCCATAACGCCCCCCGTGCACACGCGGGTGGAGCTGTGGGAACTCGCAGGGGACGTCGAAGAGCTTCGTCTCACGCGTGCTTCCCGTCTTCATGTCCAGGTGCAGGCGCGTCAGCAGCGGGGGCGGTCCCTTGTCTTCGATTTCGCCGATATCCCCCAACGAGAACTCGGGGTAGCGGCACAGGTCGACGCACGGACCGCCGTCTTCCTCGAAGGCATTGGCGAAGTGCCAGGTCCAGAAGGCATCGAGCTCGAAGGTACGTGGCGACTGGATGTCATCCAGCGGGACGACGATGAGCCGCGCCCCGAGCTCGGGCGTCCACTGAAACAGCTTGGTGAAGTCGGCGAGGCCAAGCATGGCACGCAGGAGATTGAGCTTCACCGGCCCCAGGAAGAGGATGAGGTGCCGCTCGGTCGCGATGAAGTCGTGCATCATGCCCTGCCAGGGCGCTTCCACCGTGCCGAGCTTCGAGGCGGCGCCCTCATCCGGCAGGGCGTAGAGGTCGATGAGCATCTTCGGGCCGTAGCGCACGCCGAAGTTGAAGGTCGTCCGGAGCGAGGCGACGCGGTGCGGGTGCGCGGAGAAGGCGCCAGACACCACGCCCAGGCGGGTGGCCTCGAGCGTGTCCAGCGTGGCCGGGTCCATCTCCTGCAGCAGTCCGCCCTCCATCAGCGCGAAGAGCCGGTCCTGCCACAAGAAGGTCGAGGTGTTCCCCGTGCTCTTCGCCGTGCCCTTGCGCGCGGCGCGCATGCGATCCAGCCACGAGGCCGCCGAGTTGTACAGGAACCGCCCCGCGGCCTCCTCCTCACGGTAGCCAGCGCTCTCGACGATACGGCAGGCCCCCCGCGCGCCACCGCCGTCGAAGCGCACCGCCGTGACCGCGCCGTCCGCCTCGAACGCATGCGAGAGGCTCGCGCCGAAGCGCTCGAAGAGGCCCGGTCCCGCCCGGAACAGCGTTCCCCGGAGCGACTCCGGAAGCCGGCCCTCGACCCGCAGGGGCTCGAAGCCGTGGGGCCGCGAGAGGGAGCGCAACAGGGGGCTCACGGCGTTCTGACTGCTCATCGACCGCTCCTTCGGAAGCATGGACCTGCACCTGGAACCAAAGTAAGTTAGTCTCACTTACTTCGCAACGGACTTTTTCCGTGCCGAGCGGGTGACCCCTTATGACCGCCAAGACGCGAGCGCGCCCCTACCACCACGGGAACCTCAAGCAGGCCCTGCTGGAGGCGAGCATCGAGCTCATCCAGGAGGAAGGCGTGGACGCGCTCACGGTGGCCGAGGTGGGCCGCCGTGTCGGCGTGTCCTCCGCGGCTCCCTACAAGCACTTCGCGGACCGCCAGGCGCTGTTGTGCGCGCTCGCCACGGAGGGAAACCGCCGGCTGGGCGAGGCGATCGTCGCGGCGGCGGGGGCCATCACCGACCCGCGCGAGGCGTTCCGTCTCTCGGGAGTGGCCTACATCCGCTGGGCGGCGGAGAACCCGGCCCTCTACCGCATCGCGACCGACCCCGCGTACATCGACTACGCGTCGACAGCGCCGGATGTCCATTCACCGAAGGCCCTCGAGGGCTCGATGGACACCTTCTGGCCCGAGCTGGCGGCACTGGTCCGCTCGGGCGCCGCCCTCCCCGCCTCCCATCCGCTGATAGAGCAACTGCGAGGCCGGGCCCTGGCGCAGGGCGTGGCCAGCCTCTTCGTCAACGGAGTCTTCGCCTCGCTCGGCATCACCACCGCGGACGCGGAGCGGATTGCCCGCGCGGTGACGCGGGAAGACGTCCCGGCCACGTCGCCCCGGGCCAAACCCTCGCGCACCCGCTGAGCCCTCGTTCCGGCCTACGTCGCCGCGGGGTGGCAGGACACCGCCAGCGGCAGTCCGAGCGCGGCGAGCTCCGCCAGCTCCTCGGGGGAGAGCACGAAGTCGCACTGCCGCTCATAGGCGACGACCAGGTAGAGCGAGACCCCGGTGGCGCCCAGGGCCCGTAGCTCCGGCAGCCGCGCCTTCAACGCCCGCAGGGGCTCCAGGGCGGAGGCGTCCGGCTCCAGGTCCTCGTCGAACAGCACCAGCATGGCGCTCCCGTACGGCAGGGCCTTGCTGTCGTAGCGCCCCGAGGGAGCCACCTCTCCGGGCTCGTTCGCGTCCACCAGGAGCAGCCCCGTGCGCTCCTGGGCGAGCGAGGGCGAGAAGGTGTCTCCCTGGAGGAGGCAGTAGAGGAAACGCCGTGCCGGGAGGCGCTGGCTCATGCCGCCCATCTCACTCCACGTCCACCCGGAGCGCCAGCCGCCGGGCGCGCCCCGTCCTCGAGTGGGAGCCCGGACGTTGGGAAGCGGGCTGCCGGGGACGGCTCCTTCCGGAGGAAGGCTTCGCCGCCGGCTCCGGGGCCTCCCCACACTCCGGGCCGAGCAGCTCGTCCACCGAGCGCTCCAGCACCCGGTACATCCGCCGCAGCGTCGAGGCACTCGGCACGAGGCTCCGGCTGTCCCGCTCGAACCGGCCATACGCATCCGCGCCCATGCCGATGCGCTGGGCCATGTCCGCCTGCGAGAGCTCCACGAGCTGGCGCACGGTGCGGAGCGTGTTCCGAAGGGGTTCGGCCAATCGTTTGCGGACCTCGGGAGGGACATGACCTGGCATGGTGGCCCCAACCCTATCTACCCCCGACGTCAAGTCAACCCCATATCCTATTTTGGCGGTCACTTGTCGCATTCCCACCGCGCCAAGTAGGGTGCCGCGCGCTGTCGCGTGTGAGACGGAGCCGGGGGCCCGGGCGTCCGGAACCGGGCGTCTGCCCCGGAGGGCTCCTGCGCGGGAGTGGCGCACGTGCTCCGTTCCGGGTGCACTGCGGGCGCCCGGCATGGGCCCGCCACTCCCCGGGGGAAGGCACCATGCCCCATGCCCGACGTCCCCAGCCCGGGCCCGTCCGCCTCGCGCACTGGGCCAACGTGCCGCTGCTGGCCATCCTGGCCATGAGCGGCCTGCAGATTCTCGCCGCCTATCCCATGATGGGGCCGCAGGGGGCGCCCTACGGTGCGTACCCCTTCCAGGGAACACCGCCTCCCGAGTGGGCCCGGCTGGGCGCGTGGCTCGCGGGCGCGCGGCACTGGCACTTCGCCTTCGGCTGGTTCTTCGTCCTCAACGGCCTCGTCTACGTGGCCTGGCTGGTGGGCAGTGGCGAGTGGCGGCGGCGCCTCTTCCTCCCGCGCCGGGACGCGCGCGACGCGCTGCACACGGCCGCTTACTACCTCCGGCTGCGCAAGGTGCCGCCCCGGCAGGACCCCTACAACGGCCTGCAGCGCTTCGCGTACACGGGCGTGCTGGTGCTGGCCGTGCTCGAGGTGCTCTCCGGGCTCGTCCTCTACAAACCCGTGCAGCTGCACTGGCTCACCACCCTCTTCCGAGGCTACGACCCGGCGCGCGCGGTGCACCTGCTCGTGCTCGCGCTGCTGGCGCTCTTCACCGTGGGGCACGTGGTGATGGTGGCGCTCCACCCGCGCACGCTGGGGGAGATGGTGACGGGAGGAAAGCGCCATGAGTGACACGCGCCACCGCCCGCTCCTGCTCACCCGGCGCTCGTGGCTGCTCGGCACGGCGGCGGTGGCCCTGGGCGCGTGCGACAGCAGCCGTCCCCGCCAGGGCTTCCTCGGCGCCATGGAGCGCTTCAACCAGCGCGTCCAGTCGGCCCTCCTCGACCCGGAGCAGTTCGCGCCCGAGGAGCCCGTGGAGGCCCTCACGCCACCCGGGGCCTTCCCGCAGTACTTCATCTCGGACCGGGTGCCGCTCGCGCCCGCGGGCTGGGCCCTCCAGGTGGGCGGGCTGGTGGCACGCCCGGCCGTGCTGTCGCTGGAGGACCTGCGGCGGATGCCTCGCACGGACTACCGCATCCGCCACCACTGCGTGGAGGGCTGGAGCGCGGTGGCCTCGTGGCACGGCGTGCGGGTGAGTGAGCTGGCGCGGCTCGTGGGCGCCGACCCTCGGGCCCGCTTCGTGGAGTTCCGCTCCTTCGACGCGGGCTACTTCTCCTCCTGGGACGGGCCGAGCGCCTTCCACCCGCAGACGATTCTCGCCTACGGGATGAACGGCGAGCCGCTGCCCCCCGAGCACGGCGCGCCGCTGCGCCTCTACTCGGGGGTGAAGCTCGGCTACAAGATGGTGAAGTACCTCACCGCGGTGAACTTCCTCCCGGAGCCCACCGGGGGCTACTGGGAGGACCGCGGCTACGAGTGGTTCGCCGGGGTGTAGCTCACATGGCCTTCTTGCCGGCCGCCGGGAAAGCCCCACCCGAGGCCCGGTCCGCCAGCAGCGCCCGCAGCGCCTCGTCGCGCGACTTGTAGACGTTCACCGCCGCGCCGTTGATGACGCCGCTGGTGCTCACGAACATCTTCGTCATCTCGTCGCCGCCGAAGCGGAAGGAGCGCAGGGTGTAGCGCGACAGCACCTCGGTGCGCTCGCGCCCGAAGACCCGGCCCGCCGTGTACTTCACCACCAGCCCATCCAGGTTGATGAGCAGGTCCACCTTCGAGGGGTACTTCGACAGGTGGCCCTCCACCTCGGTGCGCCAGCGCGCCACGTCCAGCGAGTTGTTGAGGATGCAGTCCTCGAACGTCGCCGTGACGACGTCGTGCTGCTCGTCGTAGTCGAAGGACATCTTCCAGGCCATGGGAAGATCCTCCTACGCGCGGCCCAGGCCAGCCAGGAAGGACGTGAGCAGCGCGGCCGTCTCGGCGGGGCGCTCCACATGCGGGTAGTGCCCCGGCCCGGGCAGGTACGCCAGGCGCGCGTTCTGGATGGGGCGCACCACCACCTCGCGCAGGAAGGCCGGCGGCAGGAACGCGTCATCCGTCGCCACCACCAGCGTGGGCGCGGTGATGGCGCCCAGCTTCTCCGCGAAGCCACCGCCCGTCCACGCATCGAAGCTGCCCTCGATGGAGGCCTTGGCCACCGTGACCGCGTCCTTCAGCAGCCGCTCCAGCGCCGTCTCCGACAGCTGCTTGCACGCCAGGCCGAGGATGATCTTCTGCTTGCCGCTGTCGTTGGCCGAGGTGCGGAACAGCCCCGCGGCGTCCGGCGGCAGCGGCAGGCCCGAGGCCGGCACCGTGTTGAGCAGCATCAGGCCCTCCACGCGCGCGGGCTCCTGCGCCGCCACCCACTGCGCCAGCTGGCCACCCATGCTGTGGCCCACCACGGTGAAGCGCTTGAAGCCCGCGTGGTCCGCCACCGCCAGCACGTCGCGCGCGTGCTGCTCGAGCGTATAGCCGCCCGCCGGCGCCCCGGAGCCACCCGAGCCGCGCAGGTCCGGAATCACCAGCCGCAGGCCCGTGGTGTCCAGCAGCTCCACGAGTCCGTCGAACACCGCGCCCGACACCATCCACCCGTGGACCAGCAGCACGTTGCGCGGTCCGTCTCCGATGACGCGGTAGTGGATGGGCGTCTGATCGCTCGAAGCAACAGTGGGCATGGAAAGCTCTCCGTCAGCAGGGGGGTGGCCGCGGTGGGGGAGCCGCGGTGAGGGACAGCGAAAGGGCGCGGATGCTACGCCAACTCTCTGACCCGACTGTAGCCTGTCCTGGGCGTGAAATCGCCTGGACCCCCAGCGCTTCCTGACACGGCGCGCCATGGGAGCGCGGCACCAGCCCCCCCTCCTCGTGCTCACCACCGGGCAGAACGTAGGAGCCAGGGTGAGTCGGGAACACCCCGGATTGACTCCCAGGAGGGAGAGGTGCTGGAAGGTAGGACAGACGGGTAGGCGCGGGCCCGCCTCCTCGGACTTCCCCCTATCCGCGCTGGGAGTCACTCCATGAAGGCTGTCATCGGAAAATTCCGCCCCTGGCGGGCGGCCCTGCTCACCGCGGGCCTCGTCACCGCGCCGCTGCTGTCCTGCGGCCCGGCCACGGAGGCGGACGTCCTCTCCGTCGAGGGCACGCAGGAGGCGGTGGGTGACACGCGGCAGGCGGCCATCTCCTGGACGCTCGGGGCGCAGTACGACGCGACGAAGAGCAACATCACCTTCAACGTCTACTCCTCGCGCGCCACCCGCATCGAGGTCTACATCTACAAGACGCCCAACGGCGCCCAGGAAGTCGCGAAGTACGTGCTGACGAAGAACACGACCACCAACGTGTGGTCCACCACGGTCTCCGTCGCCAC
The DNA here is from genome assembly GCF_042230915.1 of Archangium gephyra. Taxonomy (GTDB): domain Bacteria; phylum Myxococcota; class Myxococcia; order Myxococcales; family Myxococcaceae; genus Archangium; species Archangium gephyra_B. Next base: position 361,278 of record NZ_CP102578.1, on the reverse strand, counting down.
GCTGCAGAACACCTACGGCATCACCGGCCCGGTGTACTACGGCTACCGCGCCTGGGGCCCCAACTGGACGTACAGCTCCACGTGGACCAAGGGCTCCAGCGCGGGCTTCGTCACCGACGTGGACGCGCAGGGCAACCGCTTCAACCCCAACAAGCTGCTGGTGGACCCGTACGCGCTGGAAATCAGCCACGACCCCACCAACCCGAGCAACAGCGACGGCACCCTGTTCGCCACGGGCGCCACGCACCGGCTCAAGGACAGCGGTGCCCGGGCGCCCAAGGGCGTGGTGCTCGCGCCGGACACCACCAGCTACGGCACCAAGCCCACGCGCGCCCTGAAGGATGACGTCATCTACGAGGTGCACGTGCGCGGCCTCACCCAGGGCGACGCGAGCATCACCTCGTGCAAGGGCACCTACGCGGGCGCCGCGCAGAAGGCCGCGTCGCTGGCCGCGCTCGGCGTCACCGCCGTCGAGTTCCTCCCCCTGCAGGAGACGGACAACGACGACAACGACGTCGACGCCACCAGCACCACGGACGACAACTACTGGGGGTACATGACCCTCAACTTCTTCGCGCCGGACCGCCGCTACGCCTGCGACAAGACCGCGGGCGGCCCCACGAAGGAGTTCAAGGCCATGGTGAAGGCCTTCCACGACCAGGGCATCAAGGTCTTCATCGACGTGGTCTACAACCACACCGGCGAGGGCGGTGCGTGGAGCTCCACGGACAAGACGACGTACAACGTCTTCACCTTCCGAGGCCTGGACAACCCCACGTACTACAGCCTCACCAGCGACTTCCAGAACAGCTGGGACAACACGGGCGTGGGCGGCAACTTCAACACCTTCAACCCGGTGACGCAGGACCTCATCGTCCACTCGCTCAAGTACTGGAAGGACGAGCTGGGCGTGGACGGGTTCCGCTTCGACCTGGCGTCGGTGCTGGGCAACACGTGCCAGCACGGCTGCTACAACTACGACAAGCTGAACAGCGGCACGGCGCTCAACCGCATCTGGCGGGACCTGTCGCCGCGGCCGGCCACGGGCGGCACCGGCGCGGACCTCATCGCCGAGCCGTGGGCCATTGGCGGCAACAGCTACCAGGTGGGCAACTTCCCCAGCGGCTGGGCCGAGTGGAACGGGTACTACCGCGACACCTTCCGCAAGGACCAGAACCAGATGGGCAGCGCGACGGTGACGCCGGGCGAGCTGGCCTCGCGCTTCGCGGGCTCCTCGGACCTGTACGGGGATGACGGCCGCAAGCCGTACAACTCCATCAACTTCATGGTGGCCCACGACGGCTTCACCCTGAAGGACCTCTACAGCTGCAACAGCAAGAACAACCTGCAGCCGTGGCCCTACGGCCCGTCCGACGGCGGCGAGGACAACAACGTGAGCTGGGACCAGGGCGGAGTGGCCGCCGACCAGCGCAAGGCGGCGCGCAATGGCATGGCCTTCCTGCTGCTGAGCGCCGGGACGCCGATGTTCAACGGCGGCGACGAGTTCCTGCGCACGCAGTACTGCAACAACAACGCGTACAACCTGGACTCGAGCGCCAACTGGCTCAACTACTCGCTGAGCACGGACCAGGCGAACTTCAAGACGTTCACCCAGCGCCTCATCGCCTTCCGCAAGGCGCACCCGGCGCTGCGTCCGGCCAACTTCTTCAGCAGCGTGGACAACAACGGCAACGTGATGGAGCAGATGCGCTGGTTCCAGCCGAGCGGCGCGGTGGCCGACTCCACGTACATGGGCAACGGCGGCAACCACGCGCTGGCCTTCCGCATCGACGGCAGCGAGCTGGGTGACTCGGCGAGCGCCCTCTACGTGGCCTACAACGGGTGGAGCGGCGCGGTGAACTTCTCGCTGCCGTGGCCGGGCACGGGCAAGAGCTGGTACCGCGTCACCGACACCTGCCCGTGGGCCGAGGGAAGCGGCCAGGTGGCCAGCCCCGGCGCCGAGGCCTTCATCGGCGGCGAGGGCTTCAACTACGGTATGTGCGGCCGCGGCCTGCTGCTGCTGATCGCCAAGTAGTCCGCTGACACGAGGCCGTTGCTTCGCGGGGCGCGGTGCCTTCCAGGGCCGCGCCCCGTGGTGTTTTCAGGGCGCCTCCCGCTGTCACCTTGGACGCGCCAGGCCCGCTCGGCCCGCCATCCTGTCAGACGTCACGCGTGGCCGGCACTCCCGCCCCAGCGGGCCCCGCGTGGTGCGGTGATTGCACCACCGCGCGGCGTTGGCTTCCGGTGAGGGACATGATGCTTCGGATGACACCCTGGCTGTGGACGCGCTACCACCGCCAGCTCGCGGACGAGGAGTGGTTGCGGCAGCTCAAGGGCTTCGTGGAGAAGCAGCTGCGCGGAAGGATGACGCAGGGCGCCTGGGGCGTGCGGTGCACCGTGTGGGCGGCCTATACGCAGCGGAAGTACCTGGGGCCGCAGAGCGTGGTGAAGAACCAGCTCCACGTGAAGTGCCGCTGGTGGCGAGGGTGGGAGCTGTGGAAGCGCGAGGCCTGGGAGTCCTGCCGGCTCTCCGTGCGCTATGTCCCCGTGCGGCGGGAGTTCGTCCTGGAGGCGGCGGAGCCTCTCTCGTACGAGGAGTGTCTGTCGAAGGAGTTCAGCCAGTCGACCGTCGACACGATGGTCGCGGGGCTCCAGGAGGGCTGCACCCTGGCGCGAGCGGAGGGCTTTCGCTGCCCGGACTGTGGGGCCCTGGCGCGCGTGGACTTCTGCCTGGAAGCCGAGGGGCGGCGCTTCTTCGTCTCGTGCGGCGCCGACCCCTCCCACGTGAGCGGCGGAGGAGAGTTGGCGGAGCCACCCGAGGGGTGGAGGGAGAAGGCCTCCCCCTGGTACCTGGACTGACGCACCGGCGCCTCGTGGTGCCCGCGGTGCTGTCCTTGGGGGAGTGAACACTCGCCCGGGGGAGCGGCGGGCCTCCGGCGTCCGCTGGGAAACCGGGGTTGCGGCGCGGTCCCGGTGTGCATACCGTCGAGGTGACGTACACGCAGCAGCCTGGAGCGGCACCCTCGGGTGTCATCCACGAACGTCGGAAGCGGCCTCCCGTCCACAGAGCGGTCCCCCGGCGTTTCTCCCACACAGCGGTGTTTCGAGCCGAGCACGCCTGACGTGTGCCCGGTGGATCCTGGTCTTGCCGCGGCTGGCACGGCTGTCGCCGCCGCGTGGAGGAGTCTCCATGACGTCGCCCCACCTGTCTTCCCCACCGTCCATCATCAGCGAGCGGATGCTCAGCCTCCTGCTCGCGGATCCGCCGCTCGCCCTGGACCACGCGGCCCATAACCCCGCCGATGCGCCCGTCCTCTTGTCCCGGCTCCTGGTCGGCCCGCCCCTGGCCTCCGACGACCTCCAGGACCTCCTGACGATCGCAGCCGCCGAGGAGTTCCCTCTCGAGTTGCGGCGGATGTGCGCCCTCATGGCCGTGGACCGGAAGGACGTGAAGCTCGGTCCCACGTTCCTGGATGCGCTGGCACACGACTGCGAGCAGGAGCCCGCGCTGATTCCTCTGCTCCTCCAACTCGCGGAGGGAGTGCCGCTCCGCTCATCCCTCCTGGAGGATTGGCTCGAGGTGCAACGTGCAGAGGTGCGGGAGTTGGCCGCGAGGAGTCTCCTCACCCGGGAGGACCATCGCACGAGGGCCATGGAGATGCTGTTGAAGGATGGGCGCCGGGACATCATCGAGCAGGCCGCCAGGGAATCGGCGGACGCGGCCGAGACCTTCACGGGCCTGCTCGGTTATGTGCAGCTCAAGCGGTGTGTCCTCCAAGGAGCGTCCCGCGAGGCCCTGCTGGACGTGATGAAGGCCTTCCTCGCTCCCAAACCCAAGAAGGAGAGCATGTGGACGCCCAAATGGGAGACCGAGGCACGGGTGGACTGGGCTCTGACCCGGAGACACCTCTCCGCGCCGGAGCAAGAAGAGCTGGAGCCCATTCCAGGCACGCTCGAGGGAAGCAAGCTGGCGGTGAAGTTCCTGCTCCAAGAGGGAATGGCCGAAGAGGCTGTCCAGATCCTGTGCCTCTGGAAGGCGCAGGCCTGGGCGGGGATGCTCGAGGGCATCGGCGCCACTCCCGACCGGAGAATGGAGATGCGCCAGCTCGCGGAGGCCCTGGCGAAGCTCCCGGCCCAGCAGTGGCAGAGTACCTTGCGGTTCCTCCCCCTGCCGCTCGTCACGATCTGGGCACGCAGCCCGAAAACCCCGTTGGAGGTGCGGTTCAAGTGCGCTTGGCGCGTCCTCCAAGCCCCCGGCTTCAACCCGAGGGACTGCGACTTCTCGACGGATCCCGAGTTGCTGGCCGAGCTGCTCGAGCAGCTCGATGAGCTGCAAGCCAGTCAGCTCCCCATCCTGCGCGTGCTCCTGCGTGCCGCAGTGAACCTGCTCGTCAGGGAGCCCCCTTCGGCCGAGGAGCTGGAGGAGCAAGCCTCCCCACACTTCCGGATTCGCGATCGGGTCCGTCTCTGGTCACGGCAGTGCCGGCGTTTCGACGTCTCGCTGGCCAAGGTGCTCCGGGATGATCTCGAGACCCGGGTCTGGAGTGCCCTGCGCCGTGTCCGGCATGTGAGCAATCAGCTCCACCCTCCCGCGGCGACCGTGGGCGCCCTGTTGCGGTGCACGGCGGTTCTCCAGGATCGCCGGCACCTGGAAGCGGTCAAGCATCTGGAGAAGAACCTGAGCGCGGTCGAGCGGCGTCAGCTCTCCGAGCCACTGCTCATGGCCAAGGAGATGCTGCTGGACCCTCCGCTCACCGACCATGTGACCGTGGTCTCCATGGCCATCGCTGAACTGCGCTTGAAGTAATCACGGCGCGTAGGTGTCGCGCAGGCGTTTGAGCAGCGTGCGCAGCTCGTTCACCCCCGGCTCATCACAGCCGGCGAGCTGCGCGCGGTAGCTCGCGCCCTCCAGCTCCAGCGTGAGGACGCTGCTCGAATCGGTGACCCTGCCGCAGGGAGCCTCCCCGCGCCGCAGCACATCGAGCAGCTCGGCACGGGTGGCCGCCACGCGGACCCGCGCCAGTTCCTCCGCGGGCAGGACGGTCTCGCGCACCGCCCCGCCAAAATCGCCGAACCGATCCACGCGAAAGGTGCCGTCCGCCAGCACCTCATCCCATCCGCTGCAGTCCATCTCCTCCGTGCAGGGCCCGCCGCCGGACTGCCACTTCAGGCTCACGAAACTCTCGGGATCCGCGGGACCACAGCTCACGAGGAGCCCCAGCACGGCACCGGTGGCGAGACGGCTCAGTCGACGAAGCGGCGAGAAGGAAGGACGCATACCGCGCCAGCTTGCAGGCTCCGGACCATCCGCAACCCCGCGAAACACCGGAGCGCCCGACCGCGAGCGCCTGGGTTTTCCGCGAGCCCCACTCGGATTCCCGAGGGAGCGCGCCGGGCTCAGCCCCGTCCCGCCGAGGCCACGGGGAGTTCCGGCGTGGCGGCCGGGGGCGCTTCAGTGCGGGCCTCCACCTCCGGCAGCGGGGCGCTCGCGGCGCGCAGGAGCGCCAGGGCGGGCTGCTCGCGGCGCAACGCCACGTACCCCTTCACCGCCACCTCCAGGCCCACGTCCCGCTTCGCCCGCTCGGACAGGAACCACTTGTGCTCCAGCACCTGGCAGTACAGCTCGGCCTCGTCCGCCGCCGGCCCGAGCTCCCGCTCCAGCTGGCTCAACGTCGGCCGGAAGCGCTCGTCCAGCCAGCGGAACGCCGCCACACTCAGGGGAACGCTCCGGTTCACCTCGCGTGTCAGCGTGGCCTTCAGCTCGCGAATCTCGTTGAGCAGCAGCGCCGCCTGCCGCTCCTCGGCCACGAGCCCCGTCAGGTTGTGGAGCTGGTGCCGGTGGTACTCGCGGTCCGTCACGATGGTCCGCATCCGCAGCTGACTGCCGTCCCCGCTCGCCACCAGGTCCACCTCGCCCACCGAGAAGCCCAGCTCGTTGAGCGCGCGAATCCGCTCGTGGATGCGGTAGCTCTCCCCCGGCGTGATGGAGATCTCCTTGTTGATCTCCGCCCAGAGCCGCTCGTAGCGCTGGCGGATGCTCGGGGCCGTCTCGTACACATCGAGCGTCGAGGGCAGCTCCACCATCGCCGCCAGGTCCGCGAGCCCCCCGGTGATGTTCTCCTCCATGATGAGCAGATCCAACTCGCGCTGGCCGTCGGAGAGCTTGGGGTGCAGCTCCGAGGTCTCCGCGTCCACCGCGTACGCCTGGAGCTCGCCCGCGTCGCGGCGGAAGAGGACGTTGGACAGGGAGCAGTCCCCCCAGGCCGCCGAGGTGCAGGCGCACCAGCAGGCTCGCCATGGCGTCCAGCAGCCGCTCGCGGTAGCGCTCCAGGCCCTTGTTCATGAAGAGCACGCGGTAGGGCAGCGACGAGGGCAGGTACTGGGTGAGGAGGATGGCCACCTCGTCCCCGGGCTCGCCCAGGGCGCGCACTCGCGCGAGCCCCACCACCGTCACCGCCGGCAGGTGGCGCTCCTCCAGTCCGCGCAGCACGTCGTACTCACGCTGCCCCACGGACAGGGGCAGTTCCTTGAACGCATAGATGTGCGCGCCGTAGCTGACGAAGACGACCGTGTGCCGGGACAGGCCCCGGGGGACCTCCACGAGCCGGGAGCACACCTCCGGCCGCCACTCCTCCAGGGGCAGGTGCCACGGCAGGTCCAGGAAGTCCGGATGGCCCTGGTGGAGGTGCAGCGCGTTGAGCCCGCGAGGTGGCGTCATTGGGAGGCATCCTACCTTGAATGGACGACATCCCGTTGGCTCGGATCGTAAACCGTGGCCACTGACAGCAAAGAACAGAGAGGCCGCAAGGCATCGATAACCCAGCCATTCACTAGGACACCAACCACAGAGCCTCGTAAAAACGCTTAGAGTTCAGCGCTTACGAAAGCTTAGCCTTTATGATTGAGCAGTCAGTGAATCATACTGCTTCGACTGATTGCTCTCGGTGCCATCCGGCAGAGTTGGGAGCTAGAACCATCCGCTCAGCCTTGGGAGCTTCATTCGCCATTTCTTCAAGCGGATAGCTTTCAATGGGCCGCTCACTCAATACCATCAGACGGAGCAACCGTTCAGTTTGCTTCCCCATGGGTTTAGGATCATCAAGGCTTTCGTATCGGGAGATTGTAGCTTTGTTGACACCAATCTTCCGAGCAAAGTCGCTACTCGAAAGGCCCATGTACTTACGCAAAAAGCGAATCTCCTTAGGCAGCAACCGTTCCCGCTTTTCGGCCAACGCAATAGCGATGGCTCGATGGAGCGCTTCAATCCGCGGGATTATCGCAGTTCGGTCCCCACAGGCCGAGCAATAACGGACTTCAATACTTCCCAATATAACGTCGTCTAGTCCGCTGGCAGTGTATTGGTAGTTCTCACGACGAATCTCCAAAGGACCCTCACACCGCCTGCATCGCTTCACTGCGGTCATGGCCTGTTCCTCCAACCTGTAACGATCGCGAGTTCAGTTTCGGAGTCAAAAGCGATCACAATCGTCATACGAGGGGTCTCGACACGGTAACGCCACTCCCCATTTTCCCATTCGGGTTCTCGCACGATGCCTGCCCGCAGGACGTTCAAGGCGTCGCTGCTTTCTAGCTGATCCTTCGCCAATTCGGCCAACGCGTGATCGCTTAGCGCAACACCGCCGCTTTCTCTGATCGCCTTGATCAGAGCCTTCGCCTTCTGAGGTTTGAGCGGTTGACCGACGTCCACCATGGCGACATCATCATTAATCACCAGTTGATCTTCTGTCAACTGTTCGTATCTGCGGAGCGAGACGAAGCGCCTACTGGCCTGCCTGCTCCACAAGATGCCGTACACAACGCACTTGAAGTGGCTGTACGAGGTAGGGGCGAGAGAATCCCTCGTTCCTCGGATAGGTAGGCCTCGAATCACTGGAGGCGTGCACTCCTCCGGCGCCTCATTAGAATCCGCGCCCCATGCAAACCCTTCAAGGATGGACGGCCCTCGTCACCGGCGCCAGCGCGGGAATCGGCGAGGCCTGTGCGCTCGCGCTCTCGCAGGCGGGCGCGAAGCTCGTGCTCGCGGGACGCCGCGGCGACCGGCTCGAGGCCCTGGCGGCGAAGCTCCCCAACCCCGCCCACCCCCTGGTCCTGGACGTGCGCTCGCGCCGCGACGTCGAGGCCTCCCTCTCCGCGCTGCCCGCCGGGTTCGCGGACGTGGACGTCCTCGTCAACAACGCCGGCGTCGGCCTCGGCCTCGAGCCCGCCCACGAGGCGTCGCTCGATGACTGGGAGACGATGATCGACACCAACTGCAAGGGGCTCGTCTACGTGACGCGCGCCCTGCTGCCCGGCATGGTGAAGCGCAACCGGGGGCACGTGGTGAACCTCGGCTCGGTGGCCGCCAGCTACCCGTACCCCGGTGGCAACGTCTACGGCGCCACCAAGGCCTTCGTGCACCAGTTCTCGGAGAACATGAAGGCCGACTTGGTGGGCACACGCGTGCGCGTCACCGACATCCAGCCCGGCATGGTGGAGACCGACTTCTCGCTCGTGCGCTTCAAGGGCGATGCCCAGCGCGCCAGCAAGGTCTACGAGGGCATGGAGGCCCTCACCCCCGGCGACATCGCGGACATCGTGCTCTGGGCCGTCACCCGCCCGGCCCGCGTGAACATCAACGTCGTCGAGGTCATGCCGGCGGACCAGGGCTTCGGCCCCTTCAACGTCAAGCGCCGCTGAGCGCCGGGGGCCACCGCTTGGAGCAGGCACCTTCACAGGGGAAGAGGACAGTTCACTGCGCGGACGCCCTGGCATGGCTGGAGAGCCAGGGCGTGCTCGCCGGGTGCTCGCTCATCACCTCGATGCCCGACGTGTCCGAGTTCCCTTCCCTCTCGCTCGCCGAGTGGAAGGACTGGTTCGTGCGCACCGCGTCGCTCGTGCTCTCGCGCTGCCCCGACGACGGCGTCACCATCTTCTACCAGACGGACATCAAGAAGGACGGGAGCTGGGTGGACAAGGGATACCTCGTCCAGAAGGCCGCCGAGCAACTGGGGCACTCGCTGCTCTGGCACAAGGTCGTCTGCCGCACCGCGCCCGGCAGTGTCACCTACGGGCGGCCGGCGTACTCGCACATGCTGTGCTTCTCGCGAGGCGTCCGCGCGGACCTCTCGAAGTCCACCGCCGATGTGCTCCCCCAGGCCGGCGAGGTGACGTGGACCCGCGGCATGGGCGTGGAGGCGTGTCTCGCCGCCTGCAAGTACGTGCTGGAGAACACGCCCACGCGCACCATCGTGGACCCCTTCTGCGGCCATGGCTCCGTGCTCGCCGTGGCCAACTGGCTGGGGCTCGATGCCGTGGGCGTGGAGCTCAGCCGCAAGCGCGCGAAGAAGGCGCGGGCGCTCCAGATGCCGATTGGCGATGCGGAGCCCTCGGAGGAGCCGGAGGGCGGAGAACCGGAGGGCGGCGGCGAGGAGGGGTGAGCAGGGGGCTCACTGCTTCTTCGCGAGGTGCGCCAGGATGCGCTTCTGCAGGGCGATGCCGCCTCGCGCGAACGCCCCGGGCGCCAGCCGCTTGAGCCTCCAGGCCCAACGGCCATCCGCCATCGGCACCGCGTAGAGCCGGTCGCGCTCCACCGCGCGTACCAGCTCGCGCGCCACCTGCTCCGCCGACACCGAGGCGTTGTCCACCAGCTTCGACGTCAACGCCTTCAGCCGCAGGCCGTCCTCGCTCTCGGTGATGTGCGCCGAGGCCGCGATGTTCGTCCGGAAGAACGTCGGGCAGGCCACCGTCACCCCGAGGCCCACCGGCTTCAGCTCGGCCAGCAGCGTCTCCGAGAGCGACACCACGGCGGCCTTCGACACGTTGTACGCCGCCAGGTACGACGTGGAGATCAGCCCCGCCGCCGAGGCGATGTTGAGGATGTGCCCCGCGCCCTGCTTGCGCAGCAGCGGCACGAAGTAATGGCACCCGTGGATGACGCCCCACAGGTTCACGTCCAGCACGCGCTTCCAGTCGGACAGAGGCATCCGTCCCACCTCGCCCGCGCACAGCACGCCCGCGTTGTTCACCAGCAGGTCCACCCCGCCGAACGCCGCCTCGCTCTCCCTCGCCAGGGCTTCCACCTGCTCGGGCTTCGTCACGTCGCAGGGCACCACGCAGGCCTCGCCGCCCTGCTGCTCCACCTGCCGCGCCGTCTCCCGCGCCGCCGCCTCGTCCAGGTCCGACACCACGATGCGCGCCCGGCGGCGAGCCAACTCCAGACACAGCGCCCGGCCCAGGCCACTGCCCGCTCCGGTGATGACCGCTCGGGGACGCTCGGGAAGGCGCATCGCTTTGGACTCCTCCGCTCCGGGCTTCAGGCCCTGGCTGGCACAGAGCACAGGTGGTGACGGGAGTCACCCCTGGTGACTGGAGTCATCAGGGCCCGGGGCCCCGAATGGTGACTGGAATCACCAGGACAGGCCCGGTCCGCGAGCACTTCCCGAGGGAAGAGGGCGTTCTCCGGGGCGTCCGCGGGGCAGCACAGGCCTGGCACACCGTGTGCTTTGGGTATGGACGTCCCGCTCACACGAAAGAACAGACTCCCATGCCCATCAACAAGCTCACCTCTGGCCTCAAGCTGAACAACCCCCTGCGCACGGACATCCACCAGGTCACCCAGGGGAAGAAGAGCGACTACGCCAACCAGGTCCACGGCGTGAACAAGCTGTTGGACGGCTTCGGGGTGGGAATCTCCAAGCAGTCGGCCCAGGGCGTCATCGGCAACGTGCAGAAGGTCGAGGCGGGAGCGATGAGCGAGATCACCGCGCACCTGCGCGAGGCCAAGGGGTTCGGCCGCGATGCCTTCGAGAGCTTCTCGAAGGGCCAGGTGAAGCAGGGAGCGGTGGAGGCGTTCGGCTCGGCGCTCAACACGGCGGGAGCGGCCTTCAAGTCGACCTTCACGCCCACCCCGGCGGAGAAGCTGGGCAACGATCCGTGGTGAGCACCGCGAGCGCCGGGCCCTCTCAGATCAACCGGCCCTGAACCGAAGGGACCTCCGCGTCCCGGGTCTCCCGGCCCTCCAACCGGGGCCGCTCCTCCACCCCGAGGAACTCGTAGAGCGCCGTCATCACCGCGTGCGGCTGGTCCCACATGAGGAAGTGTCTCGCGCGCTCCACCCGCACGAGCCTCGCCCCTGGTATCTCCCACGCCAGCCGCTCGCCCCACTTCACCGGCTGGAAGGTGTCCTCCACGCCCCACACCACCCGCGTGGGGACCGCCACGTGCGGCAGCCGCGGCACCAGCTCCTGCGTCTGGTTCGTGTCCAGCGCCGCCGCGTCGCGCACCAGGGACGTCTTCCCCACCTCCGTGGCGTACGGCGCCAGCAGCCCGTCCACCAGCCCGTCCGGCGGGGCCGTCGCGAAGCCCATCCGCTTGAGCGCCACCCTCAACATCCGCTGCACCGCCTGCGCCGACAGCCGCCTCACCACCCCCGGGTGCCCCAGCTGCACCATCAGCTCGATGGGCCACGAGTCGAAGCAGATGCTGTTCATCAGGCACAGCCGCGACACCCGCCGAGGGAACCGCACCGCCAGGTGCTGGGCAATCCCTCCACCGATGTCGTGCCCCACCACCGCCGCGTCCCCTATCCCCAGCCGGTCCATCCACGCATCCAGCGCCTCGGCCTGCCGCGCGATGGACCGGTCGAAGCCCTCGCGCCGGTCCGAGTACCCGTATCCCAACAGGTCCGGAACCAACACCCGATGTGTCAGGGACAGCGCTGGCAGCAGCCCGCTCCACAAGAAGCCCCATGTGGGAATCCCATGCAGCAGCACCACCGGCGCGCCCTGGCCCTCGTCCACGTAGCTGATGAACCGGTGGCCCAGCTCCACCACCCGCTGCCTCGCCTGGTACTCGCGCCAGTTCATCGCAGCTCCTCCCCCACCACGAAGTCCGGCACCAGCCGCGCCTCGGCCGGGAAGGGCAGCCGCCGCTCGAGGTCTCCCACGTCCCCCACCAGCGTCGCCATTCCCAGCACCAGCACCGGCAGCCGCCACTCGCACTGCACCGTCACCCGCTGGATGAGCTCCGCGTCCTCGCGCAACACCTCCAGCCGCTCCTTCGACAGCGCCACCTCGTACGGCAGCCGCCGCGCCAGCCGCCTCGACGTCTCCAGCAGCGCGTCACACGCACGCGCCCACTCCTCCGTCTTCATCCTCGGCTTCAGCCGCTCCCACGCCGCCTCCAGGTACCCGGGCCACAGCGCCAGTCCCCGGAACTCCCCCGGCAGCGCGGGCGGCCCCACCGTCTCCTCGATGTCCTCCAACAGGCCGCGCAGCCGCGCGTCGCCTGGCCGCTCCTCCCCCACCTCCATCGCCATCATCCGCGCCGGCGCCCCCCGCTCTATCCGCTCCGCGCTCCCCAGGGGCTGCGGCACGCCCACCGGCTCGTCCTGCAGCGCCAGCTTCACCGCCGAGGTGAACACCAGCATCTTCGGGTTGAGGTAGTGGTACAGCTCCAGCGCCCCTCGCACGTGGTAGCGCTGGCTCTCCCCCAGCACCGCCGCCTCCCACGCGCCCAGCTGCCCCAGACCCTCGGCGGCCTCCACCGCCTGGACCCGCACCTCGTCCGCCGCCGACTCGAACGCCCGCGTCTCCGTGTTCGGCCCCATCGCCTCCCACATCGCCACCAGGAAGCGCTCGAAGCCCGCCCACGTGCGCACCGTCACGTCCAGCCCCGTCACCCGGAGCGTCTGCCTCATCTCGTGGAGCACCCGCTCCACCTCTCCGTGCGCCTCGTGCTCGCTCACCTGCTTGGGAATGGCCATGGATGCGCCTCCTCCGGTCGGAAGATGGGGGGTGCTTCCAGGCCCGGCAGCCGAGCACGTCCGCACGGCTGCTTCGCGGCGGGGCGGGCAACGGGTGGACGCCCGCCTCCCCGTCATGAAAGTTACTTTTGCGGAAGGGAAACTCTACCCGATTCATGAAGTAGGGCGTAGAGTGCGGCCATGGGTGAACGCCAACCGCGCAAGGCGAGCTACTCGGACCTCGAGGCGCTCCCCGCGCACCTCACCGGAGAGCTGATTGATGGCGAGCTATATGCCAGCCCCCCACCCGCCCTGGCTTATGCGGTGGCGGCCGCGGAGCTCTTCGGAGAGCTGAGCGGCCCCTATGTCAAAGGCAGGCGCGGTCCCGGGGGCTGGCGCCTGCTCAACGAGCCCGAGCTGCGCCTGGGCGGGAACGTCCTGGTACCCGACATCGCGGGCTGGCGGCGCGAGCGCATGCCGCGCACGCCCCGCTCGGCCTCCTCCACGCTCGCCCCCGACTGGGTGTGCGAGGTGATCTCTCCCTCCACGCGCGCCCTGGACCGCAAGGCGAAGCTGCCGGTGTACGCGCGCACCGGCGTGCGGCACGTCTGGCTGGTGGACCCGGACGCCCATACGCTGGAGGTGTTGCGTCTGGAGGGCGCCCACTACCGCGCCCGGCCCCTCTCGGGCGAGCTCCTCGTTCGCGCCGAGCCCTTCGAGGCGCTCGAGCTGGAGCTGGCCCTGCTCTGGGAGGAGTGAGACGGCGGGGAAATGACATTCCTTCCGGACCCCCTTTGACATCATGCAACCCGTTGGGTTCTCCTTGCCGTGCACAAGCAACCCGGCGTGCCGGAACATCGGCGCGAGGGTGGGGGGGGTACAGAGATGCGGCCACAAGAAGGTCTCTTCCATTCGCCTGGTGCTTTCAGTGGTGTCGCCGTTCTCCGGCTCAGCCGGAATGTGGCCCTTCCCCAGCTGCGCGAGGTGGTGTCCGCCATCCACGCCGAGCTGAGCGTGCCCGGGGGCCTGCACTCGGTGCTTGGCCTGCAGCCCACGCTGCTCCCCGGCGCTCCGGACCTGTCCTCGCTGCTGCCCCGCGAAGGCCCCACCGCGCGCTTCCCCTCCACCCAGTCCCACGTGCTCGTCCAGGTGAGCGCCAATGGCCGCGAGCTGCTGCTGTGGGCCCTGCGGCGCGTGCTCGCCCTCTCCCAGGCGGTGCTGTACCTCGAGGAGGAGGTGCTCGGCGGCCGCATCGGCGAGGGACGTGATGCCTTCGGCTTCCGCGACGGCCTGGTACTCCCCAGCCGGGAGCAGGTGCGGCGCGCCGCCCTCGTGCCCTCGGGCTCTCTGGCCGGGGCCTCGTGGCTGCTCTACCTGCGCTTCCAGAAGGATCTCGAGCGCTTCGGCCGCCTCAAGCCCCAGGCCCAGGCGCACGTGGTGGGCCGCACCCGCGACGGGGAGCTCGTCCCGGACGCGCCCGCCGAGGCTCACCTCCACCGCGCCCGTGCCTCGGGGGCCGGGGACAACCAGCTCCTCATCCGCCGCGGCTTCCCCTTCCGCCACGGCGGCGAGGAGGGCCTGGCCTTCGTCTCGGCCTCGGCGGATCCGGACTACTACCGGCGCTCGCTGGACGCGCTGCTCGGCGTGGGGGGCCAGCCGCCGGACGCCATGTTGCGCTACGCCCGGGCCGTGAGCGGCGGCCTCTACCTCGCGCCCCCGGCCGACTGGTTCCTCGCTCCATCCTCCCAGCAGGAGGCCACCCCATGAAGGTACTGGTGCTGGACTGTGATGCCCGGGTGTCCCGAGGGCTGGAGCGCACGCTGCGGGTGCTCGGCCACGAGGTGCTCCGCCCCAACTCCGCCGCCCAGGCGCGCGCGGCCCTCGCGGAGGAGCCGGCCGTGGACGTCATCCTCGCCGCCCAGCACCTGGAGCCGGGCGAGACGGGCACGGGCTTCCTGCGCTGGGCCGAGGCCCATGTGCCCCACGCGCGCCGCGTCCTCATCTCCGGGACGCACTGCCCTCCCGACTTCATCGAGCAGCCCGGCCAGCAGTGGTTCCAGGCCAAGCCCTTCGGCCGCCGCGAGCTGGAGGCCCTGCTCTCCACGCCGGGTCCCCAGGCCCCGCGCCCATGAACAGTCCCCCCCACCACCCCCCGAATCAAGCAGACAACAGTCCGGTCCCCTGGGCCGGCGGAGGCAATGCCGCAATGAGCTACAACGACATCCGTGGTCCGCGAGTGGTGGGGTTGACCGTGGCGTCCTCGCTCAGTGAGTACCTGATGCGCATCCAGGAGCTGGGCGCCGTGGAGGGCCCTGACGGCGCGCTGGAGATCAGTCCCGAGGTGAAACCCATCCTGGAGGCCATCCACCAGGTGCTGGCCGGAGGCACGGTGGAGGTGAAGGTGGTGCACCGGGGCAACCCGGACATCTTCAACGAGCTGAACCGCCGCGTGGAGCAGGTGGGACGCGAGGCCAACTCCATCAACAAGTCGGCGGGCTTCTATCTGACCGCGACCTTATGAGCCCTCCCGCCCGCTGGCGCCGCGTCGTCCATGACTCCTTCAAGCGCTGGGTGCGCTCGCAGGATGCCCAGGAGGTGCTGGCGGCCTCGTCGCTGCAGGCGTGGCTGAGCTCCGCCCTGGTCATCCCGGGGATACTGGCGCTGGCGGTGTCGGCCCCGGGGGCCAAGGACTTCTTCGCGCTGGACTTCGGCAAGGGGATGGCGTGCCTGGCACCGAGCCTGGTGCTGGGCGTCGTCTTCGCGCTGCTGCACCGGGGCCGCCAGCGCCTGGAGTGGTGGGGCTGGCTGTACCTGGTGGTGGGGACGGCGTCGCTGCAGTTCTACCTGGCGGCGTTGATGGCCATGGCGAAGATGCCGGGGGCCATGGTGTTCGCCGCGGTGCTGCTCTTCACCACCGGCTACCACGGCCGGATGCACCGCGTGGCGCCCTCGCAGCCCTTCCTCGCGCTGGGCACGGCGGTGGCGATGGGGCTGGCGGCACTGCTCATCAGCAGCAAGGAGCACGTGGCCCTCTTCGCCGTCATGGCGCCCCTGGCCGTCCTCCTCGAGCTGTACACGGGCAGCTTCGCCCTGCAGCACGACGTGGCCCGCGCCGAGACCGAGCAGCTGCGTGCCGCCGTCCAGGCGCAGATGCTCGAGCAGCAGGAGCGTGACGTGGGCCGACTGTCCCAGGCCCTGGTGCAGATTCTCGGCTACAACCACGACATCAACAACACGCTGATGAGCGTGAGCGCCGCGGCGGACATGCTCTCCATCATGGGCGTGCAGCGCAACACGCTGCCGCGCGCCGAGTTCGAGGAGCTGGTGCGCGAGCTCAACGAGGGGCTGGCGCGCATCCGGGAGATGGTCATCGAAATCCGGCAGAAGGGCCGGCGCTCGGTGAGCCACGAGCCGGAGAACGTGCACCTGGTGCCGGTGCTCGAGTCGGTGCGCACCAGCCTGGGCTGGCGCTTTCCGGACGTGGACATCCAGGTGAAGGTGGAGGAGCAGGCGACGCACGCGCTGCTGCGAGGGGGTACGACCACGCTGCGGCGGGTGGTGGAGAACCTGGTGCTCAACGCGTGCGAGGGCAATGGCGAGCAGGGAGCCGCCAAGGTGGACATCCTCGCGCGGCCCGAGCCGTACAGCGGGAGGCTGGAGCTGGTCATCGCGGATGACGGCCCGGGCTTCCCCGCGGACAAGCTGCAGGCCCCCATCGAGGGGCTGTCCACCACCAAGCCCAACGGCACGGGGCTGGGGCTGTACACCTCCGAGTGCCTCATCCGCGCGAGTGGCGGCACGCTGGAGCGCAACAACCGGCCCACCGGGGGAGCGCAGCTGCGCATCCTGCTGCCGCGGGAATTGAGATGAGCGCGGGCGCCGTCTTCCAGGAGGCCCTCCGCGCACTGCGCCGGTACGGGCTCCCGGAAGAGGCCGAGCGGGACGTGCTGGCGGCGATGGAGGCGGGTCGGCCCGGGCCGCTGGCGCTGCTGTACGCGGCGGGTGCCGAGGTGGGGCTCGAGCGCGAGGTGCTGTTGCGGCGCGCGGCGGGGCTCTTCCTGTGCTCGTGCGCGGCGAACCTCGCGGACGACCTGGCCGATGGCGAGTGCACGTACTTGGAGGAGCCCCTGCGGGTGGGGCCCGGGGTGCAGTTCGCCCTGCAGTCGATGTGCTTCGCCACGCTGGCCGGGGCGGGGCTCCCGGCGCCCGTGCTGGCGGAAGCGGCGGGGGACATGGTGACGGCGGCGGGCCTGCAGGTGCTCGAGGTGCGCACGGCCGCGTGGACGGCGCCGCGCTTCCAACAGGTGGCCGAGGGCATCGCCGGACAGCAGTGGGCGCTCTACCTGCGCGTACTGTGGGAGGGCACGGCGCGGGCGGAGCGGGCGGTGGTGGTGGGGCGCAGCCTGGGCGTGGCGGCCCATGTGGCCGAGGACGTGCGCTCGGGGGACGCAAGATTCCACGGCATGTCCGAGGAGGACCGGAGCACGGTGCTGGCCTGGGCCCGCGAGGCGGTGGACGCCGTGCGCCACGAGGGCCTCGCGTGCCTGGACGCGGTCCTGCACACGGTGGAGCCGCTGCTCTCCCTGTAAGCACAGGGAGCGGGCGGGCGCCTCTTCCCTGGCCATCCCCATCTTCCTCCTTCAGAGCACTGGAGGAGCACATGGAGGCAGTCGAGCAACTCGAGTCCGAGCGCACCGAGCCACTGGCCTCGGGCCTGGCCGTCACCCAGGGCGTCTTCTTCCTCGCCACGGGCCTCTGGCCCATCGTCCACCTGCGCAGCTTCGAGGCCGTGACGGGCCCCAAGCTCGAGGGGTGGCTGGTGAAGACGGTGGGCGCCCTCATCGCCGTCGTCGGGGGCACCCTGCTCGCCGCCGGCCTGCGCCGCCGCCTCCAGCCCGAGCTTCTCGCCCTGGCGGCCGGCAGCGCCGCCTCGCTCGCGGCGGTGGACCTGCGCTACTCGCCCCAGCGCATCTCGCCCGTGTACCTGCTGGACGCCGTCGTCGAGGGCGCCCTCGTCACTGGCTGGGGCGTGGCCGCCGCGCGGCGCTGGAAGCACCGCGCCGCCCCGCTTCCGCCTCCCGAGTACACCTCGCCCGAGGACGCGGCCGGCTTCCCCACCTAGTCCTCCACCGTCCCCGGCAGCGCGCGCGGCCCCTGGAACACGTGGATGGTCGAGGCCCCCGGCTGCTCCGGCACGTGCTGCTCGGCGATGAACTTCATCGGTGGCACCCGGGGCAGCCGCAGCGTGAAGGTGCTCCCCTGCCCCGGCTGGCTCTCCACCCGGATGCGCCCGCCGTGCGCCGTGATGATGCCGTGCACCACCGCCAGCCCCAGCCCCCTCCCCTCGCCCTCCGGCTTCGTCGTGAAGAAGGGCTGGAAGAGGTTGGCCTGCACCTCCGGCGTCATCCCCACGCCCGTGTCCCTCACCGTCAGCACCACGTCGTCCTCACCGTCGGGCTGCGTGGACACGTACACCGTGCCCCGCTCCTTCATCGACTGCGCCGCGTTCATGAGCAGGTTCACCACCACCTGTGAAATCTGCCTCGGGTGGCCGAGCATCGGCAGCAGCGGCCCCAGCTCGATGACCACGTCACACTGCGGCAGCAGCTGGCTGCGCGTCATGCGCAGCGCAGCCCGCACCTCCTCGTTGAGGTCGTACTCGATGAGCGCCTCGGGGTCCCCTCGCGCGAAGCGCCGCAGGTCCGTCACGATGGAGCACACCCGCTTGATGCCATCCAGCGTCTGCGGCAGCACCTCCGTCACGTACTCGCGCAGCGCCGGAGGCAGCTCCTTCTGCTCGCGCAGCTCCTGATGGAGCGTGTGCACGTTGCTCTTCACGTAGCTCATCGGGTTGTTGATTTCATGCGCGATGCCCGCCGCCAGCATGCCCAGGCTGCTCAGCCGCTCCTGCTCCCGCGCGCGCCGGTGCACCAGGTCCAGCTCCGCCAGCGCCTTGGCCAGCTCCTGGTTGCGCTGCTCCAGGCTGTCCAGCGTGAGCTGGTTGAGGCGGATGCGCGCCTCCGAGATGCCGGCCATGGCCACCGACATCACCAGGAAGGTGAGCGGCACGGCTGGCGGGCAGCCGTCGAGCAGCGCGATGCCCACCACTCCCGCGAGCAACGCGTACAGGCCCACCCGTGGCCACGTGCCCAGGGTGCCGCCCACCCGGGTGCTGTTGAGCGGCAGGAGCATCCAGACAGGAAACGCCCAGCCCGTGAAGTGGCCATAGACAGGCGTGGCGATGAGCAGGTTGAGCGTCATCCGCACGGCCTCGGCCGTCCGCACCCGCTCCGTCGGAAAGTGCCGGGAGATGGCCACGTTGAGCCCGGCCACCACCGCGAACATGGCCGTGATGATGCCGATACGCACCCACTGGCCCCAGATGGACACCACCAGCATCACGTGCGTGAGGTTGACCAGGCCGATCACGAACCAGTCCAGCCGCGCCCGCAGCCGGTCCGCCGCCATCCCGGGCTCCGGCCCCTCCTCGGGCTCCTGTCCCTTCTCGGGTGAGCGCATACCTCCTCCAAGCTGTGGCCTGCGTTCCCGAGGTCAGGAGCTCCCGTCCCCGTGCGCCCCTGGCGCGCGCCCTTCCCCCGATGTCCGGCGCGCAGGTCCCCACTGAATGTAACAGACCTGACAGGCTCCCCGCGCGCCCGCGTCCGTCCGCCCCTCGCGGTCCCGCACTCACGGTGAGGTGGACGCGGGAGCGCACGGCGCCACCCGCGGAGGCCGCGTCCCCGGGCGCCGTCCTCCCTCCGACAGGCCAGCGCCTCGCGGGGGCGGGTGGGTTGTCGCCACACCTCGCGATGCGGAGCTTGCCCCGCCGGCGGACTCCAGGAGGAAACGGCCATGGGTGGCAAGCAGGCGAGGGGACAGGACACGCGGCGCAAGCGTCAGAAGGCGCGCACGGTGGGCTACGTGGTGGTGGGGCTCGGACACTTCGCGCAGGATGCGATCCTTCCCGCCTTCAAGAACGCGAAGAAGAACTCGCGGCTGGTGGCGCTCGTCTCGGGGGACCCGAAGAAGCACCGCGTGCTGGGCAAGCGCCACGACGTCCCCGTCTACGGTTATGACCAGTACGAGGAGTGCCTCGCGCTGCCCGAGGTGGACGCCGTCTACATCGCCCTGCCCAACTCCCTGCACGCCGAGTACGCGGTGCGCGCGGCGCGGGCCGGGGCCCATGTGCTGTGCGAGAAGCCCCTCGCGCTCGACGAGCAGCAGTGCATGGAGATGATCCGCGCCGCCGAGGACAGCGACGTGAAGCTGATGACGGCCTACCGGCTGCACTTCGAGTCCACCAACCTCGCGGCCATGGAGGCGGTGCGCAAGGGCAGGATTGGCGAGCCGCGCCTCTTCAGCTCTTCCTTCAGCTTCCAGATTCAAGCGCCCAACATCCGCGTGGAGGCGGACAAGGGCGGCGGGGTGCTGTGGGACATCGGCGTCTACTGCATCAACGCCGCGCGCTACCTCTTCCGCGCCGAGCCCGAGGAGGTGTTCGCCTTCAGGGCCAAGGGGAAGGACGAGCGCTTCGCCGAGACGGAGGAGGCGGTGTCCGCGGTGCTGCGCTTCCCGGAGGACCGGCTGGCCTCCTTCAACGTGAGCTTCGGCGCCGCGCCGTCGGCCACCTACCAGCTCGTGGGCACGAAGGGCAGCCTCCGCCTGGAGAACGCCTACGAGTACAAGGGGAAGATGACCTTCGAGTTGGAGGCGAAGGGCAAGAAGAAGCGCACCTTCCCCGAGCGCGACCAGGTGGGCCCCGAAATCAGCTACTTCAGCGACTGCATCCTGAAGGACCAGGAGGTGGAGCCGAGCGGCTGGGAGGGCCTGGCCGACGTGCGCATCATCCGCGCCCTCTACCAGTGCATGGAGTCCGGACGCCCGGTGCGGCTCGAGCCCTTCGAGAAGCGCCAGCGGCCCACCCGGCAACAGGAGCAGCGCCGCCCGGCCGTGGAGCCTCCCGAGCCCGTCAACGCGGCCCCGCCCTCGGGCGATTGAGGCTTCCCGGCCCGCGAGAATCCTCGGAAGTTGGAACCACGAGAAGAAGAGCCAGTTGCGTGGAATCCCCACTTCCGCTGAAGCGCGGCGTGGTGCATCTTCCCCGCCCCCCGCCGCTCCGGGCGGGGCCATCCAGGAGCCCAGCATGTCCCGCGCGCTCACCCTGGTGAGTCTGCTGCTCTTTTCCCTCCCCGTGAGGGCACAGGGAGGCGCCACGCCCACCGTGGAGGCCGAGGTGCTTGCCCGGCGCCTGGGTGAGACGACGTGGGGCATGGAGGAGCTGCTCGCCGGCAAGGTGGAGCAGGTGACCATCACCTTGCGGGTGGAGGAGTTGGACGGGGACGGCAACGTGAAGCACACCCAGGAGCGGGTGGACCGCGTCACCGTGAAGGACGGCCAGCATCACCGGGAGGTGCTCGAGGCCCGCAAGGACGGCCAGGACGCCACCGAGGCGCTGCGCAAGGACCTGCAGGAGCGCCAGCGCAAGGGCGAGGTCCGCACCGCATTCAACTCCGTCAACCTGCCCTTCGCCGCCGCCTCCCTGGCCCGGCACCGCTTCTCGCTGGCGGGCCCGGACCCGCGCGAGCCCCACCAGCTGCGCCTGCGCTTCGAGCCCCGCGCCGATGACAAGGCCCCCTCCGTCCACAAGGGCGAGGCGATCGTCGACCCCAGCTCGGGCCAGCTCCTGCGCCTCGTCTACAGCCCCACGGAGCTGCCGGACATGGCGGACCGGGTGGATGTGCGCATGGACTTCCGCGCCCAGCCCGGCGTGGGCCAGGTGCTCGACACCCTCCACGTGGACGCCGAGGGCGGCTTCCTCTTCTACCGCAAGCACCTGCGCATCACCGCGCGCTACTCCAACCTCGTGCCCGCCAAGGCCCGGCCCTAAGCAAGCCGAAGCAAGTCCGTTCAGGGGTATCTTCCGGCGGTGGTGAGCAGCGTACGCCGGGCAGCGGCGCTTGCGGGTGGAACTGGTGCGGCGAGGCTGTCCTCCCGCTGCACCGGGTGCGCAGGCGCTGCAGGTGGCCAACAGCGAGCAGTACCGGGACACGTCCTCCAAGCAGATCATGCCGCACTTCGCCGACGAGGGGCGGTACGTGGCCTGCGAGTCCACCTTTTCCAGAGCCGGAGCTCGTCCTGCCGCCGTTCGGGCGAGCTGGAGTTCACGGCCTCAGCCAGGCGCCGGCGCAGCGCGACTGGATGGAGTGCCTGCGTGCTGGCGAAAGACAGGAGCCCGCAAAGGCGAAGGCCCCGAGTCTTCACGAATGTGAGGACTCGGGGCCTTCAAAAAAAATCCGGCAGCGACCTACTCTCCCGCGCGGTTTCCCGCGGAGTACCATCGGCTCTGGAGGGCTTAACTTCCGTGTTCGGGATGGGAACGGGTGGGACCCCTCCGACATAGCCACCGGAAAACATGTGACGCGTGCATACAAAGGGTAGTTTTCAATTTCTAGCTGGAGAAGCTGGTGCCTTCTTCCGGGCCCGGCGCCGCTCTTCGGGAGCGCGCTCGGGGCCTCGACCTTGGACTCGAATCCCCCGCTCCTCCCCGGTGGGGTGGAGCTCGTGAGAGATTGAGGTAAAGTAAGCCGCACGACCAATTAGTACCGGTTAGCTCAACGCGTTACCGCGCTTACACACCCGGCCTATCAACGTCGTAGTCTTCGACGGGTCTTCAGGGGCTTGCGCCCGGGATACCTGTTCTTGAGGTCGGTTTCCCGCTTAGATGCTTTCAGCGGTTATCCAATCGACACATGGCTACCCAGCGATGCCTCTGGCGAGACAACTGGTACACCAGCGGTGTCTCCAACCCGGTCCTCTCGTACTAAGGTCAGAGCCTCTCAAGTATCCTACGCCCACAGCAGATAGGGACCAAACTGTCTCACGACGTTTTGAACCCAGCTCGCGTACCGCTTTAATTGGCGAACAGCCAAACCCTTGGGACCTGCTCCAGCCCCAGGATGCGATGAGCCGACATCGAGGTGCCAAACCTCCCCGTCGATGTGAACTCTTGGGGGAGATAAGCCTGTTATCCCCGGAGTACCTTTTATCCGTTGAGCGATGGCCCTTCCATTCAGGACCACCGGATCACTATGACCTGCTTTCGCACCTGCTCGACCTGTCGGTCTCGCAGTCAAGCTCCCTTATGCCATTGCACTCGACGCCCGGTTTCCAATCGGGCTGAGGGAACCATCGCGCGCCTCCGTTACATTTTGGGAGGCGACCGCCCCAGTCAAACTACCCACCAGACAGTGTCCCAACTCCCGATAAGGGGGCATGGTTAGACACCAGAATCCGACAGGGTGGTATTTCACCGTTGCCTCCACCGAACCTAGCGGCCCGGCTTCAAAGGCTCCCACCTATCCTACACAGTCGAACCCTAGTGTCACTGTCAAGTTGTAGTAAAGGTTCACGGGGTCTTTCCGTCTTGCTGCGGGTAAACTGCATCGGCACAGCTATTTCAATTTCGCTGAGTCCCTCTCCGAGACAGTGCGGAAGTCGTTACTCCATTCGTGCAGGTCGGAACTTACCCGACAAGGAATTTCGCTACCTTAGGACCGTTATAGTTACGGCCGCCGTTTACTGGGGCTTCGGATCATCGCTTCGCCTTGCGGCTGACGAATCCCCTTAACCTTCCAGCACCGGGCAGGAGTCAGACCCTATACGTCGGCTTCTTGCCTTCGCAGAGTCCTGTGTTTTTGGTAAACAGTCGCTACCGCCATTTCTCTGCAACCTCTCTCGGCTTCGGCTGTACGCCTACACCTACCAGAGGCCCACCTTCTTCCGAAGTTACGGTGGAAATTTGCCTAGTTCCTTGGAGGAGAGTTCTCTCAAGCGCCTTAGGATTTTCTCCTCACCCACCTGTGTCGGTTTGCGGTACGGACACCCTGTAGACTCCCCGCGGAACTTTTCTTGGAAGCCGAGCATCAACGACTAATCCCTTGCGGGACGCCATGGGGTCTCGGGGATAGCTGCCGCGCCTTTTCATCGTACGCGACACCCCTACGCCTTTGGACTGGCACAACCACCGGCCAGCTCGT